>NZ_JCAFUR010000027.1:0-42125 GCF_059371575.1 Stenotrophomonas sp. YJH_SMC_4
ACTGACCTTTGGTGGGTACTGACCTTTGGTGGGTACTGACCTTTGGTGGGTACTGACCTTTGGTGGGTACTGACCTTTGGTGGGTACTGACCTTTGGTGGGTACTGACCTTTGGTGGGTACTGACCTTTGGTGGGTGCCGACCGTTGGTCGGCACCGCCTCCATCCACGCATGGCGTGGTTCTACCAGACCCGGCATGACCGCCACCGCGCCAGCCAGCTCCCAAACAAAAAGCCCGCCGTTCAGGGCGGGCCTTTCGTCTCCACACACCCTCAGCCGCGTGGCGGCGTCGGATCGGGGTCGTCCACACCCACATTGCTGGACGGATTGTCATACACCGCCTGGTCGAGCAGCCCGGTTTCCTTGGCCACGATCACCGGCACCAGCATCTGGCCGGTCACGTTCGTCATCGTGCGCATCATGTCGAGGATGCGGTCGATGGCATACAGGTAGCCGATCGTCTCCAACGGCAGGTTGGCCGCGCTCAGCACCACCGTAGCCATGATCACCGCGGTACCCGGAACACCGGCCGTACCGAAGCTGCCCAGCACCGAAGCGATCAGCACCACCACGTACTGTTCAGGGGTCAGCGGCACACCGCTGTACTGCGCGATGAACACCGCGCACAGCGCCGGGTAGATGGCACCGCAGCCGTCCATCTTGATGCTGGCGCCCAGCGGCACCGCAAACGAACCGTAATCCTTGTTCACGCCCAGGTTGTGGGTGATCGAACGCAGTGCCACCGGCATCGCCGCGAAGCTGGAAGAGCTGACGAACGCAACCTGCATGCCCGGCGCCGCACCACGGAAGAACTTCAGCGGGTTCAGTCCGTGCGCCAGCAGCAGTGCGCTGTACACCACCACGATGTGCAGGGCGCAGGCCACGTACAGGGCCAGCACGAAATGCCCCAGCGGCAGCAGCTTCTCGAACCCGTAGCTGCCGACCAGACCGGCGATCAGGCCAAAGGTGCCGATCGGGGTGACTTCCAGCACGAAGCGGGTCACCTGGATCATGATGTCGCTCATCTGGCCGACCAGCTTGCGCGCCTCGGTCACCTTCTCGCCGAGCTTGACGATGGCGAAGCCGACCAGGCCGGCGAAGAAGATCACCGGCAGGATCGAGCCACGGCCGGCGGCCAGCACGGTTTCGCCGGCCGCGTTGACCTTGGTGCCGATACCGGACAGCGCATAGAAGATATTGGCCGGTACCACGTCCAGCAGCACCTGCACCACGCTGGGCACTTCGCGCGGCACGTAATTGCTGGCCATCGTCAGTTGCAGGCCACCGGCGCCGGGCTGCAGCACGGCGCCCACACCCAGGCCGACGCACACCGCCAACGCAGCAGTGATCACGAACCACAGGAAGGTGCGGCCACTGAGCGCGGCAACCGACTTCTGGCCGTGCAGCGAGGAGATCGCATTGATGACCGCGAAGAACACCAGCGGCACGGCGATCATCTTGATCAGGGTGACGTACAGCTCGCCAAGCGGGCCGAACCACGTTTCCGCGGCCGGGCCGAGCGCCCAGCCGGCCAGCGCGCCGAGCACGAAGCCACCGACCACGCGCTGCCAGAATGGAATCCGCAGCCAGGCAGAGACCAGCTTCATAGGCAATCCAGAGGGAAGGAAGGGATGCTGGCACGATAGCCCATCAACGGCTGGGGAACGACCGCCCGACCGGCAAATCAGTGTGTCATCGGCGTGCCTTGCGAGGGCGGGCATAATGAACGTCCCGTTACAGTTTGTGAGATCCCCGCGTCCATGCGCCGTTCCGTCTCCCTGTTGGCCGCCTGCGCCACCACCCTGCTGCTGGGCGCCTGCGCCAGCACCACCCCCGCCACTGCCCCGGCCAGCCTCAAGGTCGCCGTCGACCCCGTCGCCCACCCGGCCGGCGAGACCCCGCAGTGGTGGTACCGCAGTGGCGCCGCCCAGGCCGCCGCCAACGGTGCGATGTCCGGCAAGGCCAAGAACGTCATCCTGTTCCTCGGCGACGGCATGAGCCTGACCACCGTGGCCGCCTCGCGCATCTACGAGGGCCAGCAGAAGGGTGGCTCCGGTGAAGAGAACCTGTTGTCCTGGGAGCGCTTCCCGGCCACGGCATTCAGCAAGACCTACAACACCGATTCGCAGACGCCCGATTCGGCCGGCACCATGACCGCCATCACCACCGGCGTGAAGACCCACATGGGTGCGATCGGCGTCAGCGCCGGCAGCCGCACCGACTGTGCCGACAGCCTGTCCAAGGGCCTGCTGACCTGGCTGCAGCTGGCCGACAGCGCCGGTCTGGCTACCGGCGTGGTCTCCACCGCGCGCCTGACCCATGCCACCCCGGCCGCCACCTACGCGCACTCGCCCGAGCGCAACTGGGAAAACGACACCGACCTGACCGAAGCGGCCAAGGCGGCCGGCTGCAAGGACATCGCCCAGCAGCTGCTGTCGACCTCACGCTATGGCCGCGGCCCCCTGGTCGCCCTCGGTGGCGGCCGCGGTGAATTCACCACCGTGGAAGAGCGCGATCCGGAATACGACGACAAGGTCGGCCAGCGGCTGGATGGCCGCAGCCTGGTGCAGGAATGGCAGCAGGCGCACCCGCAGGGTGCCTACGTGTGGAACAGCAAGCAGCTGGCCGCCGCCGCCAACGCACCGGCCATCCTCGGCCTGTTCGAGCCGGACCACATGCGCTACGAGTACGAGCGCCCGCAGGATCCGGGCGGCGAGCCGAGCCTGGCCGAACTGACTGCCGCAGCGATCAAGAATCTGTCGAAGCACCAGGAAGGCTACGTGCTGATGATCGAAGGCGCGCGCATCGATCACGCCAACCACAGCGGCAATGCCTACCGTGCACTGACCGAGACCGTGGCCCTGTCCGACGCAGTGCGCGTGGCCAACGAACTGACCTCCGCCGACGACACCCTGATCATCGTCACCGCCGACCACTCGCACACGCTGAACTTCGTCGGCTACCCGGCACGTGGCAACCCGATCCTGGGCAAGGTGAAGGACAAGGGCGGCGAAGACGGCGCCGGCAAGCTGGACTACGCGCTGGACGGCACCGGCCAGCCGTACACCACGCTGAGCTACGCCAACGGCCCGGGCCACACCGGCAGCAGCAACCAGCAGCCGGCCGGCCCGAAGCGTTACCCGCACAACCCGAGCAGCTTCGAACCGGCCAACGGCCGCCCGAACCTGCGCGAGGTCGACACCGAGCATCCGGACTACATGCAGGAAGCACTGGTGCCGATGAAGTCCGAATCGCACGGTGGCGAGGACGTCGGCATCTGGGCACGCGGCCCGGGCAGCAAGGCGATCCGCGGCACGCTGGAACAGAACGCGATCTATCACATGATCGTGCAGGCCACCCCGGCCCTGCGCGAGCGCCTGTGCCAGGCTGGCACTTGCGATGACAAGGGCGTGCCGGTGCAGCTGCCGGCACCGACCGCGTTCGAGCGCAAGGCCGAGGCCAAGTGATCGCACGGCAGGCCCGCCCTGACGCTGCCAGCGGCCGCTTCGCGCGGTCGCTGGCCCTGCTTGGCATGCTGGTCAGCGCCACTGCAGCGGCACAGGCACCGGCATGCAAGCTGCTGACCGACGAACACGGGTTGTGGCCGCTGCCCAACTGCGAGGTGATCGATCACCGGCCGAAGATCAGCGCCGACACGCTGAAGGACCTGAATTACGACGACCACGGCCTGGCAGTGGTGTACGCCGACCAGGGTTTCCACTACGTCGACCGCAAGGGCCGCAGCCTGCCGGTGCTGACCTGGGACAACGGCCCGGAAACGCCGCAGGAAGGCCTGCTGCGCGCCCGCGTCGGCAACCGCGTGGGCTACTTCGACCTGACGTTCCGCCAGGTGGTGCCCGGCACCTTCGATTTCGCATGGCCGTTCCAGGACGGCGTGGCCGAGGTCTGCAATGGTTGCCGTCGTGGTACGCCGGATGCCGATGGCCACACGCCGATGGAAGGCGGAGAGTGGTTCCGCATCGACCGTTCGGGTCGTCGGGTGAAGTAGGGTTTTCGGCAGGGCTGCGCCCTGCACCTGCCGAAGCCGAAGCCAAATCAAGATCAAAAGCGGCTCTGGTTTTCTGTGAGTTGGGCGGGGCGGTATGGGTGGTCAGGACACGCCGTAAACCCGTCCATGGGGGCTCGATGGCGCCATCCATGGCGCCAACGGTCCTGCCCACCCACACCGCCCCACCCCGACAGATTTCCGATGACGGTTGGACCATCCACGCCCTGCGTGGATGAAATCTGTCAAATATCGAAATAAATCGGGGTCAGATCCGTTTTCCGCAGGAAAACGGATCTGACCCCAAGAGCAATTCCGACAGTTCGCAGGAAACTGTCGAAGGCGGGGTGGGTCCGGTTGCGGGGGCGTGAGCCGCATGGATGCGGCGACCGAGCTTACATGGACGTACTTGCAGCGGCCCCCGCAACCGGACCCACCGCGCCTACCCTCAGGAAACCAGCTTCTGCTGTTGCTGTTGCTGTTGCTGTTGCTGTTGCTGTTGCTGTTGCTGTTGCTGTTGCTGTTGCTCTGGCTCGTAGCGGGTGCAGGGCGCAGCCCTGCCAAGTAAACCCCACCCTATACTTGCCACCGTGACTGCCTTCCCTGCCCTCGTTCCGCTGGATGCGCCGCTGCTGGTGGGCTACAGCGGTGGCGTCGACTCCACCGTGCTGCTGCACTGGCTGTGGCGCTGCGCGCAGACTTCCGGCACCGCCCTGCGCGCGGTGCACGTGCATCACGGCCTGCAGCCCGATGCGGATGACTGGGTGCTGCACTGCCAGCAGCAATGCGACGCCTGGGGCATTGAGCTGGCCGTGCACCGCGTGCAGGTCGAGAACGGCACAGGCCTGGGCACCGAAGGTGCCGCGCGACAGGCACGACGTGCCGCGTTCGCGGCTGAGCTACGCGAAGGCGAAACGCTGGCACTGGCGCAGCACCAGGACGACCAGGCCGAGACCTTCCTGTTGCGCGCCCTGCGCGCTTCTGGCGTCGATGGCCTGGCGGCGATGTCCACGCACAGCCGCCTTGGCGAACATCCCTTGTGGCGCCCGCTGCTGGCGGTACCACGCAGTGCACTGCTCGACTACGCGCGCCAGCACGCGCTGCGCTGGATCGAAGACCCCAGCAACGCGGAAGACCACGCCGATCGCAACTTCCTGCGCCTGCAGGTGTTGCCGTTGCTGCGCCAGCGCTGGCCGCATGCGGCTGCAGCATTGGCGGGCAGCGCGACGCATTGCCGGCAGACCCGCGAACTGCTGGACGAGGAAGACGCCGAGCTGATCGCGCATCTGGAAGTGGCACCGCGCGTGCTGTCACTGGAACTGCTGCGCCAGATGTCGCCGCGCCGCGCAGCACGCGTGCTGCGCGCGTGGGTGCTGGGCCATGATGCGGCACCGTTGCCGGCCTCGGTATTGCAGCAGGCGCTGGAGGAGCTGTTGCCAGCCGACACCGACCGCCAGGCGCGTGTGCGCTGGCAGCAGCACGTGATCCAGCAATGGCGCGACCACGCCTATCTGCTGCCGGCCCGGCTGCCCTCGCTGCCCCTCGACTGGCAGGCCGTGTGGGATGGCCGTGCACCGCTGCCATTGCCCGACGGCGGCCAGCTGAGCCTGCTGGGCGCCGGCGCTTTCGAACAGCCACTGCAGGTCCGTGCACGCGTGGGCGGCGAGCGCATCCTGCTGCCGGGTCGCCAGCATTCGCACGCGCTGAAGGACTGCCTGCAACGCGAGCACCTCGCCCCCTGGCGACGCGCGCAGCTGCCGCTGATCTTTGATGGCCCGCAGTTGCTGGCCGCCGCCGACGTGGTCATCGCCGCACCGCTGCAGGCCTGGTTGCAGGCGCATGACGCGCAGTTGCAGTGGCGCCCGGGCGGCTGGTGAATTGACCCCCGCGCGCGGCCCGTCCACACTTGCCGCATGGCCAAGAAGTCCCCCGAAAACGCCTCCCCCGTCGCCCAGTTCGAGCAGTCGCTCGAATCGCTGGAGCAGCTGGTGGAGCAGATGGAAACCGGCGAGCTGAGCCTGGAAGCTTCGCTCAGTGCTTACGAGCGTGGTGTCGGTCTGTACCGCCAGTGCCAGCAGGCACTGGAGCAGGCCGAACTGCGCGTGCGCCTGCTCAGTGATCCGGCGCAGCCGGAAGCCTCCGAGCCCTTCGACCCGCCCAGCCATGACGGCTGAGGTTCTGTTCGCGCGCTGGCGCGACCGTATCGAAAGCCAGCTCGATGCCGCCCTGCCCTCGCCTGCCGAGGCGCCGCAGCGCCTGCATCAGGCCATGCGCTATTCGGTGCTTGGTGGCGGCAAGCGCATGCGGCCCCTGCTGGTCTACGCCAGTGGTCACCTGTTCGGTGCGCAGCCGGAAAGCCTGGATGCGGCGGCCATGTCCGTCGAGCTGATCCATGCCTATTCGCTGGTGCATGACGACCTTCCGGCGATGGATGACGACGCCCTGCGTCGCGGCAAGCCCACCACCCACATCGCCTTCGACGAAGCCACCGCGATCCTTGCTGGCGACGCCCTGCAGACCCGCGCCTTCGGCCTGCTGGCCGATGCGCCGCTGCCGGCCACGTTGCGCGTGGCCTGCCTGCAGACCCTGGCCCACGCCTCAGGCGCGTCCGGCATGTGTGGCGGCCAGGCGCTGGACATCGATGCCACCGGCCAGCAGCAGACGCTGGCGGCGCTGACCCGCATGCACGCGCTGAAGACCGGCGCGCTGATCCGCGCGGCAGTGCGCATGGGCGCGCTGTGCGGCCAGGCCCACGAACCGCAGTTGGCCCAGCTCGACAGTTTCGCCGATGCACTCGGCCTGGCCTTCCAGGTCCGCGATGACATCCTCGATGTCGAAGCCAGTTCCGAACAGCTGGGCAAGACTGCCGGCAAGGACCAGGCGCAGGACAAGAGCACCTTCCCCGCCCTGCTTGGCATGGACGGCGCAAAGGCCCAGCTGCACGAGCTCGCAGCGCGCATGCAGTCGATCCTGGCCGGGTATGGCGAGGAAGCCGACGCGCTGCGCGCGCTGGCGACGCTGGCGGTGGAACGCGATCACTGATCGCTGCACGCGGCCCGGCATTCCCCGCACACGAAAACGCCCGGCAGTGCCGGGCGTTTTCAGTTCCGCGTGCGGACGATCTTACTTGATCAGGCGCAGCGCGAACGGGTAGCGGTAGGCTTCGCCGTTGTTGGCCTTGACCGCAGCGATGATGCTGAACACCAGGCTGATGATGCCGACGATCGGGGCCAGGAACACGCCGATGATCACGATGGTGAGGATCATGCTGATGACCATGGCGATGGTCACGGTGATCTGGAAGTTCAGGGCTTCCTTGGCCTGGTCGGTCACGAAGGCCTTGCCAGCATCGTCCTTGTTGATCAGCCAGATGATCAGCGCGCCGATGAAGCCGGTGAAAATGCCCAGCAGGTGCGCGGCCAGGGCCATGGTGCGCTGGTCGGCCGGAACGTCGGCGGTGGCCGGTGGCGGCGGCGGGACGTTATCGAATTCACTCACGACAAAACTCCTTTTCATTGGGTGGTCTTGACCAACCAGCACCCAGCTGATTGCGTCAGGCGGGCATAGCTTACGCCATCGACGGCATCAATCATTACCTGCGATGGTCATCCGCCCCAACAGGATCGAACCGGTCCGGATGTGCGAACGGGGATCGACGTCGCTGCCGACCGCCTCGATGCTGCTGAACATCTCGCGCAGGTTGCCGGCGATGGTGATGCCGTCCACCGGGTACTGGATCTCGCCGTTCTCGACCCGGAAGCCACCCGCGCCACGCGAATAGTCGCCGGTCACGCCGTTCACGCCCTGCCCCATCAGCTCGGTCACCAGCAGGCCATCGCCCATCTGCCGGGCGATGTCGTGCAGCGGGCCGGCATTGGCGGCCAACTGCAGGTTGTGCACGCCACCGGCATTGGCAGTGGTCTGCAGGCCCAGCTTGCGTGCCGAGTAGCTGCCCAGCACATAGCGCTGCAGCACGCCGTCGCGGACCAGAGCCGAGGCCCGGGTGGCCACGCCGTCGCCGTCGAAGGCGGCCGAGCGCAGGCCACGGCGCAGGTGCGGCAGCTCCTCGATCTGCATCCATTCCGGGAACAGGCGTTGGCCAACGCTGTCCAGCAGGAAGCTGGCCTGGCGATATAGAGCACCGCCGGACACCGCCGACAGCAGGTGCCCGACCAGGCTGCGCGCCACTTCCGGGGCGAACAGCACCGGCATGCTGCCGGTGGCCAGCGATCGTGGCTGCAGGCGGGCGACAGTGCGCTCGGCGGCACGACGTCCGACCAGGTCGACGTCCTCCAGGTCCTCGCGAGCCAGCGCACTGGTGTACCAGCCGTCACGCTGCATGCCATCGCCCTGCCCGGCGATCAGCGCACAACCGACCGAATGGTGGGTGCCGCGCTCACGGCCGATGAAACCATGCGAATTGGCATAGACCGACAGGCTCTGCATGCTCGACACCGAGGCGCCGTCGGAATTGCGGATCTGCGCATCGGCCTCACGGCCTGCGGCTTCGCAAGCCAGGGCCAGGTCCACCGCCTCGTCGGCCTGCAGCGCCCACGGGTGCCAGCCGTCCAGGTCCGGGAAGTGGGTGGCCATCAGCGCCGCCTCGGCCAGACCGGCGGCCGCGTCATCTTCGGTATGCCGGGCGATGGCGCAGGCCTGCTCGACCGTGGCCGCCAGGCTGGCCTCGTTCAGGTCGCCGGTGCTGGCGCTGCCCTTGCGTTGGCCGAAATACACAGTGACGGCGATGCCGCGGTCGCGGGTGGACTGCACGGTTTCGACCTCGCCGAGGCGGACATTCACCTCCAGCCCGCGGTCTTCGCTGCAGCTGACTTCAGCCTGGCTGGCGCCCAGCGCGCGGGCGCGGTCGAGCAGCTGCTGGGAGAGGTCGGCCAGCCGTTCCAGCCGGGCCGGGCTGTCGTCGCCGACGGCGGCTTCAGGGGCGATCACGTTCAATGCTTTATCCTGTACGGGTTGGGCCCGGCATCACGCCGGGCGACTTTTTTTGAAATCAGGTATGGACGATGCGCGGACGCGACGAAGAAACCGGTGAATTCCACGACAAGAGCCGCAGCCAGAACCGGCGCGACGCGCTCGACGTCCTGGCCCTGGGCGAAAAACTGGTGTCGCTGACACCGGCCCAGCTGGCGCGCCTGCCGATCCCGGAAGACCTGCTGCCGCACATCGCCGAGTGCAAGCGCATCACCGCGCACATCGCCCACAAGCGCCAGCTGGCGTTCCTGGCCAAGCACATGCGCCGCGAAGAAGAAGCCACGCTGGATGCGATCCGCGATGCGCTGGATGCCAACAGCGAAACCGGCCGCCGCGAAGTGGCGATGATGCACCGCGTGGAAGACTGGCGCGAGCGCCTGCTGGCCGAAGGTGACAAGGCGCTGGCCGCCCTGCTGGACGATTACCCGCAGGCCGACCGCCAGCAACTGCGCACGCTGGTGCGCAATGCGCAGGCCGAGAAGGCGAAGAACAAGCCGCCGCGTGCCTATCGCGAGATCTACCAGGTGCTGCGCGCACTGATGCTGCCGGCGGCGCTCGGCCTGAAGGCCAGCGCCGAAGACGCTGGCCACGTCGAAGCCGACGAGGCCGACGAGGACTGAGCCCGCGCTGGAGCGGGCGGTGGCGCTGGCCATCGCCCGGCTCAGGCCTGAGTACCGCCGACGGTGATGCCCTCGATCAACAGCGACGGCTGGCCGACACCCACCGGCACGCTCTGCCCGTCCTTGCCACAGATACCCACGCCCTCGTCCAGGGCCAGGTCGTTGCCGACCATCCGCACCTTCTGCATGGTTTCCGGACCGTTGCCGATCAGGGTCGCCCCCTTCACCGGCGCGGTGATGCGGCCATCCTCGATCAGGTAGGCCTCGGTGGCCGAGAACACGTACTTGCCGCTGGTGATGTCGACCTGGCCGCCGCCGAAGTTCACTGCATACAGGCCCTTCTTCACCGAGCGGATCATTTCCTGCGGGTCGTGCTGGCCGGCGCGCATGTAGGTATTGGTCATGCGCGGCATGGTCAGGTGCGCGAACGATTCGCGACGCCCGTTGCCGGTCGGTGCCATGCCCATCAGGCGTGCGTTGAGGCTGTCCTGCATGTAGCCGACCAGGATGCCGTCCTCGATCAGCGTGGTGCACTGGCTCGGGTGGCCTTCGTCGTCGATGTTGAGCGAACCGCGACGCCCGTCCAGGGTTCCATCGTCGACGATGGTCACGCCCGGTGCCGCCACGCGTTCGCCGATGCGGCCGGCGTACACGCTGGTGCCTTTGCGGTTGAAGTCGCCTTCCAGGCCGTGGCCGACCGCTTCATGCAGCAGCACGCCGGGCCAGCCAGGTCCCAGTACCACCGGCATCACGCCGGCCGGCGCCGGCACGGCGTCCAGGTTCACCAGCGCCTGGCGCAGGGCCTCGCGCGCAAACGCTTCCGGGCGGCCATCAGCGAACAGTTCCCCGTAGCCATAGCGGCCACCGCCACCGGCATAGCCCGACTCGCGGCGGCCGTTGTGTTCGACGATCACCTGCACGTTCAGGCGCACCAGCGGGCGCACGTCAGCGCCCAGCACGCCGTCGCTGCGCGCGATGAGCACCGTGTCCACGCCGCCGGACAGGCTCACCATCACCTGCTTCACGCGCGGGTCGGCGGCACGCAGGTAGCCGTCCAGGCGCTTCAGCACCTCGACCTTTGCCTCGTTGCCGACGCCATCGATGGGATCCAGCGCCGGATACAGCGCGCGTGAATTGCCGCGCAGCAGCGAGCGCCCGGACTGCGCGCCACCCTCGCGCGAAATCGCACGCGCCGACTGCGCCGCGGCCAGCAGCGCGTCGGCATGGATGTCGTCGGAGTAGGCGAATCCGGTCTTCTCGCCGGACATCGCCCGTACGCCCACGCCTTGCTCGATGGAATGGGCACCGTCCTTGACGATGCCGTCTTCCACGCTCCAGCTCTCGCGGCGGGCGTGCTGGAAATAGAGGTCGCCGAAGTCCACACCGGGGCCGAGCAGCTGGCCGAAGGTGCGCTCCAGGCCATCGGTATCCAGCCCGCCGGGGCGCAGCAGGCGATCTTGGGCAAGCGTCAGGGCGATATCAGTCATGGTTCTCGATCTGGGGGTGCTGGGGCGCTCAGGCAAGCCCCGTGAACAGGAGGTCCACGCTCAGCGTGAGCGTGGCAGGTCGGTAACGGGCGGCGGAACGGCCGGGGCCGGGCGCGGCGCGGGCGCTGGCGGGGTCTTGTCGCGGCTGCGTTCGATCACTTCCACCTTCGGCTCCTTCCATGGACCGGTCACCTTGTAGGTGCGGGCGCCGATCTCGCCGAGCGGTTTGGACAGTACCGCATTGGTGGCCGCGCCGAGCGCCGCGCCCACCGGGCCACCGGCCACCGCGCCGACCACCGTCAGCAGGTTGCCGGCGCGCGGGTTGACATCGATGGTCTGGTCGAACCGCTGGTTGCGCAGGTCGGCCTGGCCGCGGATGGTGATGTTCGCCGCCGGGCCCTCGATCAGTACCTTGTCGGTGCGGGCCATGCCCTGCCCGAACTGCACGCTGCCGTCGACCTGGTTGAACGCGAAGCCCTTGGAGAAGAAGTCGCGGAAGTCGAACATCAGGCGCCGCGGCAGCTGGGTCACGCTGAGCAGGCCCAGCACACGGCCAGCGCCCGGCTCCAGCTCCAGCAGCTGGCCATTACGCGCGTGCAGATCAAGGCTGCCCTGCAGATTGGCCAGCTGGAAGTCCGACGGCCCCCCGCTCCAGGAGGCCTGCAGCTGCGCCTGGCCAGAGCCGCCACGCAGCTGGCCGCCGTAGTCGAGGTTCTGCATCAGGCCGCCCAGGTCCTCGCTGCGCACCTGCGCGGTCAGCTCGGTGCGGGCACCACCGGTGCGACCCAGCCAGCGACCGCTGATGTCGATTTCCTGGTCGGGCGCGCGGAAGCGCAGCTCGTCCACGTTCAGGCCATTGGCCAGCGGCCGCGTACGCAGCACCGCCTGGCCCAGCACCACCTTGCCGAACTTCAGGTCGGCGATGTCCAGCGCGAACGGCGGCAGCTTGGCCGGGTCCATGTCGTTGGCGCCGGCCTGCACCCGGGCTGGCGCGGCCGCGCCCGGCGCCGGCGGCAGCGACTGCCAGTGCACACGGTCGAGTCGGCCACTGATGGTGCCTCCTTCGGCGTTGGGTACGATCAGGCGACCGGCCAGCGAAGGTCCATCCAGGCGCACGTCCAGCGCCTGCGGTCCCGGCTGCAGCTGCAACCGGGTCTGCTCGAAGACGCCGCCGATCAGCATCAGCTTGCCGACCTGCACGTCCACTGCACGCAGCGGCATGCCGTCATCGTCGTTGCCACCACGGGCCAGACTGATCCACTCCAGCGCATCCAGAGTCGGGCTGCGGCCATTGACGGACAGTCCGCTGGGCGGCGGCTCGCGATTGGCATGGTCGCTGCCCAGGGTGACCTGCACACCGGTGCGGTTGTTGTGGCTGCGCGCGGCCAGGGCCAGACGCTGGCCAAAGGCCACATCGATGCGACCAGCGCCCATCGGCAGCTGCGCGGCCACCGTGGTCGCCAGCGGCTCGGTGGCCGGCTTGTCCAGCGGTGCCGGCAAGTCCAGGCGGGTTCCCACCAGATCCGAACTCAGGCGCAGTTCGCTGGGCGGTGCGGGCGCTCCCGGTGCGACTTTGGGCAGGTTGACCGCGATGGTCCAGGGCGAGTTACCCGCGATATAGGGCTTGAGCCACGCCATTTCCGGGGCGCGGTCAATCAGCACACCGGCGTCGAGGTTGGCCGTCAGCTGCGACTCGAACGCCAGCCTGCTGTCGTGCACGTAGCCGCCGGCACGCAGGCTCAGGCGGCCGTCCTGGCCGAGGTGGCGCACCGCCAGTTCCTCGGCACCGAAGCCGCCATTGCTGTAGCGCGCCTGCCCATGCATGTTGTCGAAGGCCAGCTGGAAGCGCTTGTCCACCAGTTTCACACCATTGAGGTCGACCGTGCCCTGCAGGTGACCGCCGCCTTCATCGTGGTGCAGCGGCTGCAGCAGGTCGAAGGTCACATGCGCCGGGCCCGCAGCCGTGAGGTTGTCCAGGGTGTCGCCATAGTCCTTGTGCAATGGGCTCTGCCGCAGCATTGCCAGCAGTCTGCCGGCCTCGCTCTGCGCATCGGCACGCACGTACAGCGGCTGCTGCCCGAAGTCCTGGATGCCCGCCTCGAATTTCTGCACCGCTACACCGGCCAGGTCCCCGCGCCCATGCATGTCGAAGCCGGGGCCGATGAAGGCGATATCGGCGTCGACCTGGCGCATCAGCGGCCAGTCGTGCTGGAAGCGGATGTCGCCGTTGGTGATATGGCCGGTGGCCTCGAAACGGCCATCGTTGTTGTCGAACGGCCAGTCGTCCAGGTCACCGCTGACCAGGCCGATGCCATTGCGCACCTGGCCGCCGGCCAGCGCCATGTCCAGCCAGTCGGTGGCGCCCTTGCTCATCTTGGAGTGGATCCAGAAGCGCTTGGCCGCCGTCATCGGCACATCGTCCAGCTTGGCCGCCAACTGCAGCCAGGGCCGCGTGCCGTCGCCCTGGAACCAGACACCACCGCGCACATCGGCCGCGTAGTCGGTGCCTTCCACGCGCATCGCCGCAGTGCCGATACGCCAGCCACCGCCCTCGTCACGCCAGCCCACCACTTGGCCCGCCAGGTGCAGGTCATGCCGCACGCCAAAGCCGGTGGGCCAATCGAACTGCAGCTGCCGTTGCGGTTGCAGCTGCAGGCTGAAGCCATCGGCGTCGCCCTCGAAATGTCCCCCCAGGCCGCGCAGACCCGGAGAATTGCCAACGCTGGCAAAGCCCAGCGACTGCAGCTCGCCCTGTGCCCGCAACGGGCCATCACGCTCGCCGGCCAGTTGCAGCTCTCGCACATCCAGCTGCGGTTTGGACAGGAACAACCAATGGCGCAGGCCTGCCTCGAGGCGATCACTCAGCGCCAGCGCACGCAGCGCCGTACCGGCCTGTACTTCGCCGGAACTCACCCGCAGCTGCCTGCCAACCTGCAACTGCAGGCCATCGAGCTGTTGTTCGCCGTCTTCGGTCTTCAAACGAAGGCGCGGTACCTGCAGCGCCCAACCATCGGCCTGGCGCTGCCAGCGCAGGCGCGCCTGCAAGCGCTGCAGCTGCAACCGCGGCGTTGCCACGTCGGGCATCGGTGCACCGTCGACGCGCACGTCACGCAGGTCCGAATCGGTGGTCAGCGCCACCGGCGCGAAGTCGCGCAGGGTCAGCCACAGGTTCAGCTCACCCTTGCCTTCGCGCAGGCGCACGCCACCAGCTGCCAGCAACGGCGACCAGGCATGGAAATCAACAGGATCGGCACCCAGCCAGGCCTGCCCGTTGCCGCGCGCGCGGTCCACGTCCAGCACTGCGGTCAGCGGCAGGGCATCGGTCTGCGCCCAGGCACGCACGCCCACACGCAGGCGGTCGCCATTGACGCGCAGGCGCAGATCGATACGCGGCAGGGTGGTATCGATACCCAGTCCCGGTGCATGCACACCCAAGCGGCCATCGATCACCTGCAGCTCGCCCAGCCGGCGCAGCGCGTCGAGCGGGTCACCGCCCGTGTCTGACTTCGGCAGGCCACGCACCGACCAGCGGCCGTCCTTGTCCTGCTGCAGGTCCAGTGCCAGGCCACGCAGGCGCAGCTCGGTCAGCGAGCGACCAGGCAGCATCCCGCTGTACATTGACACCAGCACTTCGGCCTCGCCGATGGCCAGGCCCTGACCGGCGCCGATGCGCAGGCCCTTCAGCTGCAGCAGCGGACCACGCCGGGTCCAGGCCGTCTGCAGCTGGTCGAAATGCACCGGCTGGCCGGCACGCTCACTCAGCCAGGCGGCAATCCTGTCGGGGTGACGCTCGGCCAGCGGCAGCAGCTGGCTGAGGGTACCCACCAGCAGTGCCAGCCCGACCAGGCCCACCGCGCAGGCGGCAATGAAATGACGGCGGATCCTTCGCAGTCGCAGGCGCGGCGGCGCGCTCATCGGCCACCGCCGGCCTGCGGCCGGCGAGGATCAGAGCAGAACGACATCGAATTGCTCCTGCAGGTACTGCTCGTCCGCCTGGAAGCGGATGCTCTTGCCGAGGAATTCCTCCAGCTCGGCCACCGCCGAGGATTCCTCGTCGGTGATGCGCGCGACCACCTTGGTCGAGGCGATCACCAGCAGGCGTGCGGCATCGAACTGGCGCACGGCACGGGTGATCTCGCGGAAGATCTCGTAGGTCACCGTTTCGGTGGTCTTGATGCTGCCACGGCCACTGCACTGCGGGCACGTTTCCGACAGCTGGCGCTCCAGGCTTTCCACCGTGCGCTTGCGCGTCATCTCCACCAGCCCCAGCGGCGAGAAGTCGTACACCGTGGTCTTGGCATGGTCGCGGGCCAGCGCCTTTTCCAGGGTGCGCAGCACCTGGCGGCGATGCTCGGCATCGTCCATGTCGATGAAGTCGATGATGATGATGCCGCCCAGGTTGCGCAGGCGCAGCTGGCGGGCCACCGCCTGTGCCGCTTCCAGGTTGGTGCGGAACACCGTCTCTTCCAGGTTGCGCTGGCCGAGGAACGAACCGGTATTGACGTCGATGGTGGTCATCGCCTCGGTCTGGTCGATCACCAGGTAACCACCGGATTTCAGCGGCACCTGCTTGTCCAGCGCACGGCCGATCTCGTCCTCCACCCCGAACATGTCGAAGATCGGGCGATCGCCTGAATACAGTTCCAGCTTCTCGGCCAGCACCGGCATGTACTTGGCGACGAACGCCTGCAGCTGCGCGAAGGTTTCCTTCGAGTCCACCTTCACCTTGTCCACGTCCTTGCGGATCAGGTCGCGCACCGAACGCAGCGGCAGGCTCAGGTCTTCATAGATGTTGCTGCACGAGGCCGCTTCGCGGCCGCGGCGCTCGACCACGTTCCAGACCCGCGACAGGTAAGCGATGTCCTCGGCGATGGCCTCGGCCGGTTGGCCCTCGGCATTGGTACGCACGATGTAGCCGTAGCCGCCATGCTGCGCAGACAGCTCGGTCACCAGGGCCTTCAGGCGGGCGCGCTCGGCTTCATCCTCGATGCGCGCGGACACCCCCACCACCTTGGATTGCGGCAGCAGCACCATGTAGCGCGACGGAATGCTGATCTGGGTGGTCAGGCGTGCGCCCTTGGTGCCGATCGGGTCCTTCACCACCTGCACCACGATGTCCTGGCCGTCACGCAGCAGCTCGACGATGGGCACGCTGGCCGGCGGCGGCAGGGTCGTGTTCTCGGTGTCTGCACTGGCCACCGGGGCCGGGCGCACCACGTCGTTGGCGTGCAGGAACGCGGCGCGCTCCAGGCCTACCTCGACGAACGCCGCCTGCATGCCGGGCATGACCCGCTGCACCTTGCCCTTGTAGATGTTGCCGACCACACCCCGGCGCCAACCGCGCTCGATGTGCAGTTCCTGCAGCATGCCGTTCTCGATCACCGCGACCCGGGTCTCGCGCGGGGTCACATTGACCAGGATTTCCTCAGACATCGGCAGCCTCCCTGGCGGCATCGGCAGTGGGGGCCGGCACGCCACAGCGCGCCAGCAGACGATCGGTATGCAGCAATGGCAGCCCCATGACGCCGGAGTAGCTGCCGGAAAGATGTTCGATCCAGCGCTCGGCCCCGCCCTGGATGGCGTAGGCCCCGGCCTTGTCCAACGGCTCGCCGGTGGCGACATAGGCGGCGATGTCGGCGGCGGCGATCGGGGCGAAGGTCACTTCGGAAATGACCAGTTCGCTGTCCAGCCCGTCGGCGCCGACCACCACCACCGCAGTCATCACCTGGTGGGTGCGCCCGGCCAGGCGCGCCAGCATCGCGCGTGCGCCGGCGGCGTCGGCCGGCTTGCCGAAGACCTCGCCGTCCAGCACCACCTCGGTGTCCGAGCCGAGCACCCGCGCCTGCGGATCGTTGGCCAGCACCCGGGCCAGGCCGGCGCGTGCCTTGTCGGCGGCGACCCGGCACACATACTGTTCGGCGCTTTCAGCGGGCGCGCGCTGCTCGACGACCTCCAGGTCCAGGGCCTGGAAGGGGCGTCCGAGTCGGGCCAGCAACTGGTTGCGTCGGGGGGAGCGGGAAGCAAGATAGAGCATCGGCACAGCATAACCTGAGGCCGCCACCTGAATCGTCGGCAACCCGTCCCGGAACGCGTTGAACCCCGAACGGGCTCACAGCGCGTTCATCGCTACGACACCACCCTCAACGGCACAACAAGGAGTTCTCCATGCGCCTGACCGCCACCCCGCTACTGCTTGCCCTGTCCCTCGCCCTTGGAACCTCGATGACTGCCCATGCCGCCCCGTCGTCGCCGTCGATCGCCGCCGCGGCCGAAGGCACGCTGCTGAACATCTCGGCCAATGCCGAAGCCACCCGCGTACCGGACGTGGCCACCCTGTCGGCCGGCGTGGTCACCCAGGCCGCCGATGGCAACAGCGCCATGCGCCAGAACGCCCAGCAGATGGACAAGGTACTGGCCGCGATCAAGGCCGCCGGCATCGCCGAGCGCGACGTGCAGACTAGCGGCGTCAGCCTCAACCCGCAGTACCGCTATGCCGACAACGAAGCGCCGAAGATCACCGGCTACCAGGCCAGCAACACGGTCAGCCTGAAGGTCCGTGACATCGCCAAGCTCGGCAAGGTGCTGGACGCGCTGGCCGCTCAGGGCGCCAACCAGATCAACGGCCCCAGCTTCGAGATCGACCAGCCGGAACCGGTCTATGACGAAGCGCGCCTGGCCGCGCTGAAGAAGGCCCAGGCCCGCGCCCAGACCTATGCCAAGTCGCTCGGCCTTCAGGTGCGCCGCATCGTCAGCATCTCCGAGAATGCCGGGGGTGGTTACCGCCCGATGCCGATGATGCGGACCATGGCCGCCGGCGCGGCGATGGACAAGGCCACGCCGGTCGCCCCGGGCGAATCCACTGTCTCGGTCAACCTGGACGTGGTGTTCGAGCTGGGTCGCTGATCCCATCCGTTCCGGTAGACGGAGGCGGGTCCCGCAGGGGCCCGCCTTTTTCATGGGCCGGGGCGGCTGGCTGAAGGCCAGCCCAACGATCCTGCCCCTGCCTCTAGGCAGTGGCCGGGGCCTGGCGTTAATGATTGGCTGCCAGCCGCGTGCGGCAACCCCGCCACGGGCCCTGGTGCGTTGAGGACTTCGTCACTGGCATGGAGGTGGACCATGGTTCGTACGTATCCCGTTGCATCCCCGCACTTCGACCCCGCCCGCGTTGCCGCCTGGAGCGCGGCCATCGCCCTGCACCTGCTCGCGTTCCTGCTGCTGCTGATCCCGGCGACCTACCAGGCCGTGCAGGTCCCGCGTGACAAGACCACGGTCAGGCTGATCGAGAAGATCCCGCCAACGCCGCCCCCACCGGTGCTGCAGGAACCGAAGGAAGTTGCCCGGGTCGTGCCGAAACCGCAGGCACAGCCGGCGACACCGCCACTGCCGGCCCCAACCGCGACCGTGGAGGAAACGCAGGGCATCACGCTGCCGGCCGCCGAACCGGCCCCGCCGCAACTCGCGCCGCGCATCGACACCCATGCACCGCTGGCCGGCGCCCAGCTGCAATACCGCAGTGCCCCGCCACCGGGCTATCCGGTCGCCGCACTGCGCAACCATGAGCAGGGCACGGTGCTGCTGCGGGTGGAGGTCGACAGCGGCGGCCAGCCGGTCGCGGTCAGCATCGAGCGCAGCAGTGGCTCCCGCCACCTGGACCAGGCTGCACGCCAACAGGTGCTCAAGCGCTGGCGCTTTGAACCGGCCCAGCGTGATGGTGTAGCGGTACCGGCCATCGGTTTGGTGCCGGTGCAGTTCTCGTTGCCGGACTGACGACCCGGGCCGGTCCGACCGCCTGTCGGACCGGCCTTCGGGACCGAACTGCCAAACTCGGCAAAGTTCCAGTTCAAACGTTACGGATTAAGCAAAATTTCACGACTTCGTCACCCGTCGGAAACCTAGATTGGCCCGTCCCGGACACTCCGGAGACAGCCCTCAACGCTACGGTTTTCCAGTTAGGAGAGAAGCTGTGAAACACCTGATCCAACGGCCCGCCAGCCGCCGCCGCTGCACCCTGGCATCGTCCATCACCCACATCCTTACCGGCGGCACATTGCTGCTGGTTGGCGCCGTGGCTTCCACCTCCGCCTTCGCGCAGGAGAAGGCCACCAACCTGGACCGCATCACGGTTACCGGTTCGAACATTCCGCGCACCAACACCGAAACACCGTCCCCGGTGCAGGTGGTGACCCGCCAGGAAATCGACCGCACCGGCAAGACCACGGTCGCCGAATACCTGCAGACACTGACCGCCGATGGTTCCGGCTCGATCCCGAAGACCTTCGGCAACGGCTTTGCCGGCGGTGGCGCCGGCATCTCCCTGCGCGGCCTGGGCGCGGGCTCGACCCTGGTCCTGTTGAACGGCCGCCGCATGGCCACCTACGGCCTGGCCGATGACGGCCAGAAGGTCTTCACCGACCTGAGCACCATCCCCCTCGACGCCGTTGAACGCGTGGAAGTGCTGAAGGACGGCGCCTCGGCGATCTATGGCTCCGATGCCATCGCCGGCGTGGTCAACATCATCCTGCGCAGTGATTTCCAGGGCGCGATCCTTCGCGGTTCCTACGGCCTGTCCGGCGACAGCGATGGCGACGCGAAGAAGGCGACCCTGACCGCCGGTACCGGCGATCTGGCCACCGACGGCTGGAATGCCTTCTTCAGCCTGGATGTCGCAAAGACCGACGCGATCAAGATCAGCGATCGCAAGAACCGCAAGTGGATCGGTACCGGCGATACCCGCCCGTGGGGCTATGGCAACAACGCCCAGTTCCTCGGCGGCGCTTTCCTCAGTGGAAAGACCCGCGGCGGTGTTGGTCCGAACGGTTCGGTGTACGACGATCGCAATGTGACCGAAGAGAATCCGGCCTTCCTGGTCGCTTTGCCCGGTTGTGCTGGTCTTACCACGATTCCGGGCCAGACAGAGGCATCCGCGCAGGCGCAGGGCTGCTTGTGGGATCCGAACCAGCTGTATCGCGATCTCACCCCGGAAGAGAAGTACGTCAACGTGTTTGGACGTGCCAGCTTCGCCTTTGGTGAAGGTGGTGAGATCTACACCGAAATCGGCTACTCAAAGAAGGAAACCACCTTCAGCAACACCCCGTCTGGCGTTTCAGGCGGCTGGGGCTATCCGGGTGGCCCGGTCAACGCCAACAGTGGCGACGGCGCTACGGTGCTGGGACCGAACCATCCAGATAATCCGATTCCGGGCCAGGCCTCGCGCCTGCGCTATTCGGCCTGGGATGTCGGTCCGCGTGTAACCAACAACACCAACGAGTTCACCCGCTTCCTGGTCGGCGTCAAGGGCAACTGGGGCGACTGGAGCTACGACACCGCGTATCTGCACTCCGGCACCGACCTGGTCAACAAGCGCACCGGCTTCCTCAACTACGACAATGTACGTTGTGCACTGGCCAACCCAAACTGCGCTGGTGGTGTTTGGCGCATCGGTGACAATGCCGGTATGAACTCGCAGGCCTTGTACGACTTCATTTCGCCGGATATCAGCGCACGTGCGAAGTCGAGCCTGGACATGTTCGACTTCACCGTGTCGCGCAGCCTGATGGACCTGAAGGGTGGCCCGCTGGGCCTGGCGCTGGGTACTGAATGGCGCAAGACCAGCAACAGCCTGACCCCGCAGACCTACACCGACCAGGGCCAGATCATCGGCCTGGGCTACTCGGCCTACGACGGCACCCAGAACGTGTACGCCGGTTACGTCGAGCTGTCCGCACCGGTGCTGGAAACCCTGGAACTGTCCGGTGCGGTGCGCTACGACAAGTACGAGAGCGGTGAAGGCAAGGCCACGCCGAAGATCGGCATCAAGTGGACGCCGGCCGATTGGATCGCACTGCGCGGCAGTTATGCGGAAGGCTTCCGTGCACCGAACCCCGCCGAGAACGGCGATGGTGGTCTGGCAGCATTCTCCAATGCGTCCGACCCCGTGCGTTGCCCGGGCGGCAATCCGGCACCAGGTGCAAACGACGACGACTGTGGCGCTCTGCCGGTCGCCATCATCACCCGCCCGAACAAGGACCTGAAACCGGAAGAGTCCAAGAGCTATTCGGTGGGTATCGTCCTGCAGCCCACGTCCACGACTTCGCTGACCATCGATGCCTGGCAGATCAAGCGCACCAACGAAATCGCCCAGGGCAGCACCTCCGAAGCCATTGCCGCCGGCAACGTGTTGCGTGACAACAACCTGCTAAATGGCGTACCCGGTACCGGCAGCATCCTGGCGGTCAACACGCAGTACATCAATGCCGCATCGACCCGGGTCCGGGGTATCGATACCGATATCCGCCAGACCTTCGATATCGGCCCAGGTCAGCTGGAGATGGACCTGCAGTGGAGCCATGTGCTCAAGTTCGAGCGCACCGATGCCGACGTGACTGTCGACTACGCCGGTACCCACGGCAACTGCGACGTGACCAACTGCATCGGCACGCCAAAGGACCGCATCAACTTCGGCACCACCTGGAGGCAGGGTCCGTGGAGCGTCAGCGGCGTTGCCAACTACATCTCGAAGATGGACAACAAGGACTTCCGTGGTCCGAACGGCTCCTACCTCTTCGCGTATGCAGACGGTACGGACGTCAAGAAGATCTCCTCGTTCACCACCTTCGACCTGTCGGGCCGCTGGAACATCACTGAAGCCTTCGAGCTGAACGCCTCGGTGCAGAACGTGTTCGATCGCATCGCGCCGCTGGATCCGTCCACCTACGGCGGTGTCAATTACAACCCGCTGCACTTCAGCGGCGCCATCGGCCGTTACTTCACTGTCGGCGCCAAGTACACCTTCAAGTAATACCGCTCAACGCACCACCGTCGAAGGCCCGGGCACCTGCCCGGGCCTTCGTCGTTGCGGCCCCTTGCGTGCATGTTCACGGGCCCACCGCTACCGTGGGTCAGCGGCATCAGCGCCGCAGGGGACATCATGGCCGCGACATCACAACGCCTCGGGCTGCCCGCGTTGACCGCACTGGTGGTCGGCTCGATGGTCGGTGCCGGCATCTTTTCATTGCCGCAGAACGTGGCGCGCAGCGCCGGTCCGGCGGCGGCGCTGCTCGGCTGGGCGGTCAGCGGCGCCGGCATGCTGATGCTGGCCTTCGTGTTCCAGGCCCTGGCCAACCGCCGGCCGGATCTCGATACCGGCATCTACGCATACGCGCGCGAAGGCTTCGGCAACTACATCGGCTTCTCCGCCGCGTGGGGCTACTGGGTTGCCTCGGTGCTCGGCAACGCCAGCTTCTTCGTGCTGATCTTCAGTGGCCTCGGCCACTTCATGCCGGTCTTCGGTGAAGGCAATACCCCGGCCGCCGTGGCCGCTTCGTCGCTACTTCTCTGGACCGTGCACCTGCTGGTGCTGCGCGGCCTGCGCACCGCCGCCATCGTCAACGGCCTGGTAACGGTGGCCAAGCTGCTGCCTATCACGTTGTTCCTGATCCTGGCCGCCGGTGCCTTCCGCATGGATGTGTTCCGCGCCGATTTCCTGGGCGCGCCCGCACTCGGCGATCTCGGCCAGCAGCTGCGCGGCATGATGCTGGTGACCGTGTGGGTATTCATCGGCATCGAAGGTGCCAGCATCTACTCGCGGCGTGCGGCCCGTCGCGCCGATGTCGGCCGCGCCACGGTGATCGGCTTCCTCGGCGTCTGGCTGCTGCTGGTGCTGGTCAGCCTGCTGTCGATGGGCGTGCTGTCGCAGGCCGAACTGGCGGGGTTGCCCAATCCGTCGATGGCTTACGTGCTGCGCGCCATCGTCGGCGAGTGGGGCGCGACGGTGATCATCGTCGGCTCGATCATTTCGGTACTCGGCGCGCTGCTGGCCTGGGTGCTGCTGTGTGCCGAAGTGCTGTACGCCGCTGCAGGCGACGGCACCATGCCGGCCTTCCTGGGACGCGAGAATGCGCGCGGCGTGCCCGCCAACGCGCTGTGGCTGAGCAATGGCTTGATCCAGCTGTTCCTGCTGCTGGTGCTGGTCAACTCCGGCAGCTACACGGGCCTGGTGCTGCTGGCGGCCTCGATGAGCCTGGTGCCCTACTTCCTGTCCACCGCGTTCGGCGTGCAGCTGGCGTGGCGCGGGGACGCCTATGCGGGTGAACCGGGCGTGCGCTGGCGTGATTTCGCGGTGGCGCTGCTGGCCAGTGCCTACGCGTTGTGGCTGGTGTATGCAGGAGGCCTCGACAACCTGCTGCTGTCGGTGCTGCTGTATGTGCCCGGCGTGGTGGTGTTCGCACTGACCCGGCTGCAACGCGGTGAGCAGGTATTCACGCGTTGGGAATGGGTGTTGTTCGGCGCCATTCTGGTGGTGGCCATCGCTACGCTGGTGGCGTTCTCCAGAGGTGAGCTGGCACTGTAGAGTCGAGCGCGGGCTCGGCTCTACAACAACGCAAAAAAAAGACCTGCATCTTGCGATGCAGGTCTCTTCAAGGTGGCGCCCGAAGTTGGACTCGAACCAACGACCCCCTGATTAACAGTCAAGTGCTCTAACCGGCTGAGCTATTCGGGCAGACGACTAGTATAACCACTCTTCACGCGCGATGGTAGGGGTGATTCGCAATCATTGCGGCGGCCCGGTACAACTGCTCGGCCACCACCAGGCGTACCAGCATGTGCGGCAGCGTCAATGGTCCAATCGACCACTTTTCGTCGGCCAGCGCGGAAACTTCCGGCGAATGCCCTTCCGGGCCACCGATCAGGAAGGCAAGGTCCCTGCCCTGCCCACGCCAATGCTCCAGCCGCTGCGCCAGCTGTTCGGAACTGAGCTGGCGGCCCGGCACATCCAGCGCCACCACATAGGCATTCTTCGGCAGTGCGGCGATCACGCGCCTGCCTTCGTCTTCGGTGGCGCGGCGCGCATCGCGGCCCTTGCCGCGCAGGCCGGGCTCGATTTCCACCAGCTCGAACGGCAGCCAGTGCGACAGCCGCTTCTGGTACTCGGCGAAGCCCTGCGCAACCCAGCTGGGTGCGCGTTCGCCGGTAGCAATCAGGCGGGCTTTCATCAACGGTCCTCCAAAACGTCGACGGCGCCATCGGCGCCGTCGAAGGGATGCATCAACGTGCGGCTCAGGCCACTTCGTCGTCGCTGGACGGCGGCTGGTCGCCAACGGTCCACAGGCGCTCCAGGGCATAGAACTCACGCACGCGCGGCAGCATCACATGCACGATCACGTCGCCCAGGTCGACCAGCACCCACTCGGCTTCGCGCTCGCCTTCAACACCCAGCGGCATCACGTCGAGATTCTTGGCAAAGCGCACGACTTCATCGGCGATCGACTTGACGTGGCGGGTCGAGGTGCCCGAAACGACGATCATGTAGTCGGCAACGCTGGACCGGCCGCGCACATCGATCTCGACCAGGTCCTTGGCCTTCAGGTCTTCGGTGGCTTGGCGGACGCTGGCCAGCAGTTCCGGCACGGACGGCGGCGGGCTGGGCAGATCGACCTTGATGGTCTGGGGCTGGGTCTGGTTGCTCAAAGTGGATCGACTCGATAAACGTGGGGGCGATTATACGGGCAAGCCGGGGCGGCGGCATTCACGGCGTAGGGGAGCGGTACAGGCCATGGGCGGCCACATAGTCGGCCACGGCCGGCGGCAGCAACGCCCGCCAGGGGCCGCCGGCGGCGATCTGCGCACGCACGGCACTGGCCGATTCCTCGCGCAGCGGATGATGCAGGCGCAGGATGCGCCCGGCCGGACTGGCGAACAGGGCCTGCTCGTTGTCGGCCCAGCGCCCTTCCAGGGCGCGGCCAAGTTCGCCATCCACCGAGGCCTGAAGGGGACTGCCCGGGCGCTCGGCCACCACGAAATGGGCCAGCCCGAACAGTGCCTCCCATTCATGCCAGCGGGTCAGGCCCAGCAGGCTGTCGGCCCCGACCAGCCAGGCCAATGGCCGGCTGGGGCCCAACTCGCCGCGCAGTTCGCGCAGGGTGTCGACGGTATAGGACGGGCGGCCGGGAAAGCGTATGGCGCGGTCCAGTTCACGATGGTCCAGCAGCAGGCCTGGCTCATCGCCGATGGCCAGCGAGAGCATGGTGAAGCGCTGGTCAGCGGTTGCGCCCGGCACCGCGCGATGCGGCGGATCAGCCGCTGGCAGCATGCGCACAGCGACCTGCAGTTCGTCACGGGCAGCACGCGCGATGGCGAGGTGCCCGAGGTGCACCGGATCGAAGGTGCCCCCGTAATAGATCCGCAGGCTCATCACTCAGGCCCGCGCCAGCAGGCGCACGGCACGCGGTTCGGCCACGGCCACCAGCAGGCGCTCCAGCGCCAGCCAGGCATCACCGTCGGCGCGCCCCTTGGCGATGCGGTCGACCAGTCCGGCCTCGGCCACGAAACGCTCCCAGCGCTTGCCCTCGGGGTGCCGCTGCAGCGCACGCTTGTAGGGCGCTTGCCGCGATTCCCAGATGCCGCGCGATTTCATTTCGGCGGCCAGATTGCCGCCACGCGCCTGTACCCGGGCCAGGCCGGCACCAGCCAACAGCTCGCGGATCACCATTGGCATCAGTGCGGCCACCGCCTCGCCTTCGCCGCGCAGGCCCGCCAGCATGCGCAGCACCGCCGGCGGCTGGCCGGAGAACGTGGCTTCCAGCAGCCGGAAAACGTCATAGCGGGCGGCGTCGGCCACCAGCGATTCCATCCGTTCCACGTCCAGCGGCTGGCCGTCGGCCAGCAACGCCAGCTTGTCGATTTCCTGCGCAGCGGCCAGCAGGTTGCCCTCGACCCGCTCGGCCAGGCGCTGCACGGCGGCCGGATCGGCACGCAGGCCCTTGCCACGCAGGCGGCGCTCGATCCAGTCCGGCAGTTCGTGCGGCTTGATCGCCCACGCCACCGACAGCACGCCGATGCGATTGACTGCCTCGGCCCACTTGCCCTGGTGGGCCTTGCTCCATTCGCTGGCGGTAATCATCAGCACCACGTCCGGCGCCGGGTTGGCGCAGAACTGGCTGATCACCTCGGCCCCGTCCTTGCCCGGCTTGCCGCTGGGCAGGCGCACCTCGACCAGGCGGCAGGCACTGAACAGGCTGGGCGCGTTGAAGCTGGCGTCGAGCTGGTTCCAGTCGAAATCACGGCCATCGGCGTCGAACACTTCCCGCTCGGCGATGCCGGCGGCGCGTGCGCGTGCACGGATGGCGTCGGCCGCCTCAAGCACGCGCAGGGTTTCCGGGCCGGCAATCAGGTAGACCGGCGCCAGCGGGGTGTCAGCGCCCTGGCTGGCCAGCTGCTCCGGACGCAGTTCCATCGTCGCGACTCAGTGCTTGGCTGCGGGAACCGGCTCGGCCGGCTCCGCCCCTTCGATCGGCTTGGCCTTCGGCGCCGTCAGGCTGCCGCCCTTCTCGATCTCGGCGCGCACCACGCTGTCGATGCGGCGGATGATCGACGCGGACATTTCCCGTCGCAGCTCATCGGCCAGGATTTCGCGTTCGGTGGTGGTACCGGTGGCGTCGGTCGGCGGCGAAACGTAGTCGCGCGACAGTTCGATCACCTGCTGCGGCACCAGCTCGCTGCCATCCTCGCGACGGAAGATGAAGATCACCGCATAGCGCAGGCTGTACTCCTGCGCACGGCCCTGCGAGTCGATGGCGATCGGCAGGTCGCCCCAGCGTTCGGACAGCACCTGGAGCTGGGTACTGGGCCCCTTGCTGTCCTCGTCGGCCAGCTTGGCACCGGAAGCCAGCAGGCTGCGATTGAGCAGCTTGACCAGTTCGCTGTATGGCGCGGTGGAGACCACCTTCACCGGCGCCGTGTCGGTCGGCAGCATCAGCTTGTTGCGCAGATGGAAACCGCAGCCGGCAAGGCCGAGGACAAGAACGAGGGCAAGCAGGATTCGGGTCATGGAGACAGTCTGGCGGAGCCGGGCGATCACGGCAACACACAGCCTGCCCGAAGCCGCGTGAATGCAGGGCCATCAAGTGCATGGCCCCGCACCGGGAAGGTACCGGCCACCGCGTGGGTGACCGGCCCAGGATGCATCAGGCAGCGACGATGTTCACGATCTTGCCCGGCACGATGATGATCTTGCGCACGGTCAGGCCTTCCATGAACTTGGCCGCATTCGGCTCGGCCAGAGCCAGTGCTTCGACCTGCTCGCGTGCAGCATCGGCGGCCACCTCGATGGTGCCACGCAGCTTGCCGTTGACCTGCACGGCCAGGGTCAGCGCGTCGCGCACCAGCGCACCGGCGTCGGCCTGCGGGAACGGCTGGTCTTCCAGCAGCGTCTCGCCATGGCCCAGCACCTGCCACAGGGCGTGGCTGGCATGCGGGGTGATCGGGTTCAGCAGCAGTACGATGGCCTGCAGCGCTTCCTGGCGCACCGCACGGCCCTGCTCGCTGCCGTCCTCGAACTTGGCCAGCGCGTTCATCAGTTCCATCACCGCCGCGATGGCGGTATTGAAGCTGTGGCGACGGCCATAGTCGTCACCGACCTTGCCGATGGTCTCGTGGGTCTTGCGGCGCAGTGCCTTCTGGTTGGCGTCCAGCGCGGCCACGTCCAGCGCCGGGGCGGCACCGTCGGCGGCGTGCTTCTGCACCTGGGCCCACAGGCGGCGCAGGAAGCGCGCCATGCCGTCCACGCCGGCTTCGTTCCACTCCAGCGACTGTTCCGGCGGGGCGGCGAACATCGAGAACAGGCGCACGGTGTCGGCACCGTACTTGTCGACCATCGCCTGCGGGTCCACGCCGTTGTTCTTCGACTTGGACATCTTTTCAGTGCCACCGACCACCACCGGCTGGCCGTCGGCGATCAGCGTGGCGCCAGTGATGCGGCCGCGCTCGTCGCGCTGCACTTCCACATCGGCCGGATTGATCCAGTCCTTCGAGCCGTCCGGGTTCGGGCGGTAGTAGGTCTCGGCGATCACCATGCCCTGGCACAGCAGGTTGCGTGCCGGTTCGTTGCTGTCCACCATCCGCGCGTCGCGCAGCAGCTTGTGGTAGAAGCGGAAATACATCAGGTGCAGGATCGCGTGCTCGATGCCGCCGATGTACTGGTCGACCGGCAACCAGTAATTGCCGCGCTTGTCGACCGCATCACGGGCACCCGGCGAGGTGTAGCGGGCGTAGTACCAGCTCGACTCCATGAAGGTGTCGAAGGTGTCGGTCTCGCGCTCGGCCGCGCCGCCGCATTCCGGGCAGGTGGTCTTGCGCCATTCCGGATCGGTCTTGATCGGCGAACCAGTCCCCGAGAACGCCACGTCCTCCGGCAGCACCACCGGCAGCTGCTCTTCCGGCACCGGCACCGCACCGCACTTGTCGCAGTAGATCACCGGAATCGGGCAACCCCAGTAGCGCTGGCGGCTCACGCCCCAGTCGCGCAGGCGATAGTTGACGCGGCGCTGGCCCTGGGCCTTGCGCTCGAAGCGTTCGGCCAGGGCTTCGAAGGCGCCCTGGAAATCCAGCCCATCGAATTCGGCCGAGTTGACCAGCTCGAAGGCACGGTTCTTGTCGCTGTACCAGTCCTGCCAGCGGGCACCATCCCAGGTGCGCTCGTCGTCGTTGCGCGGATCCTTCAGCGCGATCACCTGCTTGATCGGCAGGCCGTACTTGTTTGCCACTTCATTGTCGCGCTGGTCGTGGCCCGGAACAGCCATCACCGCACCGGTGCCGTAGCCCATCAGCACGAAGTTGGCGACCCACACCGGCACCTTTTCGCCGGTGACCGGATGGATGGCACGCAGGCCGGTGTCCATGCCGCGCTTTTCCTGGGTTTCCAGCTCGGCCTCGGACACGCCACCCTGCTTCATTTCCGACAGCAGCGCAGCCAGTTCCGGGTTGTTCTTCGCCGCATGCAGGGCCAGCGGATGTTCGGCGGCGATCGACACGAAGGTCACGCCCATCACGGTATCCGGACGGGTGGTGAACACGCGCAGCGGATCCAGCGCAGTGCCGTCGACATCACGCACGTCGAACTGGATTTCCAGGCCTTCGGAGCGGCCGATCCAGTTGCGCTGCATGGTCTTGACCGAATCCGGCCAGCCGTCCAGTTCATCCAGGCCGTCCAGCAGTTCCTGGGCGTAATCGGTGATGCGCAGGAACCACTGCGGGATCTCGCGCTTCTCGACCAGCGCACCGGAACGCCAACCACGGCCATCGATGACCTGCTCGTTGGCCAGCACGGTCTGGTCGACCGGATCCCAGTTCACCACCGCATTGCGGCGGTAGGCCAGGCCCTTGCGCATCAGGCGCGTGAACATGCGCTGTTCGTGGACATAGTAGTCCGGGCGGCAGGTGGCGAATTCGCGCGACCAGTCCACCGCATAGCCCATGGCCTTGAACTGGCCACGCATGTGCTCGATGTTCTTGTAGGTCCAGGCCGCCGGTGCGGTCTTGTTCTTGATTGCCGCGTTCTCCGCAGGCAGGCCGAACGCGTCCCAGCCCATCGGCTGCAGCACGTTGTGCCCGGTCATGCGCTTGTAGCGGCTGATCACGTCGCCGATGGTGTAATTGCGCACGTGGCCCATGTGCAGCGCACCGGACGGGTACGGAAGCATCGACAGGCAGTAGTACTTCGGCTTGTCCGAAGTCTCGTCGACTTCGAAGGCCCGGGTGGCGTCCCAGTACTTCTGGGCGGCGGATTCAACCTGCTGCGGGTCGTAGGCGTTGGTTTCAGCGCTGGTCATGGAACACGCGGATGCGGCGGCAAAGCGGTACAGCGTACCGCAGTGCGGCAAACGTCTCCAATCCTGCCCGCCGACCGCCGGCGCCGCCAGCGCCCGGAGCCGGTCTCAGCGCGGTCGCGACAGAGGCAGGGCCAGCGCCAGCCAGACCGCCCAGCAGGCGAATGCAAGCCGTTGTGCCAGCGGCGCCGGCAGCACGCCCTGCAGCGCAAAGGCAGCCAGCGCTGCCAGCGCGCCACAGGCGAGCGCCACCCCGCCCAGGGCGCGGCCGTGCGTCTGGCGCAGCTGCGAGATGCCCAGCAACAGGGTGCCGGCGACGAAGCCCAGCACCCAGATCATCCAGGCACTGGCGTGCAGCTGGCTGGCCGGCCCGTGCAGATCGTCCACATCCAGCGGCATCAAGCCCATCGCGGTGAAGGCCAGTCCGCCCAGCAACAGCATCTGGCTGCCCACCCGCGGCGCCCAGCCAGCACTGGCCGGCAGCTGTCGGCGCAGGCACTCGGCCACTACCACCGCCAACAGGCCCGGCAGTACGAAGCCCAGCAGATTGAAGGCCAACGCGTGCGGCACGCCGTGTGCGCCCAGCAGGGCCACCGGGTGCCGCGCCTGTGCATAACCTTCCAGGCCGGTGCCGAAGCCCAGCACCGCCAGCACGAACAGCAGTGCGGCGGCGGGGCCGGACAGACGCAACAGGGAAGACGGGGAGGTCATGCAGGCTCCAGGAGCAACGGCGGCGGGAACGACGCATTGTCGGGCATTTGCCGCAGTCCGGGTTGAGACTGGCATCGATCGTCACCATAGAATCGGTCTCCAGATGCCAATCGATGCCTCCCCCATGACCGAGACGACCTACGTATTCGACGCCACCACTGCGACCTTCGAGGCCGAAGTCCTGCAGAAGTCGCTGCAGACGCCGGTGCTGGTCGACTTCTGGGCCACGTGGTGCGGCCCCTGCAAGACCCTGGGCCCGATGCTGGAAAAACTGGCCGCCGAATACAACGGTGCCTTCGAGCTGGCCAAGGTCGATGTCGACAAGGAACAGCAGATTGCCGCCGCCTTCCAGATCCGCTCGGTGCCCACCGTGTTCCTGGTCAAGGGCGGCCAGCTGGTGGACGGCTTCCCCGGCGCCATCCCGGAAGGCCAGCTGCGTGAGTTCCTGGCCCAGCACGGCATCGTGCCGGCCGACGTCGGCGACACTGCCGCCGAGGACGAAGCGCCGTTGGATCCGCAGGCACAGGTGGACGTACTGCGTGCGCAGATCGCCGCCGAGCCGGACAAGGACGAGCTGAAGCTCGACCTGGCCCTGGCCCTGCTGCAGATCGGCGGCGTGGACGAAGCCGGCACGCTGATCGACGGCCTGCCCGCCAACCTGGCCACCGACGACCGCGCCGTGCGCGCCCGCGCCCGGCTGTCCTTTGCCGCCGCCCTGAAGGACGCCCCGGCCGCCGAGGTGCTGGACGCGCGCATCGCCGCCAACGGCAATGACCTCAAGGCCCGCCACCTGCGCGGCGTGCAGCTGCTGCTAGGCGGCCATGACGAAGCCGCGCTGGCGCAGTTCCTGGAAATGCTGCGGATCGACCGGAGTTTCGAGGAAGGCCTGCCGCGCAAAGCGCTGATCGATGCCTTCAATGTGATCTCGGACGAGGACCTGGTCGGCCAGTACCGCCGCAGGATGGCCTCCCTGCTGTTCTGAACGGAAGCCGGGTTCGTTCAGAATCCCTGCACTGGACGCGGGCAATAATGCGCACGATGGCGGCCGTAGGGCCGCCACGATCCGTTCGGGGGGATGAGGTCGGGGCCATGGGGTCTTGCAGCTGCACCCCCGCATTGCCGGGATTGCAAAACTGTGACCTTCGTCCGCTCGCTGTTGTTTGCCATGCGCTTCCAGGGCGCCCTGCTCTGTGCCCTGCTTCTGCTGCCGGCCATCGCCGCCGCGCAGGACTGGAACTACCGGGTCCGCCCCGGCGACACCCTGTGGGATCTGGGTGGCGTGTATCTGAAACCCTCGGTGCGCTGGCAGCAGCTCCAGCAGCACAACCGAATCGACAACCCCTACCGGCTGCCGCCCGGCCAGCTGCTGCGTTTCCCCATCAGCTGGCTGCGCATCGAACCGGCACCGGCGCGGGTGCTCTCGGTCCGCGGCAAGGTCGAACTGTCCAGTGGAGACGGCAGCGCCAGCCGCGCCATCCAGGCCGGCGAGCAACTGCATATCGGAGACACCGTACAGACCGAGGGCGAATCCAGCGTCACGCTGGAATTTGCCGATGCGTCGCGCCTGCAGCTGCGTGAGTACTCGCGCCTGCGCCTGGACCAGCTCAGCCGCTACGGCCACACCGGCATGGTCGACACCCGCCTGCGCCTGCAGCAGGGCCGCGCCAGCAATCGGGTGACGCCCGCGCGCGGCCCGGCATCGCGTTACATCATCGATGCGCCCACCGCCACCAGCAGCGTGCGCGGCACCGTCTTCCGGGTCAGTGCCGGCGACGGTCGTGATGTCGCGGCCACCGAGGTCCTGCAGGGCAAGGTGCAGGTCGGCAACACCCATGGCCAGCGCATGGTCCAGCCCGGACAGGCCACCCGCAGCGCCAGCGCAGACGCCGCACCGGACGCAGTCTCCGCACTGCTGCCGGCACCGCAGCTGCGCAACGATGAACTGCGCCTGGCCCCGTTGCCGACGCTGCTGGCATGGACTCCGGTCGCCGGCGCCGCGCATTACCGCGTTGAAGTGGTGGAGGCAGCCACGCCGGAGATCCTGCTGTTCGCTGCCACCACCCCCGATACCCGCCTGGCCATCGGCGATCTGCCGCCGGGCCAGCTGCGCATCCTGCTGCGCGCGGTCGATGCGCAGGGTGTGGAAGGCATCGACGCCAGTGCCGACTTCGAACTCAGCGACCAGCCTCCACCGCCGCTGACCCTGGCCCCGCTGCATGGACAGACAATCAACAGCGACCGCCCGCGTTTCCGCTGGAGCCAGGCCCCCGGTGCGCGCAGCAGCGTGCTGCAGATCGCGGCTGATTCCAGCTTCGTACAGCCACTGCAGGAACAGACCAGCACCGGCACCGACCTGCGCCTGGCGCAGCCATTGCCGCCGGGTCACTACTTCTGGCGGATCGCCTCCCGCAGTGCCGATGGGCACCAGGGGCGCTATGGCCAGGCCCTGCCACTGCAGCTGAGCAACGAGCCGGTCGATCCTGCGCTGCAACCGCCCGAGGCCGCGCACGGTGAACTGACCCTGCGCTGGCAGGCCGGCAGCGAAGGCCAGCGCTATCGCGTGCAGGTCGACCGCCGCGGCGACTTCAAGGCACCCCTGGTCGACGAAACCGTGGCCGAACCGCAGGTCAGCTTCAAGCGTCCGTGGCGCGGCACCCTGCATGTGCGCGTGCAGTACATCGACGATGACGGCCATGCTGGCGAGTTCTCGCCTGCCCAGAAGATCGCCCTGCCGTGTCGCCTCTGCTATGGCACCGGCGGCGGTGCCCTGCTGCTGTGGCTGCTGTTGTGAGGCGTTCGCCGCTGCCGTGGTCGAAGCGGATCCTGCTGGCCATGCTGGCCGGGATACTGACCATCGTCGCCAGCCAGGGCCAATGGCTGTGGCGGCAGGACGAGGCCACCTACGACGCGATGGTCGGCAACTGGGACTATCGACCCGACCCGAGCGTGCTGATCGTGGCCATCGACGAAGGCAGCCTGCAACGCATCGGCCAATGGCCGTGGCCGCGCTCGGTCCACGCCCGGTTGCTGGATCGCCTGACCGATGCCGGTGCCGAACGGGTCGTGCTGGACCTGATGCTGTCCGAGCCGGACCGCCGCGACAGCCGCCAGGACGACGCGCTGGCCGCGGCCATCCGTCGCAATGGCCGGGTGGTGCTGCCGGTGCTGGCCGCACCGGCAGCCGGCGATCGCATGGCAGAGGAAATGCTGCCGGTTCCACAGATCGCGGCCAGTGCCGCCGCCATCGGCCACACCGACGTCGAGGTGGACAGCGACGGCGTCGCCCGCGGCATCTACCTGCATGCGGGCATCGGCAAGGCGCATTGGCCGGCGCTCGGGCTGGCCCTGACCGGCCTGCCCGCGGGCGCGGTGCGCGGGCTGCCCGACCCTGATCCCGAGGTGGGCTCGCCCTATCAATGGCGGCGCAACGACTACGTGCGGGTGCGCTATGCCGGACCTCCCGAGCAGTTGCCGCAGGTTTCCTACGCAGACGTGCTCGATGGCCACGTGGACATGGCGATGCTGCATGGCCGCCGCATCATCGTCGGCATGACCGCCAGCGGCATCGCACCGCGCCTGCTGACCCCGACCACCCGCGAGTTCTGGATGAGCGGCAGCGAGTACCAGGCCAACATCGCCTCGATGCTGCTGCAGCACAAGCAGATCGAGGTGCTGCCCCGCTTCTGGCAGCACACCATCAGCGCTGTGCTGGTGGCGCTGTGCGTGATCCTGCTCGGCCTGCGCCTGCCGTGGCTGGCGGCACTGAGTTCGCTGCCGCTTGCCCCTCTGCTGAGCTGGTTGCTGTTGCGCACCAGCAACCTCTGGTGGGCGCCAGCCACCGCCCTGCTGGGCGTCCTGCTGGTCCTGCTGGCCTGGGCGATCTGGCGGATTTCGGCCTGGCACCGGCAGGCCAACCGCGACGCACTGACCGGCCTTGGCAATCGCCTGCGTTTCGAACAGGCGCTGCAGCAGGAATGCGACGCCGCACGACGCAACGGCAAGCCACTGAGCCTGGCGCTGATTGATGTCGACCACTTCAAGCGCCACAACGACCGCCACGGCCACCAGGTCGGCGACCGCGTGCTGCGGGACGTCGCCCGGTTGATCGGCGCGCATGCGCGGCGGCCGCGCGACATGGCCGCGCGTTACGGTGGCGATGAATTCGCGCTGGTATTGCCCGATACCCCGGCCGAAGGCGCGCGGCTTGTCATCCAGGACCTGATCGACTGCGTACGTGCATTGCCGGTACACGGTGACGGCAGCGATGATCGGGTGACGCTCACCATCGGCGTGTTTACCCGGGTACCGGAAGGCGAGCTGCAACCGCATCATTTCGTCGAAGGGGCCGACACCGCGCTGTACCAGGCCAAAGCGAATGGACGCGACGGGTATGTGATCGACGGCGGCGCGTGACCGGTGCCACCGGGTGCAACATACGCATGCGAATGGTTAGACTGGACACCTCGCCCAGCGCCCCCGGATCCGCATGAACGCCCGTCTGTTCCGCTTCGGCATCAACCTCTGGCCGCCCTTCCTGTTCACCGGCATCCACGTCACCCGCATCACCCCCGACTACCGGCAGATCGATGTCGAGCTGCGCCTGCGGCCATGGAACCGCAACTACGTCGGCACCCACTTCGGCGGCAGCCTGTTCGCGATGACCGATCCGTTCTGGATGCTCGGCCTGCTGCACATCCTCGGCCGCGACTACTACGTGTGGGACCGCGCCGGCGCCGTCGACTTCCTCAAGCCGGGCCGTGGCATCGTGCGGACGTCGTTCCGCATCGACGACGCGCTGCTGGATGAACTGCGCGCCGAAGCGGCCAGTGGCGAGAAGGTGCTGCGCTGGTTCAGCAACGACGTGATCGATGAAAGCGGCGAGGTGGTCGCACAGGTCCGCAAGCAGGTGTACCTGCGCCTGAAGCCGCACGCGCGCTGAGCGCGCCTCAATCGCGCGCCAACGCAGTCGAAGCTGGCTCCGCCTGCAGCGGCACCGACAGCCACGGGCTTTCGTCGTTGCTGCGGGACGGCGAGCGGCGCGGCACCTGCAGATGGCGGCCATCCGCAGACACCTGCGGCGCCCGCACCGGCGAGGCGAACTGTGCCGGCAACCGCTGCAGGGCATCCACCGGATCCCCCGGCTGCTGCCGCAGCCAGCGCTGTGCACCCAGCAGGCGCAGCATCGCCGCGGCGTCCTGGGTGCGCGACGAATAGGCCGGATAGACCGGACCGGCAATGTCGGTCAACAGGCAACCCATGACGTTCGACAGGCAACCAAAGTCACGCTGCGGCGGCGCCGGCACCGGCAACGGACGGTCCGCCTCCAGCGCAGCGGTCGCCGTCGCGCCACAGGCCCAACCGAGATTGCCGGCCGCACGGGCCAGGGTGCTGCTGCGGTCCAGTACCAGCGCGCCGCCGAATTCCCGCGCCGAGGTCTCGATCGCCACCCGGTTCATCGCATACTCGCCCTGCATCGCACGGCACAGGCTCTGCTCGTCGGCCCGCATCGGCTGCATGGCCTGTTCGCATTCGGCCGGCAGCGGGTGATCGGCAGGCAGTTCGACCAGCATGTCGGCCAGCAGCTGCGCGTTGGCCTGTACCAGGCTGGCGCCGATGATGCTTTCGACCAGATAGCCGCCACCGGGCACCAGCCGCCGGCCCAGCTGCACTCCCCGGCAGCTGCCGCGCAGGGCACCGTCGATGTCACCCTGTACGAACGCCAGCGCGCGTGCGCTGGTGGCATCGACCACCAGCCCGTAGGTCGGCATCGGCACCAGGATGCCCTCGCCCTTCGGCTGGAACGGCGATACGAAGTAGTCTGCTTCGGCGAGCTGATCCAGCCGCGCATGCAACTGCTGGTGCCCGGCATGGGCCTCCACGAAGCGTTGCGGGTCCGCGCGGACCTGGGCGAGGCAGCCGCGGGCGGCCGGCCCGCAACTGGCACCGGGCCGCGAGCGCAGCTCGGCATGGTTGGCCACCAGGTGTGTCTGGCCGCCGCTGCTGCCCCGCAGGTCGGCCTCCCAACGGCGCACGTCCTCGGCCAACGCCTGCTCGCGCTGGCGGGCATCCAGATCGTCGAACGGCAGCGTCCACAACAGGGCATAACCGTTGCGCCCGCTCGCCGGCAGCCGCGCTTCCAGCCGTTGCTGCGCCTGCAACCGCGATTCCGGCACCGGCCACATGCGTGAGGCGCACCACACCACGATGGTCAACAGCAGCAGGCCCGCCAGGGTCCAGCCCAGTCCGCGCAGAATCTTCAACACAGCTTCCCTTCCATGGCTCGTTGCCGCAGTCGATCCACCAGCGTAATCGACCGGCAGTGACCGCTACAATGCGCATATGTCGCTCGAAGCCCCCGCCCTGGTCCCCCGCCCCTCCCTGCAGCGCCTGTTCCTGACCGGCCTGCTGACCCTGCTGCCGATCTGGCTGACCTGGGTTGTGGTCAAGTTCGTGTTCGTGCTGCTGTCGGGCATTTCCAGCCCGCTGGTGGTACCGCTGTCCGAGCAGATCGCGACAAGCTTCCCGCACTACCTCGGCTGGGTCCGCGCCGAATGGATCCAGGACACCATCGCCCTGCTGGCCACCCTGCTGGTGATCCTGGCGGTGGGCGTGGCCAGCCGCCGCGTGCTCGGCCAGCGCCTGCTGCGCTGGGTGGGCGCGGTCATCAAGCGCATTCCGCTGGCCAGCATCATCTACGACAGCGCAAAGAAGCTGCTGGACATGCTGCAGACCGAACCGGGCAGCACCCAGCGCGTGGTGCTGATCGACTTCCCGCACCGCGACATGAAATCGGTCGGACTGGTCACCCGCGTGATCAAGGAACACGGCACCGACCGTGAGCTGGCCGCGGTGTATGTACCGACCACGCCGAACCCGACCTCGGGCTACCTGGAAATCGTGCCGGTGGAACTGCTGACCCCGACTGACTGGACCGTCGACCAGGCCATGAGCTTCATCATTTCCGGTGGCGCCGTCGCACCGTCCAGCGTGCCATTCACCCGCGCCGGCGAACGCACCGGCGAACGCACCGAATGACCCCGGCGCCGATCGAGCGCCCGCTGCAGGACCGCGCGGTCCTGCTGTTCATCGTGCTGGCCGCGTTCTTCTGCGGCAATGCGGTGCTGGCCGAGCTGATCGGGGTGAAGATCTTCGCGCTGGAAGACACCCTGGGCATCGCCCCGCTGAACTGGAACCTGTTCGGCCAGACCGGCTCGCTCAGCTTCACCGCCGGTACCCTGCTGTGGCCGGTGGTGTTCATCATGACCGACACCATCAACGAGTTTTTCGGCAAGCGCGGCGTGCGCTTCATCTCGTGGCTGGCGGTGGTGCTGATCGGCTACGGCTTCCTGTTCGCCTTCGCGGCCATTTCGCTGGCGCCGGCCAGCTGGTGGGTCACGTCGATGGATGGCCACGGTGTGCCCGACTACCAGGCCGCGTTCGCAGCCGTGTTCGGCCAGGGCATGTGGACCATTGCCGGTTCGCTGGTGGCCTTCCTGCTCGGCCAGCTGATCGACGTGGCGGTGTTCCACCGCATCCGCCAGGCCACCGGCGAACGCCACGTGTGGCTGCGTGCGACCGGATCGACCGCGATCTCGCAGGTGGTGGACAGCTTCGTGGTGATCTGGATCGCCTTCGTGCTGGGCCCGCAACACTGGCCGACCTCGCTGTTCCTTGCGGTCGCCAGCGTCAACTACGTGTACAAGATGGGCTTTGCGGTCGCCCTGATTCCGTTGCTGTACCTGATGCGGCGTGCCATCACCCGCTATCTGGGCGCCGATCGCGCGGCGGCGCTGCGTGCCGCCGCTGCGGCTGACTGAAGCCCCAGCGCCGCCAAGCTGACTGCGTCTTCACGCTGGCCGTACGCGCGCGGATCGTGCAAGCTCCACGATCTGTGTTCCACGGAAGCTTCTTGATGCCGTATTCCCCCCGCGTCCTGGCCGCTGCCATTGCCGCGTTGTTCCTGTTCAGTGCCGTGCCGTCGGCCGAAGCAGCGAAGAAGAAGGCCAGCCGCCCTGCCGCTGCGCAGACCCGCCAGGCCGCCAAGCCCAAGGCCAGGCCCGCCCGTGCCACCGCACCGGCCCGTGGCAGTTCGGCGCGCCGCGCTGCGCCGCGTCCGGTCGCACCGGCCCGTGCCGTGCCCAAGCAGGTGCAGCTGGAACGGCTGTACGACGAATACTGGGATGCCTCGATGCGGTTGAACCCGCTGCAGGCCACGTTCCAGGGCGAACCGCGCTACAACGACCAGCTGCCCAACATCCTGTCCGCCGCCTGGCGCCAGCAGTCGCACGACTTCACCACGCAGTGGCTGGGCAAGGTCGAAAAACTCGGCAGCGATGGCCTGCAGGGCCAGGACCTGCTCAGTTACGAGATCTTCGTACGTGACGCGCGCGCCTCGCTGGCTGCCGAGCGCTACCCGAGCTGGATGATGCCGATCAGCCAGTACTACAACATCGGCAGCATCATGGCGATCCTCGGCTCCGGCGCGGGCGCGCAGCCGTTCAACACCGTGCAGGACTATGACACCTGGTCGCGCCGCTCGCTCGGCATTCCCGAACTGTTCGACCAGGCCATCGACAACATGCGCCAGGGCATGAAGGCCGGCGTGGTGCAGCCGCGCGACCTGATGGAGAAGGTGCTGCCGCAGCTGGATGCAGTGATCAAGCCGACCGCTGAAGAGAGCATCTTCTGGTCGCCGATCCGCACCATGCCGAACACGATTGCGGCCGAAGACAAGGCGCGCATCAGTGCCGAGTACAAGCGCATGATCGAACTGCGCATCATGCCCGCCTACCGCGCCCTGCGCGGCTTCATCGCCACCGAGTACCTGCCGGCCACACGCGCCAGCAGCGGCATGGGCGCGCTGCCCGACGGCCAGGCCTGGTACGCCAACCTGATCGTGCAGACCACCGCCAGCGACCAGACCGCCGCGCAGCTGCACGCGCTGGGCGAGCAACGCGTGCAGGAACTGCAGGCACAGATCGCCACGGTGATGAAGGACGCCAAGCTGCGTGGCACGCCGGCAAAGCTGCTGCGCAGCATGCGCAACGATCGCCAGTTCCAGTACAGCGATGCCAATGCACTGATCAGCCGCTACCGCCAGGTGCAGCAGCAGGTCAACGCGCGCCTGCCGCAGGTGCTCGATACGCTGCCGAAGTCCGCGCTGGAAGTACGCGCGGTGGAACCGGAACGGGCGCTGACCGCCGCCGCTGCCGCCTACCAGCCGTCGCCGCCCGGGCAGCCCGGCGTGCTGTACATCAACACCCGCGACCTGCCCAGCCGCAAGCGCTGGAGCGTGCCGGTGCAGTACCTGCATGAAGCGATTCCCGGCCATCACGTGCAACTGGGCCTGCAGCAGGAGCTGGCCAAGCTGCCGCGCTTCCGTCGCCTCGGTGGCGATCTTGCGTTCGTCGAAGGCTGGGGCCTGTACGCCGAAACGCTGGGTGAAGACCTCGGCGTCTACACCGATCCCTACGACCGTATCGGCTACCTGTACTCACGCCTGCTGCGCGCCGCGCGCGTCGTCGCCGACACCGGCGTCAATGCACAGGGCTGGAGCAAGCAGCAGGCCGTGGCCTACCTGCAGAAGACGGTGGACATGAGCAGCGATGACGCCAACGCCGAAGTCGAGCGGATCATGGCCCAGCCCGGCCAGGCACTGTCGAACGTCGCCGGCCTGACCACCATCGTCGCCCTGCGCGACAAGGCCAAGGCACGCCAGGGCGCAGCCTTCGATCTGCGCCGCTTCCATGCAGAACTGCTGAAAGACGGCTCGATGCCTCTGGACGTGCTGGACCGCAAGATGGAGCGCTGGATGGCACAGCCGGCCAGCGCTGCGCCCACACCTTCGCCCTGACGCTTCCGGAGCCACCATGCGCCCTGCCGTCGCCCTGTTCGCCGCCGTGCTGGGCCTGCTGCCTCTGGCGGGCGCCGCCGCACCGGTGCTGACCCCACCGGATGCCGGTATCGACGGCCTGATGCAGGCCTACGATGGCCAGGTGCCCGGCGCCGCAGTGCTGGTGCTGCATGACGGGCAGCCAGTGTTCCGCCGTGGCTACGGCCTTGCGGTGGTCGAAGACGGCACCCCGGTCACAGCCGCCAGCAATTTCCGGCTGGCCTCGGTCAGCAAGCAGTTCACCGCTGCGGCGGTGCTGCTGGTGGAAGACGGCCGGCTCGGGCTGGACCAGCCGGCCCGGCAGTGGCTGCCCGAGCTGCCACCGGCTGCAGCGGGCATCACCCTCCGCCACCTGCTCTCGCATACCAGCGGCCTGCTCGACTACGAAGACCTGATGGACCCGGCAGACACGCGGCAGGTACACGATGCCGATGTGCTGGCCCTGCTGTCGCGCCAGGACCGGCTGAACTTCGCGCCGGGCACGCAGTACCGCTACAGCAACAGCGGCTATGCACTGCTGGCACTGATCGTGGGCCGCGCATCCGGCCAGGATTTCGCCGCCTTCCTGCAACAACGCATCTTCCGCCCGCTGGGCATGGCGCATACCGTGGCCCACCAGGACGGCGTGGACACGGTCGCCACACGCGCCTATGGCTACAGCAGGATCGATGGCCGCTGGCAGCGCACCGACCAGAGCACTACCAGCGCTGTACTGGGAGACGGCGGGATCTACTCCTCGCTGGACGACCTGGCCCGCTGGGATGCGGCGCTGTACGACGACCGCCTGCTGTCGAAGGCTTCGCGCCGCGCGATGTTCAGCCCGGCGACGACCACATCGGAACCGGACGTGCCGCATTACGGCTTCGGCTGGCGGCTGAATGGTCCGGTGCAATGGCACAGCGGCGAGAGCATCGGCTTCCGCAACGTGATCGTGCGCCACCCGGAGAAGCACCTGACCGTGATCGTGCTGACCAACCGCAACGACCCCGAACCCTATCCGCTGGCGCAGAAGATCGCCCAGCGCTGGCTGGACACCCTGCAATGACCCCCGGTTCCGACGCCCTGCTGGGCATCCACCACGCCGCACTGATCTGCAGCGACTACGCACGCTCGAAGGACTTCTACGTGCGCATCCTCGGCCTGCGCGTGCTGGCCGAGAACCACCGCGCCGCACGCGATTCCTGGAAGCTGGACCTCGCCCTGCCCGACGGCGGCCAGCTGGAACTGTTCTCCTTTCCCTCGCCGCCGCCCCGTCCCAGCCGCCCGGAGGCCCAGGGTCTGCGCCACCTCGCGTTCCGGGTGGCTGCACTGGAACCCTTCATCCAGCGCCTGGCCGCGCATGGTGTCGCCTGCGAACCGATCCGCGTGGACGAATACACCGGCCGACGCTTCACCTTCTTCGCCGACCCCGACGACCTGCCGCTGGAGCTGTACGAGATCGCGTGAGCGATTTTCAATCGCGGAGGCCCATCCACGCATGGCGTGGATCTACGTGTCGACCAAGGTCGACACCCACCAAGAGCAGGCCGTGGCATTCCAACAGATCGCGGAGACCTGTCGAAGGCGGGGTGGGTCCGGTTGCGGGGGCGTGAGCCGCATGGGCCCGAGGCATGCCTCGGGCGGGTTGGGCAGGACGCCCAACCCCGGTCTTGCCGTGTGCGCAGGACTGCGCCCACGAGCAAGCGGCGACCGAGCTTACATGGGTGAGGGCGCTTTGCTTGCGAAGCACTGCTTCGCAAGCGCCCGAACGCACAGCCGCCAGCGGCTGGGCCGGGCCCCGGAGGGGGACTTGCAGCGCCCCCCGCAACCGGACCCACCC
>NZ_JCAFUR010000028.1:0-41019 GCF_059371575.1 Stenotrophomonas sp. YJH_SMC_4
TCCCGGTAGTGCCGGCCGCTGGCCGGCAGCCCCATGGACCTTGGCACGCATCCCGGTAGTGCCGGCCGCTGGCCGGCAGCCCCATGGACCTTGGCACGCATCCCGGTAGTGCCGGCCGCTGGCCGGCAGCCCCATGGACCGTTTCCAGTTTCCCTATGGTTGCCGGCCAGCGGCCGGCACTACCTTTATGAATGGGCGATATTTCCCACCCTGCCCGCCCCGCCACGGCTTCGGTATGCTGGCGCCCTTTCCTGAATCCGGCGCCGCGAGCGCACTGCCGATGAGCCTGTTCCGCCCCCGCATGCTGCTGTCCGTCGCCCTGATCGGCCTGCTGGCCGGCTGCGGTGGCGATCCGGTCCGCCCCACGCCGCCGCCGGCGCCGACCGTGGTGCCACAGGCCAAGCCGGTGAAGATCGGTATCGCCCTCGGCGGTGGCGCGGCCAAGGGCTTTGCCCACATCGGCGTGATCAAGATGCTGGAAGCCAATGGCTTCGAACCGGCGGTGGTGTCCGGCACCAGTGCCGGCAGCGTGGTCGGCGCGCTGTACGCCAGCGGCATGGACGCGTTCCAGATGCAGAGCAAGGCGGTGGCGCTGGATGAAGCCAGCATCCGCGACGTGCGGCTGTTCTCCGGTGGCCTGGTGCAGGGCCAGAAGCTGCAGGACTACGTCAACGAACAGGTTGCCAACCGTCCGGCCGAACGCCTGAAGAAGCCGTTCGCCGCCGTCGCCACCCAGCTGGAAACCGGCGAGCGGGCGATCTTCGTGCGCGGCAACGTCGGCCAGGCGGTGCGCGCGTCGAGCAGCATTCCCGGCGTGTTCGAACCGGTGAAGATCGGTGGTCGCAACTACATCGATGGCGGCGTGGTCAGCCCGGTGCCGGTGGATGCCGCGCGCCAGCTCGGCGCCGACTTCGTGATCGCCGTGGACATCTCCAGCAAGGCCAGCGGCAAGGCGCCGACCGACATGCTGGGCATCGTCAACCAGTCCATCTCGATCATGGGCCAGCGCCTGGGCGAACAGGAACTGGCACGCGCCGACATCGTCATCCGGCCGAAGGTGCTGGACATCGGCGCTGCCGATTTCAGCCAGCGCGGCACGGCGATCCTGGAAGGCGAAAAGGCCGCGATGGCCGCAATGCCGCAGATCCGCGCCAGGATCCAGCAGCTGCAGCGTGCGCGTGCTGCGGCCGCTGCACCGGCGCCGGTGGCTGCCCCCAAGTGCGAGGAAGCCTCGCGCCTGGGCAAGCTGATGGGCCGCAAGGACAAGTGCTGAGGGCAACCCGCTCCATGCGGGTCACCCCCAGGGGCCTCACGACGGGTCAGGCGCCGATCTGGGCCAGTGCGTCGTTGGCTGCGGCCGTCACCGAGCTGCCGTAGCCATGGATGTACGAGCCGTTGCAGACCAGCGTGGCGTGCAGAATGACGCCATTGATTTCGGCCTTCTCGAAGTTGCAGCTCTGGCCTGCCGCTGTGGAGTAACGCATCAGTCGCATGGCGATGACGTTGGCGTCATCGATGCTGGCACCGAGCCCACTGATGGACCAGCTCTTCAGGGTCTGCGTGTTGCCGCAGTCGTAGCGGAAACGGAACCCCCAGGATTCCGGATAGTACGAACCCTGCAGCGGCGCTGCGCAATGGGTACCCGTGGCCGCCATTTCCGTCGCGATGGCCAGCGAGTTGCGCGCCGCGGTGGTGGGTGAGTTGCCCACGCCGGCGATCGACCAGCCATTGCAGACAAACTGGGCGAAAACACCCTTGCCGTAGGCACCACTGACGATGCTGCTGGCATCCGCGCTGCAGCTCACGCCGGCCTGCAGCACCGCCATGAAGCCGTTGAGGTTCTCCACCGCTTCATTGACCGAGACGCCGATTCCATAGACATAGCTACCATTGCACTGGCGCTTGGCCAGCGTCGACGAGTTGCTGGTCATGCCGACGAATTCAGTGGTACCGCAACTCAGCGCCAGAGGTTGGGCGTTGGCGATCTGGGGGGAAGCACCCGCAGCGGCAGGCATCAGGCCAGCGACAAGCAGGGCAATGACTGGAGCAAGGCAGACTTTCATGTCGATCTCTCCGGACAGGGTTGTCCAGTGAGTCTAGGAAGGCTGATTGCGTCACTCTGTCAGAGGTTCATCCGTCTCGCCGTAGGAAAATGCCTTGCGTCGCCCAGGATGCAAAGCAAGTCACGCTCTCCCACATCCGCCGGATGATCACGACTCCAGCTGCGAAAGCGGCAGTGCCTGGAAACCCTTCACCGTGCGCAGCACGAAGCTGGAATTGGCATCGGCCACGCCACCGGCGTTGAGCAACCGGTCCAGCAGGAAGCGAGAGAAGTGCTCCAGGTCGCGCACGTAGACGTGCAGCAGGTAGTCCATGTCGCCGGTCAGCGCATGGCAGGCCACCACCTCGTCCCACGCTTGCACGCTGTCCACGAAGTGGCCGATGGCGGCCTGGTCGTGCTTTTCCAGCTGCACGCGCACGAAGGCCTGCAGGCCCAGCCGCAGCTGCCGCGGCTCCAGCCGCGCGCCATAGCCGACGATCACACCCTCGCTTTCCAGCCGCTGCAACCGCCGCAGGCAAGCCGAAGGCGAAAGATTCACCCGCGCCGCCAGTTCGGCGTTGGTGGCGCGCCCATCCCGCTGGATTTCAGCCAGCAGGCGTATATCCGTGCGATCAAACTGGACTTCTCCGGCCATTGTTGCCCCGCAACATGGTGAGTACGCAAGGATATTGCGCCAACAGGGCCAACGGGCGCAACTTTTGCAACCCTGTTGCGCGTGCTCTGCCCTAGCATCGTAGGCATCCCGTCAAGGAGTGCCCCATGGACCTCGCCCAGCCCCGCCGCGTCGAACACCAGCAGACCGACAAGGGCTACGTGCCGGTGTACACCACCGCGCTCGTCGAGCAGCCGTGGGACACCTATACCGCCGACGACCACGCCACCTGGAGCACGCTGTACCAGCGCCAGCGCGAGCTGCTGGTCGGCCGCGCCTGCCAGGAGTTCCTGGATGCACAGGACGAGATGGGCATGAGCGCGCACATGATTCCGCGCTTCGACCAGCTCAATGAAGTACTCGGCGCCGCCACCGGCTGGACCCTAGTCGGCGTTGAAGGCCTGCTGCCGGAACTGGATTTCTTCGATCACCTGGCCAATCGCCGTTTTCCGGTGACCTGGTGGATCCGTCGCCCGGACCAGATTGATTACATCGCCGAGCCGGACCTGTTCCACGATCTGTTCGGCCACGTGCCGCTGCTGATGAACCCGGTGTTCGCCGACTACATGGAGGCGTACGGCCGTGGCGGCGTCAAAGCCCACGCGATCGGCCCGGACGCGCTGCAGAACCTGACCCGCCTGTACTGGTACACGGTGGAGTTCGGCCTGATCGACACGCCCGAGGGCCTGCGCATCTACGGCGCCGGCATCGTGTCGTCGAAGGGCGAGTCGCTGTACTCGCTGGAATCGGCCGCGCCCAACCGCATCGGCTTCGACCTGCAGCGGATCATGCGCACGAAGTACCGCATCGACACCTTCCAGAAGACCTACTTCGTCATCGACAGCTTCGAACAGCTGATGCAGGCGACGTCGCCGGACTTCACCCCGATCTACGCGGCACTGGCCAGCCAGGCGCATCTGCCGGCCGGCGAGGTGCAGGGCGATGACCGCGTGTTCCAGAAGGGCACGGGTGATGGCTGGGCCGACGGCGGCGACGTGTAAGCGCACGGCGTACAGCGCTTCGCATTGAAAGGAAAACGGCGCACCTGGATGCGCCGTTTTCGTTGTTGTCTGCCTGCGCCATTGCAGCGGCGCAGGCGAGGGCAGGGCACTCAGGCGTCCACGGCCCGGCAGGAACCACGCACCATCAACTGCGGATGCACGCTGGCTGCGGTCGGCGCATCCGGCAGATCGGTCTGCACCAGCATCGCAGCGGCCATGCGGCCGATGTCGGACACGTGGCGGCGCACCGAGGTCAGCGGCGGCCACAGCCGCGAGGCCAGCGGGCTGTCGTCGTAGCTGACGATCGACAGCTGCTGTGGCACGGCAATACCCGCACGCAGCGCGACCTGGTAGACACCGGCCGCCATCTCGTCGTTGCCGGCGAAGATCGCACTGGGGCGGCGTTCCCCCAGCAGCAACCGTTCGGCGGCATGCACGCCGGATTCGAAGGTGTCGCCCGCTTCCAGCACGCGCTCGCCCGGCAAGGTCAGCCCCACCTGGGCCAATCGGTCAAGGAAGCCATGGGTACGCTCACGCGCCGCGCGCCGGTCACCCGGTCCGGCGATCACCGCGATGTCGCGGTGGCCGAGCGAGAGCAGGTAGCCCGCTGCTGCTGCCGCGCCATCGCGATCGTGGGTGACCACCGCCTGCACGTCTTCTTCCGACGCATGCGCGTTGATCCGCACGTAGCGGCAGTCGATGTGGTCCAGCATTCGCGCGAGTGCAACCGATTCGGATGCTCGCGGGCCGAGGATCACCCCATGCAGCTTCTGCTGCTGCACGAAGCGGCGCACGCCCTGCGCGCACTCCGGGTCCTGGCTGTCGCAGGGATGCACCACCAGCTCATAGCCGGTGCCGCGCAGCGCTTCCAGCGCGCCGTGCTGCAGGTCGACAATGCACTGGGCGCCGGGGTCGTCGTACACCAGCCCGATCAGGAAGGAGCGGCGGAACGCGAGTCCGCGCGCCAGCGGGTCGGGCACGTAACCGACCTCGCGCATCAACGCCTCGACCTTGTCGCGGGTGTCTTTGCGCACCAGCGGCGAGTTGTTGATGATTCTTGAAACCGTTTTCTTGGAAACTCCCGACAGTCGTGCGATGTCGTTGATCGTGGCAGCCTTGCCTTTCGATGCCGGCAACGCGGCATCGCTCATATTTCGCACTGACATGTATAGAACCAGGTAAGTCGGAGAATTCTAGCCTTGCGCCCGTCGGGCGCGAAGTTGCGGAATGTCGCAGCTGGAGCGGCACAGACCGTGTTCGACACGTTCCACCGCGTGGGGTTCCATTGTGATCGCTCTACTGCGTTTGCATCTGAACCGTTTTTCACGCGTGCTTGTCACGAATGCGGGTGCCACGCGCGCGAACACCAACATTCCCTTAACCATGCTCCGCTACAGTCGGGGCATGGACCTGCAGACCTCTCCGTTTCCGGCGTTCCGTGGCCGCGACCGGTTGATCGCCGCAGTCGACGCGGCGATGACCTCCGGTGATGCCGGGCGCATCACCGCCGACCTGCAGCTGGCGCTGCAGGAAGCCATCGCGGACAGCCGCATCGAGCTACCCGAATGCGTGCACCGTCCGGTCAGTGATCATTACGCGCGACGCCCGCTGTACCACAGCCAGGAACACGGCTACAGCGTGATTGCCATGAGCTGGGGCCCAGGGCAGGGCACGCCGCTGCACGACCACGATGCCATGTGGTGTGTGGAGGGCGTGTGGTTGGGGGAACTGGAGATCACCCGTTACGAGCTGCTGGAATGCGCCGGCGAACGCTGGCGCTTCCGACGCCACGCCGCGCTGCGCGGCGGCTGCGGCAGCGCCGGCAGCCTCATTCCACCTCACGAATACCACACCCTGCGCAATGCCAGCGATGAAGCCCTGGCCATTTCGGTGCATGTATACGAAGCGCCGATGGAACGTTCGGCGGTGTTCGACCCGCTTGGGGGTGACTGGTACCAGCGCCGCATCCAGGCACTGCAGGCCGACGCAGTCTGAATCCGCCGCAGGGCAGGGTACCAGCACCTTCGCAGCGCGCATGGCATCATGCGCCGCTGCGCTGCCGGACCCGGCGGCGATCCGCGATGCCCCATCGGGCAAGGAGCAAGACCATGTCCAGCGCTGATCCGCGCCTGCGCGCGCTGTTGAAGCTGGCACCGGTGATTCCGGTGTACACCCCCGAAGATGTGAATGAGGCGGTCGAAGTGGCCCAGGCGCTGTTCCGCGGCGGCCTGCCGGTGATCGAAGTGACGCTGCGCACGCCGCAGGCGCTGGATGCGATCAAAGCCATGGTCGAGGCCGTGCCCGATGCTGTCATCGGCGCCGGCACCGTGCTCAACGCCACGCAGATGCAGGCGGCGAAGCAGGCCGGCGCGCGCTTCGCGGTGTCGCCCGGTGCAACGCCGGCGCTGTATGCCGCCGCACGCGATACCGACCTGCCGTACCTGCCCGGTGCCGCCACCGCCTCGGACCTGATCCTGGGCCTGGAGCAGGGCACGGACACCTTCAAGTTCTTCCCGGCGGTGCAGGCCGGTGGCGCTGCGTTGCTGGCGGCCTGGCACGGCCCGTTTGCCGACGTGCGGTTCTGCCCGACCGGTGGCATCAGCGCGCAGACCGCGCCGCAGTTCCTGCACCTGCCCAACGTGCTGTGCGTGGGCGGCTCGTGGCTGACCACCCCGGCGCTGCTGCAGACCCGTGACTGGGACGCCATCGAACGACTGGCGCGCGAAGCATCGGTGCTGGCCAGCTGAACCTGCTGCACGGATCTTCAAAGGTTTGATCGTGATCAAAGCGCCGGCCTCGAGCCGGCGTCATTCTGTGGGCAAGCGCACTGCGGAGATCCGAACATGCAATCCACCATGAAGGCCGCCGTCGTACGCGAGTTCGGCAAGCCGCTGGTCATCGAGGAAGTCTCGGTACCGCGCCCGGGGGCGGGCGAGGTGCTGGTCAGGATCGAGGCCTGTGGCGTCTGCCACACCGACCTGCACGCCGCCGAGGGCGACTGGCCGGTGAAACCGAACCCGCCGTTCATCCCCGGCCACGAGGGCGTGGGGCACGTCGTGGCCGTGGGAGGCGGGGTAGGGCACGTCAAGGAAGGCGACAGGGTCGGCATCCCCTGGTTGTACTCGGCGTGTGGCCATTGCGAACACTGCCTGGGTGGCTGGGAAACGCTGTGCGAGACGCAGCGCAACACCGGCTATTCGGTCAACGGCGGCTTCGCCGAGTACGCACTGGCCGATGCCAACTATGTCGGCCTGCTTCCGAAGGAAGTGGGCTTCGTCGAGATCGCGCCGGTGCTGTGCGCCGGCGTGACCGTCTACAAGGGCCTGAAGGTGACCGACACCAAGCCCGGGGACTGGGTGGCGGTTTCCGGCATCGGTGGCCTGGGCCACATGGCGGTGCAGTACGCCCGTGCGATGGGCCTGAACGTGGCTGCGGTGGATGTGGACGACAACAAGCTGGCATTGGCCCGGCAGCTCGGCGCGCAGATCACCGTGAACGCGCGTACCACCGATCCGGCCGCATTCCTGAAGAAGGAGATCGGCGGTGCGCACGGCGCCCTGGTCACCGCAGTGTCGCCCAAGGCGTTCGAACAGGCTCTGGGCATGGTCCGCCGCGGTGGCACCGTGTCGCTCAATGGCCTGCCGCCCGGCAACTTCCCGCTGGACATCTTCGGCATGGTGCTCAACGGCATCACCGTGCGCGGCTCGATCGTCGGCACCCGGCTGGATCTGCAGGAGTCACTGCAGTTCGCCGCCGAAGGCAAGGTCGCAGCCACGGTCAGCACCGACCGCCTGGAAAACATCAACGACGTGTTCGCGCGCATGCACGCGGGCACCATCGAAGGCCGCGTGGTGCTCGACTTCGCCGCCTGACTGCCTGTGCATGGCCGCCGCTGCTCCGTACCCCTCTCCCACGGGCACGGCGGCCATGCCGATCCATCGGTAGTGCCGGCCGCTGGCCGGCAAAACCCCAGTCGGTTCGGTAGTACCGGCCGCTGGCCGGCAACGCGGGCACTCTGTGGCAGCCGTACAATACGCGCATGCCTGGCCTGCTCAAGACCCTGTTCCTGTCCATCGTCGCCCTGATCGGCGGCGTGCTGTCGCTTGCGCTGGTCAGCAGCGTCGCCGGCTGGCTGCCGCCGTTGCTGGGCCTGTCGCCGGACAGCAACAGCGTGCAGCTGGGGTGGGACCTGGCCTTCAGCGTACTCGGTGGCGTCGCCGGCATTTCCTTCGCCACCTATTACGCACCGTGCTGGCCGCGTTCACATGGCTTCTCGATCTGGTCGCTGATCGCGCTGGGCTGTGGCTACGCGATGTGGACGGCGGGTGCGGACTTCCCGTTCTGGTTCGTCATTTCGCTGTTGGCATCGCTGCCGTTGCAACTGCTGGTCGGTTGGTGGTTCGGCCGCCGCCCCTCGCGCGATCTGCGCTGAGCGCATGCAGTAGTGCCGGCCGCGGGCCGGCAACTGCAGGATGGCCGAGGTTGCCGGCCAGCGGCCGGCACTACCGCTTCAGAGACGGCAGCCTCTGCTTCAACCGCGCGATGCCCTGCCATGGGTCACCCTTCAGCCGCTTGGCGCGCGCCAGCGCCTTGGCCATCGGAAACGCGTCGGCCGCGCTCACCCGGGCCAGTTCTTCCCAGCGCAGCGGCACCGCCACGCCGGCAGCATCGCGCGCGCGCAGCGACCACGAACACACGCTGGTGGCACCGCGTGTGTTGCGCAGCCAATCGATGAAGATCACGCCGCCGCGCTTGGCCTTGCTCATCGTCGCCACGTAGCGATCAGGCTGCTCCAGCGCCATTGCCTGCGCGAACGCCTCGCAGAACGCCTTGGCCTCGTCCCAGCCAGCCTTGGGCTGCAGCGGCACCACCACGTGCACGCCCTTGCCACCGGACAGCCGCACGAAGCTCTGCAGGCCCACCTCCTGCAGGCGGTCACGGACATCGCGCGCAGCGGCCTTCACCTGTGCCCAGCTCACCCCTTCGCCGGGGTCGAGATCGAACACCAGACGATCCGGGTGCTCGGGATCGGCCACGGTCGCGCCCCACGGATGAAGTTCCAGGGTGTTCATCTGCACCAGCTGCAGCAGGCCCCGCGCATCGTCGACGTAGACGTAATCCTCGCGGCCGCTCTTCTGCTGCAGGGGCACCGCATGTACCGCGTCCCCCAGGCCGGGGCCATGGTGCTTCTGGAAGAAGCAGGCCTTGCCCACGCCGTCCGGGCAGCGCAGCAGTGACAGCGGACGTCCGGCAATCTCGGGCAGGATCCAGCGCGCCATGCGCTGGTAGTAGTCGGCCACGTCACCCTTGCGCAGTTTCTGCCTTGGAAACACCACCCGCTCCGGATGAGTGATCTCGACCTCGCCTCCGGTTTCGGTATCTGCGGTGCTCATTCCCAGGTCCTCCTTCCGCTTGTCGCTGCGCAGTCGCTTGAAACTGGCCTGGCGCAGCAGGCCTTCCTTGCCCCAGCCACGGAAGGCCACCTCGGCAACCGCCACCGGCTTCACCCAGCGTACGCTGGCAGCACGGAACGGCACATGCGCCGGCAGCTGCAGCACGGGCGTCTTCACTGCCAACGGCTGCAGCGCCTTGAGGAGCGCGCGCAGGCTTTGGTCGTCGAAACCGGTGCCAACGCGGCCCACATAGCGCAAGCCGCCCTTGTCCGGCGTCGCCAGCAGCAGCGAGCCGAACCCCACCCGGGAACCCTTGGGTGCCGTGTAGCCGACGATCAGGAACTCGTCGGTGTCTTCGTGCTTCACCTTCACCCAGCTGCGCGCGCGGGTATTCACGTACGGGGCATCCACCTGCTTGCTGACGATGCCTTCGAATCCGGCCTTGCCACTGGCATCGAACACCTGCGGGCCATGGTCGATCACGTGCTCGCTGAAGGCCAGGGTGCCAGGCGCCGGCCCAATGAGCTCTTTCAGGAGTGCTTTGCGCTCCAGCAACGGCGCACGACTGATATCCGCTCCAGCCAAGCCCGGAAGATCGAACACGATGTAGCGCAGCGGTTGCTTCGAACTGCCGTCGATCACCCGCTGCAACGCTGCGAAGTCACTGCGTCCTTCCTTGTCCAGCACCACCAGCTCGCCGTCCAGGCGTGCATCGCGCACCGGCAGCGCCTGCACGGCCTGCACCACTTCGGGAAAATCATCGGTCCAATCCAGACCGTTGCGGGAGCGCAGCTTGACCTCGCCATTGTGCAGATCAGCCAGCAGGCGATAGCCATCCCACTTGATCTCGTGAAGCCAGCGGTCGCCGTCCGGCGCACTGTCGCGATGATCGGTCAACTGCGGTTTGAATGCATGCGGGTAGGGTGCGTCACGTGCGCCGTGCAGTTGCAGCGCGCGTGCATGCCAGCGCACATCGGCCTTGCGTGTGGTCGTGCGTGCGACGGGTGCAGCTCGCGCCGTCTTGTCCGCGGAACGCTTCTTCGCCGCAGGTGTTCGTTTCGGCATCGGTGCCGTCAGCAGGTCATCCGCCTCCGCGTCGCGCGCTTCCCCGTCACCGCGCTTGATCAACAGCCACTGCACCTGGCGTCCTTTCATCGCGGTCCGCACCAGCTTCCAGCCACCGGCCAGGCGTTGTCCATGCAGCACGAAGTCGATCCTGCCCGCCGCCAGTGCCTGCAGTGGATCGCCTTCACAGGCCCAGGTGCCGTGGTCGAAGACTTCCACGTGGCCCGCACCATAGTGACCTTCAGGAATGTCTCCCTCGAAACCGGCGTAGGAGAGCGGATGGTCTTCCACTTCCACGGCCAGCCGCTTTTCACCGACGCGCAGGGAAGGCCCCTTGGGCACCGCCCAGCTCTTCAGTACGCCGTCCATTTCCAGGCGGAAGTCATAGTGACGCGAGCTGGCATGGTGCAGCTGGATGACAAAGGTCGGCCGCTGCTTCGGGTCGCCCGGTGCGGGCGTGTCGTCGGGCTCCGTTGTCTGCCCGGCGCCACCGCCAAGCCGGCGTTTGCGCCGATACTGGTGCAACGACATGGCTCACCCCGCCTTGCGTCGGGGTGCGGTCTTCTTTGCAGCCTTCTTCGTTGTCTTCTTTGCGGCCTTCTTCACTGGCGACTTGGCGGTTGCTTTGCGCGTTGCGGCCTTCTTCGCTGGCGTTCGCTTGTTCGCATCCAGGCTCTTCTGCAGCAGCGCCATGAAGTCGACCACATTGGTACTGGCGTCCTCGCGCGGTGCCGGCTCATCGTCCACCCGCGTGGTGCCGCCCTTGGACTTGATGCGCTTGTTCAACACCTGCTGCAGGCGCTCGCGGAATTCATCGTGGTACTGCGACGGATCCCAATCGCCGGCCATCGACTCGATCAACTGCTCGGCCATCGCCGTTTCCTTGCTGGTGATGCGATAGTCGGACAGCTTGCCGGTGGGCAGCTTGTAGTCCTCGGGATCCACCAGTTCCTGCGGATAGCGCAGGATCATCAGCACCAGCGCGTCCTCATGCGGCATCACCGCACACAGGTATTCGCGCGTACGCACCACCACCCGCGCGATGCCCACCTTGCCGGTGCTGCGCAACGTTTCGCGCAGCAGCACATAGCCCTTCTCGGCCTTCTTGCCGGGCACCAGCAGATACGGTTTCTCGTAATAGCGCGGGTCGATCTGCGCCGCATCCACGAATGATTCCACCTCCACCGCTTCGTGGCTTTCAGGCGCGGCCGAGCGGATATCACCTTCCTCCAGCACGACATAACTGCCCTTGTCGTACTCATAGGCTTTGACGATGTCCTTCCAGGGCACCTCCTCGCCGGTGTCGGCGTTGACCCGTTCGAAACGGATCGGTTTGCGATCGCGGGAATCGAGCATGCGGAACTGCAGGTCGACCTTGCGTTCGCCGGACATCAGCGACACCGGCACGTTGAGCAGGCCAAACGACAGCGTGCCGGTCCAGATCGGGCGGGCCATGGGCGTACCTTTGGCGGGGCAGGGCATCCAGCTTCGGATGGGCGGTGTAAACCACCCGTGTCGATACCGTGCACGTGGGTTCTACGCAGATGCGGTAGTGCCGGCCGCTGGCCGGCAGAGCTCGCGGCCTGAAGTTTCCTGGGGTTGCCGGCCAGCGGCCGGCACTACTGCAGCAACGGCCTCACCGCCGCCGCCGGAATATGGTCCAGCGCGCGCCAGGCGTCTTCCACCACCGGCCGCGCCTGCGACCAGCCCAAGCGTGACTGCCCGCGCATCTGTTCCCAGTGCTCGGCCAGTTCCTCGCAGGTATCGGCGGCATCACCGCGTGGCCAATCCGCAGCATGCGTGGTCAACGCGAAGGCATACACCGGGCACAGGTCGCGCCAGTTCCGGTGGCTCTGCCCGCGGCGCTCCTCGTAGTCGCTGAGCATGTACTGCAGGTAGTCCTGCGCCACCGCCTGGGGATCTTCATGGCGACGCGTACGGCGCTGCGCGCTGCGCTGGCCGAGCGGATCGAGCAGGGCGTTGAACACGGACGGTGCGGGTCGTTCAAGACGGGGCATGGCCGGCTCCTGCAGCGGGGGCGGGTGGGCAGGAATACGCGCGGTGCCGTTACCGGGGGGTGAGCGAGATGTTCATGACGCCAGGTTCGCAACGGCTTTACCTGCGGGGCGGTGTAGTGGAATCCCCCCAAGGGCAGGTACCAGACCATGAGCCGAGAGACCTCGCGAGACCCGCTGCGGGAGAACCACCCGCCCATTCCTGGCGAGCAGCGCGGCAAGCGCGATGCCGACAACGCCGACTACCGCGGAACCGGCGCGCCGTTCTTCGATGCCGAGCACGACCACCTGCCGGTGAAGCACGAGGCTGAACAGGCGGCCCAGGACCGCAAGGATGGCGGCGACCGCCATCGCGGTGGCCAGGAGAGCCCGCTCAAGCGCCGTGAACGCAAGCAGCGCGCGAGCGACAACCAGGACGAGGCGCTGGAGGAGACCTTCCCGGCCAGCGACCCGACCTCGCCGTTCGTGCCAGCCAAAGCCCCCGACTGACCGGTAGTGCCGGCCGCTGGCCGGCAACCCCCTGACGCCCTGCACGGCGCGATGCCGGCCAGCGGCCGGCACTACCAACTCAACGCCACGACCATTGCAGGCCGACGTTGGCTCGCCGTCCCGGTCCCGGCTCGTAGAAGCGACCATTGCCGTCATTGACGATCACCGAGCCGATGTAGGCCTGGTCCAGCACGTTCTCCAGCCTGGCGAAGGCGCGCAGCTCGCCGCCCGGCAGCGTCCATCGACGGCCGGCTTCCAGGTGCAGCAGGGCGTAGCCCGGCGCGCGCTCGGTGGCCACGTCATTGACCACGGTATCGCTGCTGGCCGTTGCCTCCAGCGCCCACTGCCAATCGGCAGGGCTCCACTGCAGCCGGGCGAAGGCCTGCTGGCGCGGCACGCCGGGCAGGCGGCTGCCTGCAGCGACCAGGGTGTTCGAGGTCAGGTACGGCGAGCGCACCTGCGCCTGCAGCCAGGTCCACGCCAGCTGCAGTTCCAGGTGCTCGGCCAGCGGCTGTCGGTACTGCAGCTCCAGCCCCTGGCGGCGGGTGCGGCCAATGTTGCGGTAGGTGCTGCGTCCGCCGATATTGCTGGCAACGGCCAGCTCATCGTCGGTATCTGCACGGAACAGGCTGATATCGAGTTGGTTGCCATCCTGTGCGTGCCACTTGCTGCCAACCTCGATGGAGCGGCTGCGCGCGGCGGCCAGATCCAGTGCCGGCCCGGCTTGGCCGTCGGCGCGATAGCCCAGTTCGTTGAAGGTGGGGGTCTCGAAACCACGTCCCACCGCCGCGTGCAGCCGCCACTGCGGGCTGGCCTCGAAGGTGACGCCTGCAACCGGCGTGGTCGCCTGGTAGCGGCGGTGGCCACTGTCGTCGGGGTTGGCGCCGACGATGTAGCGGTCATTCGATTCGAATCGCACGGCGCTGTGGCGCAGCCCGGCCAGCAGCGACCAACGCGGGCTCCATTGCCACCAGGCCTGGGTGAACTGATCCACGTTCTGCACGACGTCGATCTGGTCACGACGCAGCCGCCCACGCACGCCCAAGGCGCTGCCGATGAAGTTCTCGAAGCCGGTGCGGTGCTGGCGCTGGCGGTCGGCGCTGAGCCCGGCTACCAGGTCCAGCGGTCGCCCGGCCAGATCACCGTGCCAGCCCCAGCGCGCGTCCAGCCCGCCATAGCCGCCCTGCAGATCGATCACGCCGCCGGCATGCAGCGGGCTGTTGGTCTGGGGTGCCGGCGGAATCGGCAGGTACTGGCGTACCGCGCGCTGGCCGGCATAGCCCATCAATTGCCAGCGCTGCGCTCCCGTTTCACGGGTCCAGCGCAGGCCGGCCTGCTGCTGGCGCACGGTTTTGCGGGTGTTGTACTGGTGCGCGACTGCCGTGGCCTGGCGCGGATCAGCCGCCACCTGGGCACGGGTCAGGCCCAGCGGATCCTGCGCATCGGGGGCGTCAAGCGCATTGAGCAGCAGCTCCAGCCGCCCGCCGCCCAGCTCTCCACCGATGCGTGCGTTGAGCGATTCACGGCGCGCGCGGCTATGGTCCCGCCAGCCATCGGTGCGGAAGTGATTGGCGGCGATGTTGTAGTCCAGCACTTGACCGGCACCCTTCAGCTGCGCACCGACACTGAGCGTGTTGTCGGCGCCGGCATTCACGCGCAACCGCCACGGGTCGCCGGCCTGGCCCTGCGCGCTCCAGACCTGCAGCACGCCGCCGGAGGAATTGCCGTACAACGCCGAGAACGGCCCGCGCAGCACCTCGATGCGCTCGGCGCCCAACAGGCTGGCATGCGACAGCTGACCCTGGCCGTCAGGCATGGTCGCCGGCACCCCGTCGATCAGCACCCGCACCCCGCGCACGCCAAAGGTCGAGCGTGCGCCGAAGCCACGAATCGACAGCTGCGTGTCCTGGGCGAAGTTTTGCCGGTCACGTGCCAGCAGTCCGGGGACCCCGGCCAAGGCCTCAGACAGCTGCGCACCGGTGCCCGCGCGGCTGGCGTCGATCCAGACCGTGTCCTGGCTGGCCGGCAGCGCGAACGGATCGATGCCTGGCACCCGGGCGGCCTGTACCTGCACCGCAGGCAGGGCGGTGGGCGCAGGCTCGGCCACCGCCGCCCAAGGCGACAGCAGCAGGGCGGACAGTGGCAGGCAACGGCGTCGTGCGGCGGGATTCATGATTCAGGTTGATGGATCAGGCGGCAACGCACGCCATGGTACGGGGCCGCGGATGACGATGGCGGCGGCCAGCCCCGGCAGGCTTTGTTACGATGGGCTGTTTCCGGCCGAAAAGCCGCGGACCGCGTAGCGCACTTCCTCCCCCTTTCCGTCTACCGAACGAGTACCGCCGTGTCCTTCTTTGCAAACGTGGAACTGGTCCCAGGCGACCCGATCCTGGGCCTGACCGAGGCGTACAACGCCGACAGCCGCCCGACCAAGGTCAACCTGGGTGTGGGCATCTACTACGACGAGAGCGGCCGCATTCCGCTGCTGCGCGCCGTCAAGCAGATCGAGCAGCAGCTCGCCGCCGAGGCCAAACCGCGCGGCTACCTGCCCATCGATGGCCTGCCGGCGTACACGCAGGCGACGCGTGAGCTGGTGTTCGGCAAGGACTCGCCGCTGCTGGCCGCCGGCCGCGTCACTACCGCACAGACCGTCGGCGGCAGCGGTGCGCTGCGCGTCGGCGCCGACGTGCTGAAGAAGCTGCTGCCGCACGCCACCGTTGCGCTGAGCAACCCGAGCTGGGAAAACCACCGTGCGGTGTTCAGCGCCGCCGGTTTCGACGTGCTGGATTACACCTACTTCGACCCGGCCACCCATGGCGTCGATTTCAACGGCATGCTGGCCGACCTGGGCAATCTTGACGCCGGCACCGTGGTGCTGCTGCATGCCTGCTGCCACAACCCCACCGGTGCCGACCTCACGGTCACCCAGTGGAAGCAGGTCGCGCAGCTGCTGAAGGACAAGCAGCTGTTCCCCTTCATCGACATGGCCTACCAGGGCTTCGACAAGGGCATCGAGCAGGACGGCGCCGCCGTGCGCATCATCGCCGAAGCCGGCATCGACAGCTTCATCGTCGCCAACTCGTACTCCAAGTCATTCTCGCTGTACGGCGAGCGCGTGGGTGCGCTGTCGATGGTGGCACCGACCGCCGCTGACGCCAAGGCGGTGCAGTCGCAGGTCAAGCGCGTGATCCGCACCATCTACTCCAGCCCGTCCACCCACGGTGCCGCGCTGGTGGCCGGCGTGCTGACCAACCCGGAACTGCGTGCGATGTGGGAGCAGGAGCTGACCGAGATGCGCGAGCGCATCCACGCCCTGCGCCAAGGCCTGGTCGAGAAGCTGGCCGCTGCCGGCGCGCCGCAGTTCGGTTTCATCAACGAACAGGCCGGCATGTTCTCCTACTCCGGCCTGAGCCGCGAGCAGGTCGAGCGTCTGCGCGACGAGTTCGGCATCTACGCCGTCGGCACCGGCCGCATCTGCGTGGCCGCGCTGAACCAGAACAACCTGGAATACGTCGCCAAGGCCGTGGCCACCGTCGCCAAGGGCTGAAGCAACGCGGCACACGCTTGAAAACAAAGGCGCCGGAAGGCGCCTTTGTTTTTTGCTCTTGCTCTTGTCTTTGCCATTCCCACCGCGCTCGCGGCGAACCCTGAAGCGCGTGGGAGGGGGAGGCGCCACGAGCGCAACGCATCTGGAAACGATTACGCCTTCCCGCGCTCACGCACGCCCCCGCCATACGGGCGACAATAGGCGTTTTCCCGCTGCCGAGACCTGCCCGCTCATGTCCCGTACTTCGTTGACCCGCTTCCTGATCCAGGAACAGCACGCCGGCCGCATCAACGCCGACCTGCGCCAGCTGATCGCGGTCGTCGCCCGCGCCTGCACCAGCATCTCCATCGCCGTCAGCAAGGGGGCCCTCGGTGGCGTGCTGGGCGATGCCGGTACCGGCAACGTGCAGGGCGAGGCGCAGAAGAAGCTGGACGTCATCAGCAACGAGATCCTGCTCGAAGCCAACGCCTGGGGTGGCCACCTCGCCGCGTGCGCCTCGGAGGAAATGGACCACAGCCAGCCGGTGCCGGACATCTACCCGCGCGGTGATTTCCTGCTGCTGTTCGATCCCCTCGACGGCAGCTCCAACATCGACGTCAACGTCTCCGTCGGCACCATCTTCTCGGTGCTGCGCTGCCCGACCAATGTCGAACTGCCGGGCGACGACGCCTTCCTGCAGCCGGGCAGCAAGCAGATCGCCGCCGGCTACTGCATCTACGGGCCCAGCACCCAGCTGGTGCTGACCGTCGGCCATGGCACCCACGCCTTCACCTTGGACCGTGAGAAGGGCGAGTTCGTGCTGACCACCGAGAACATGCAGATTCCGGCGGCTACCCAGGAGTTCGCGATCAACATGTCCAACCAGCGCCACTGGGAAGCACCGATGCAGGCCTATGTCGGCGATCTGCTGGCGGGCAAGGAAGGCACGCGCGGCAAGAACTTCAACATGCGCTGGATCGCCAGCATGGTCGCCGACGTGCACCGCATCCTGACCCGCGGCGGCATCTTCATCTACCCGTGGGACAAGAAGGACCCGTCCAAGGCCGGCAAGCTGCGCCTGATGTACGAGGCCAACCCGATGGGCCTGCTGGTCGAACAGGCCGGCGGCGCCGCCTGGACCGGCCGCGAGCGCATCCTCGACATCCAGCCCGACCAGCTGCACCAGCGCGTGCCGGTGTTCCTGGGTTCGCGCGAGGAAGTGGCCGAAGCCGTGCGCTACCACCGCGCGCACGACGACGCGCAGGGCTGATTGGCGGTTGCCTGACGACGGTCATGGCAGATCGATGACATGACCGTGGGGTGACACCGAGGGCGGCAAACGGCACCATCAAGCCGTTGCCGCCTAAGGAATGCACGCATGCACGAGCAGGGCCCGGTCGATTTCATCGAGGTCATCCACAACGCGGTCCCCAGCGAGGTCTGCGCGGCGATCGTCGAGCGCATGCGGGCGGCGCGTGGCCTGCAGCCCGGTGCCGTGGGCAGTGGCGTGTTCCCGGAACTCAAGCACAGCAAGGATCTGCGCATCAGCGGCCTTGATGGCTGGCAGGATGTGGACCATCAGCTGCAGCACGCGGTGTTCAACGGCCTGCTGACTTATCTACGCCGTTATCCACAGGCGTTGATCGCGCCGCTGATGTTGCAGATCCAGGACAGCAAGGGCCAACCGCGACGCCTGTCTGCCGAGGACTTCCCTGACATGCCGCAGCAGCAGCTGGCCGACCTGGCCCGCACCTGCCTGCGCCCGGGCGCCATCAACCTGCAATGGTATGCGGCGGGCGAGGGCGGTTACCCGTACTGGCACTGCGAGCTGTACCCCAAGGATGCGCAGGCCGAGACCCTGCACCGGCACGTGCTGTGGACGCTGTACCTCAACGAGGAATTCGAAGAGGGCGAGACCGAGTTCCTGTTCCAGGGGCGGAAGATCGCACCACGCACCGGCAGCCTGCTGATTGCGCCGACGGCGTTTACCCATACCCATCGCGGTAACAGGCCGCAGGGTGGGGACAAGTTCATCGCGACGAGTTGGATCCTGTTCCAGAGCGCGCAGAAGTTGTTTGGGGGACGGTGAGGTCATCGTACTCCTCCCGATTGGAGCCGATATCCAGGCAAGTTCGTTATGCCGTCGGTGGTTTACCGGGCCTCAGGAGAGCAGTAGTAGTCGCCGCCCCTGTCCGAGTCCCAGTAGGTTCCTCCATAGAGCTTCACCGTACTGCCTCTTGTCGTCAGCTCTACCGAGCGTGCCAGGCGATCCTCGCAGAAGACCATCAATCTGTAATGGCGCTGCCGTTTGTCTTTCTGCAGTCGCCACCGCTTCTCTGCGGCTTGTTTGATGAAGAAAGCGGCGATCTGCTCTGGATCAGATTCGAGTTCGGCGTCGAAGACGGCCCCCAGGAACGTGACCTTCGGTAAGAACTTAACGTTCGTGGGATGGACCCCTGAAGGGAGTTCAAAGGTATCGGTAGCAGCGCGCAGTTCTGCTTCTGTTGGCTTTCCGGTCCAATCGCCACCTCCGATGGATCCAAACATTGAAAGATAGGTACCGCCTATCAGGGCCGCAATCACAGCGTATAGAAGCAAATGAGCCAATGATTTCTTCTTCACCAACCATTCCCCCAATCGCCATCCTTCTTAGACAGCTCACCCGGTGATGCACCGCCGCCAATTCCAATACCAATTTCAGTGGAAGTTCCACCGCCGGCGGAATAGTTGATACCTCCACCAACTCCAGCTCTACATTAGGGCTTCGGCTTCCTCCACGGTCTGATCAGGGTTTTGTACATGACCCAGGCAATCCAGCCGCAGACCAACCCAACCCCAGCGACAGTGATTTCCTCTTCCGCGAAAGGAGATCCACTTACCCCTTGATAGACGACGAAGACAGTTGCTCTCAACGACAACAGGGCAAATATCACTACAGGTGCCCAAAGTATGAACTTCATCATTCCCCCGTGTGCAATGCATGGACCCATGCTCGACAACTGGCCGTCTAGACTCTCTGTCCCGACATCTGCGGCATCATGATCTTCTTGCATGTACGGATTACCGGCATGAGGTTCCTCTTTCCGCTCTTGCCTCCGCGGTACTGCCGCCGAGAATCGATGTCAGAAGAGGCAGCATTTTCCCTCAGAACGCGGTGCCAGTACGCGTAACTCCAAGCTTTCCATGCTAGCTGTTGCAGCTTCCAGAACCCGAAAGCCATCAGCCTCAGATTGGCTGTTGCAAGCGGCCGTGGCAAATAGAGTCCAGCTTGCTCGACTTCGCTCCAGATAGAGTCGGGCGGGCTCGACGCTACCGCGGGCGACGGCGATAGAGAATCCCGCCTGCCACAGCGCCGAACACCGCCACACCGAAACCAACGAGCTCTTCTTCTCCAAGCGCGTCGCCGGAGATCGGCTTGCCGCCCGTCAGCAACAGAACGTTCAACGGAAGCATCCACAGGAACGCGATGCCCAGCCAGTAGATGATCCTCATGTCATGTGCTCACGGGTCCGGATACATCGACTTGAACCAGTAGGCGGATCTGTTCCGCATCCATGAGCTGAATTCTCCCGTCTCCAGTTTCCGCAGCTGGCGCATGTCTATTCCATAGCGCTGGAACAGCGAAATCAACTCTCTCATACCTTCGACAGACACCACGCCCGGAATCTGGTTCAACCTGGAGAAGAACGCATCCTCGTCCAGTCGTGATTAGAACCTCAGGGAATGAATTTCTATTTTCAGCATTGCCAGTCGTCGCAGAAGTGATTGCATGCAGGCAGTTCCACCCGGCTATCGGGTGGGACCAAAGGATCCCCAGAGATCGTCGTTTCCTCCTTGCCAGGCACTGAGCTTCTCGACAGGGATTTCCTTCAGTTGACAGGTGAACTGGAGATAGAAGGAACGGTCTTCTTTTCGATAACTGTTCCACCCGACAGCCGTCACTTTGACTTCCATCCGATTATCGCGCTCATGCGGCTGATGTAGTTCTACGTCGACTGAATCGGACAGCCAGTTGTCTCCCTTGTGCACAAAGCCCGCGCCGCCACTGGTGAGGCGTGCATCCACTACCTCCGGCGTCCCTTCCGACGAGGGCGCGTATCGCTTCAAGCTGCCTGTGATCTTGATGTACTGCTGGGAGTCGATCACGCCTGGCGACTCCGAGAAGAGGCGCAGCAGAAGGAGGGTATCGGTGCCCTTGCGCACCCTCTGACCTGTATCTGCCACCCACAGACGCTGTTCGAACTCGTCCAGGCCAGCCGGCATGTCAGTGACGATCGCGGCCTGCGGAACGATGATGCATTCGTGAATGGAGCGAGCTTCCACCTGCACGCTCGCAAGGTAGAGAAGGAGACCACTGGCGTGGAAGCAGTGAGTGCGTTTCATCATGTACAGCACGTTCATGCGGATTCAGTTGCGCGAACGTCTGGAGGGGTGTGCCTGTTCGAAGGGGGATGCCTCCGGATCATGCACTCCCGTCCATGCATCAAGCTGCTCCAGAGACAATGGCTGGGCTCTCAGATGCTCTGACACTGTGGTCGGTGCCTCGCACTCTCCCGGCCATTGCAGTGGGCTTGCAGAGCGAAACGTTGCATCGACCTGGACCTCGATGCCGAAGTCTCCTGCGGAAACCACGGTAATCTGCCCTGCGACCGGCACTGCGTAGCAGCCCGTCTTTCCGGCAAACGCGCTGGACCCTCTGCTATGGAACATCCGTACTCGATCATTTGGGACAGAGAACCGGTCGCCTGCTTTCGCATCAGCGGGGAGCTGGATCGTGAGCTTGCTGAAGGTGGAACGGTCGGTCCTCCACGACGAGCGGAATCGTCTCAGCCCGATCACTCGGCTGTCCCCGGCAACGATCTGGTGACAAGCGAAGAGCCGCTGGCGCGGCTCGACCGTAAGGCAGGTGGGGGCGCGCATGGCAGCGTCTTCAACCACAAACGCACGGGCAGCCTCTGCATCGGTACCACAGAAAAGCAGAAATGCACCACAGCTGAAGGCATGTGAGCGCTTCATGTGCGAACCGATTCGTCGTCAAGCGAACGGCATCGCACTGTCACGGATCCTGGGTCATCCATCTGCATCCCTCCCTGGCTTGCAGGCCATCCGGCCAAGCGCAGATTGTTGCCGGTAAGCCGGGCAGCGGTCCAGCGTTCTAGAACAGACTTCCCTGCGGCGAATCCTTCTTCGGCGTCAGCGGCTTCACGAACCGGCTGCAATCCAGCTTCGGCCAATGGCTGTTCTGCGCATTGAAGCCGAGACGCTTTCGCGCCAGCTTGAAGCGGTTGTTCAACAGATCGGCATACACGCCCTGGCCACGCATGCGGGTGCCGAACTGGCTGTCGTAATCCTTGCCGCCGCGCAGCTGCTGGATGGTGCTCATCACGTGCGCGGCGCGATCGGGATGATGGGTGTCCAACCAATCGCGGAACAGCGGGGCCACTTCCAGCGGCAGGCGCAGCAGCACGTAGCCTGCGGTGCTGGCGCCAGCATCATGCGCGGCCTCCAGCACGGCTTCCAGTTCGCTGTCGTTGATCCACGGAATCACCGGCGCCACCATCACACCGACCGGAATGCCCGCTTCATGCAGGCGCTTCATCGCACGCAGCCGTGCATGCGGCGCCGACGCGCGTGGCTCCAGCTTTGCGGAGAGATGCGGGTCCAGCGAGGTCACCGAGAAATGCACGCTGACCAGGTTCTCCGCCGCCAGCGGTGCGAGCAGATCGATGTCACGCTCGACCAGTGCGTTCTTGGTGATCAGCGAGAACGGATGCTTGGTTTCCAGCATCACTTCGATCAGCTGGCGGGTGAGCTTGAACTTGCGTTCGATCGGCTGGTACGCATCGGTGTTGATGCCCAGCGCGATCGGTTGCGGCACGTAACCCGGCTTCGACAACTCCTTGCGCAGCAGCTGCGGCGCATTGGTCTTGGCGAACAGCTTGGTCTCGAAGTCCAGGCCTGGCGACAGGTTCAGATAGGCGTGCGAGGGGCGCGCGAAGCAGTAGGAGCAGCCATGCTCACAACCGCGGTACGGATTCACCGATTGGCTGAAGCCGACGTCCGGTGAGGTGTTGCGGCTGATGATGCTGCGTGCGGTCTCGGCACGTACTTCAGTGCGCAGACGTGGGGCGAGGAATTCCTCGCTCTCATCAACTGCCCAGCCGTCGTCCACCGCCTCGCTGACGGTGCTTTCAAAGCGCCCGGCAAGGTGGGACGTGGAACCTCGGCCCTTGATCGCGATACCCATTGCGGCAGGTTACGCCGCAGCCGTCTCAATGGCTGCGACGGCTGCCTGAAGGGTTCAGCGCGGTGCTGAGTCGAGCATGGCTCAACGCTACAGGAGAGCGGTCAGAGCAACGCCAGGTACCCGCGCACGGTGGCATCCAGGCCGTCGTACAGCGCCTCACCGATCAGCGCGTGGCCGATCGACACCTCCAGCACGTCCGGCACGTGGGCCAGGAAATCGCGCAGGTTGTCCTGCGACAGGTCGTGCCCGGCGTTGACGCCCAGGCCCACCGCCTGCGCCCGCCGCGCCGCAGTGGCGAACAGTTCCAGCATCGCCGCAGCGTCTCCGGCCGCGTGTGCTTCGGCATAGGGGCCGGTATACAGCTCGACACGATCTGCACCGACTTCGGCCGCCTGCTCCAGCAGTGGGTTGCCCGCATCGACGAACAGGCTGACCCGGCAGCCCATCGCCTTCAGTTCGGCGATCAGTGGTCGCAGCCGCTCGGCATCCCGCTCGAAGTCGAAGCCATGGTCGGAGGTGATCTGTCCATCGCCATCCGGCACCAGCGTCGCCTGCGCCGGGCGGGTCTGCGCGCACAGCGGCAGCAGGCCTGGGTAGCCCTCGCGCGGCGGTGCGAACGGATTGCCTTCGATGTTGAACTCGACACCACGCGCGCGGGTCAGCGTGGACAGCGCCAGCACGTCCTCGGCGGTGATGTGGCGGCGGTCCGGCCGCGGGTGCACGGTGATGCCATGCGCACCGGCATCCAGGCAGGCCTGGGCGGCGCGCACCACGTCCGGTTCGGCGCCGCCGCGCGAATTGCGCAGGACGGCGATCTTGTTGACGTTGACGCTGAGCTGGGTCATGGAACGGAACTACTTGGAAAGAGGGGACGGATCGTGGTCGTTGGCGTCGACATTGCGGCGGGCCTGGGCCTGCTCGCGCAGGCGGCGCAGCTCCTCGGCATCGACAAGGGTGGCAGGGTCCCGCTGAAGGTCGCCGAAGCGGGCTACATAGCGACCGCGCACCCAGGCCAGCAGGAAGGCGAGGGCGGCCAGCAGGCACAGGGTCATCAATGCGGCGCTGGGGGTCTTCAGGGCGAAGGCGAAACAGCCCAGCGCCAGCAGCAGGTACAACCAGTACATAGTCGGGCTCCCCGGATGATCCGCCGCAGTGTAGCGCTGCGTCAGAGCAGCGGCGAGGCCAGCCGGGCGAAAGCCTCGGGCAGGCGGTGCAGCCACAGCGAACGGCCGGCCTGGTCGTGCACGCGGGTGGCGCGGTCGAACTCTCCCTGCAGCAGCCCGGCCAGAGCGGCGACACGGTCACGGTCGCTGATCATCATCGACAGCTCGAAGTTCAGGCGGAAGCTGCGGTGGTCGAAGTTGGCGCTGCCGACGATGCAGACATCGTCGTCGGCGATGAAAGCCTTGGTATGCAGCATGCGCGGGCCGTACTCGTAGATCTTCACCCCGGCGTGCAGCAGTTCGTCGAAATAGGAGCGCGCGGCCTGGGTGACAAACCAGGAGTCGCTCATCTTCGGCACCAGCAGGCGCACGTCCAGTCCACCCAGTGCCGCCGAAGTCAGCGCCATCCGCGCCGCTTCGCCCGGCACGAAGTAGGGCGTCACCAGCCACACGCGCTCGTGTGCTTCCTGGATGGCCGCCACGTGCAGGCGGTGGATCGTTTCCCAGCCCGAGTCCGGGCCGGAGACCAGCACCTGGGCGTTGATCGCACCATCGCCGCGCAGCGGCATGTCAGCCGGCCACAGACGGGCAATGTCCATGCGCGAGGGATCCTGGCCACTGGCATAGAGCCAGTCCTCGGCGAACACCAGCTGCAGGCTGCGCACGACGTGGCCGCAGATGCGCATGTGCAGGTCGCGGTAGGCGTTCGGCTTGCGGCTCTCGTCTTCATCGTCGGTGATATTGATGCCACCGGTGAAGGCCAGCCGGCCATCGACGATCACGAGCTTGCGGTGCGTACGCAGGTTCAACCACGGCCGCTTGAACGGCTTCAGCAGCTGCCGCGGATGGAACCAGACCGCCTCGCCACCGGCATCGATCAGGGGCTGCAGGAAGCGGCGAGGCAGGGCGGAAGAACCCACTGCATCCAGCAGCAGGCGCACCTGCACGCCGGCACGGGCGCGCTCGACCAGGGCGTCGCGCAGGGCGGTACCGGCATGGTCCGGATTGAAGATGTAGTACTCCAGGTGCACGTGATCGCGAGCCTGCGCCACCGCTTCCAACAGAGCGGCGTAGGTAGCGGCACCATCCACCAGCCAGGTCACTTCGGTCGCGCTGCTCGGCGCCAGGCCCGTGGTGGCCTGCGCGATCTTGGCCAGCTCGGTGCAGTCGGCATCCGGTGGGCAGACATCGCTGTAGTGCTCCATGCCCGAACGTGCGCGTCCGCGGCGCAGCCGTTGCCGCTTCACCTTCTGCGGGCCCAGCAGGTAGTAGATGAACAAGCCGAGGTAGGGCAGCAGCGCCAACGACAGGATCCAGCTCAGCGTGGCGACCGGCTCACGCTTCTGCAGCATGATCCAGCCCGCCAGCGCGAACAGATACAGCAGGTAGGCCACCGCCAGGATCGAGCCAAGGTGGGCGATGCCGTCGAGCCAATGACGCAGGGAGTCGAAGAGGGCGAGCATCCGCCGATCATAGCGGTCCAGGCCGGCAGGCATAAAAAAAAACGCCCCTGTCTCCAGGGGCGTCTGCAGTCGCGTCATGACTGTTGTGTTGCGGTGTAGCGATTACTGCTGCACAAAACCGATCTTCTTCATCTGAGCATTCTTCGCGGCGGCCAGAACCTTGGCCATCACGTCGTACTCGGAATCCGGGCTGGCGTCGATGCGCAGTTCCGGCTGGTTGGTCGGGTCACGCTGGACCTCCTGCTCCATCCGCTGCTGCAGCTCGCTGGTATTGATCGGGCTGTTGTTCCACGAGACCTGGTTGCTGGCGTCGATCTTCAGTTCGATCGGCGGCGGCGGTTCGACCAGCTGCGGCGGTGGGTTGAGCACGCGCTGCGGCAGGTCGACGGCGATCGGGTACGTCATGATCGGCGCGGTCACGATGAAGATGATCAGCAGAACCAGCATCACGTCCACGAGGGGCGTGACGTTGATGTCTGCCATGGGGCCCTTGCCACCACCACTACTGAATGCCATGGCTTATTGCCCCTTTTCTTTGGTCGCGACGAAGCCGACGTCCAGCATGCCCTGCTCCTGCGCGACCTTGGTCAGGTCGTTGATGACGCGCATCTTGGTGGTGCGGTCACCACGCAGGTTCAGCGGCGGCTGCGGGGTCTGCTGGGCGGCGGTCGCCAAGCGCGACTCGAGAGTCTGCTTGTTGATTTCTTCGTCGTTCCAGTAGATCGAGCCGTCTTCCTTGACTGCCAGGGTGATCGGTCCGGAACGCTTTTCAGCGTCTTCCGGCTTCTGGATCAGGTTGGCTTCCGGCAGATCCACCTTGACCTTGTGGGACATCAGGGGCGCCGTGATGATGAAGATGATCAGCAGCACCAGCATCACGTCCACGAGGGGCGTAACGTTGATGTCGGCCATGGGGCCGCCGCTGTTACCACTACTGAAAGCCATAACGGGCTCCGTCTAGATCTTGGTGACTACTTACGTTCGTCGCTGGGTGACGCGCGCCGCAATTAGCGGACGCGCGAGCCGGTGGCGAAGAAGTCGTGCAGGTCGTGCGCGAAGGTATCGAACTTGCTGATGGTCGCGCTGTTGATCTTGCTGAAGAAGTTGAAGGCGAACACGGCCGGGATCGCGACGAACAGACCGATCGCGGTCATGATCAGCGCTTCACCCACCGGGCCTGCAACGGCGTCGATCGAAGCGGAGCCGGTGGCACCGATCTTGATCAGGGCGCCGTAGATGCCCCACACGGTACCCAGCAGACCGACGAACGGAGCGGTCGCGCCGACGGTGGCCAGCAGGGTCATGCCCGACTGCAGCTTGTTGCTTTCGCGGGTGACGGCCTGACGCAGGGCGCGGTCGACGAACTCCGAACGGCTCAGGTTCTCACCCACGCCGCCGGTGGCGCCGCCTTCAGCGCGCTGGTGGTGCGCAGCAGCCTGGGCAGCGTCCAGGGCGATCTTCGAGAACGGCTCCGAAGCCGGCTGCTCTTCCATGGCACGGATGGCGTCCTGCGCGTTCGGGGTATCCCAGAACAGGCTGACGACGCGATCAGCAGCGCTCTTCAGGCGGGTCGCACGGAAGATGTTGATGACGGTCCAGTACCAGGACATGGCCGACATGGCGATCAGGGTCAGCAGCACGACCCAGGAAACCGCGAAATCACCCGGCTTGGTGGTCATTTCGTGGATCAGGTGCTCGAAGCCCATCTGCGACAGGGCGTTGGACGGATTGCCCCCGGCAGCAGCGGCGATGAAAATTTCCTGCAGCATGACGCTTACCTTTGTTGTGTGTGGTGATAAAGGGTGTAGCTAAGCTAAACAATCGAACCGGGAGCGGGGGTGGCCATGCGGCCACCCGGGCGCATCAGTTCAGCGCAAAGTTGACCGGGACGCGAACGCGACCTGCCGCCTTCTTACCGCCAGATTCAGCGGCGTTGAAGCGCCACTTGCGAGCCGCTTCCATCGCGGCACGGTCCAGGTCGCGGTTACGGCTGGACTTTTCCACCGTGACATTGGTGACGTTGCCGTTGGCATCGACATCAATGATCAGGATCACTTCGCCCTGGATACCCGCGCGGAAGGCGGCCGGCGGGTAGCGCGGCGGATTCATGGCCTTCGACGAGATGTCCACGCTGGCCTCGATCGAGGTCGCAGGTGCCGGCGGCGCGGGGGGCGACGGCGGGGTGACGATATCGCTCGGGCGCGGCTCCGGCACGTCCACGACCGGCGCCTGCGGCGGCGGCGGGACCGGCGACGGCTTCGGCGGCGACAGATTCTTCACCGGCGGCGGCGGAGTATCGGTCGGCGGCGGCGGCGGCGGCGGGGGCGGCGGCGGCGGCGCATCGACGATGGTCACCATGACGTTGCGCTCCTTCTCAGCCACGGCCTTGGGAGCCACGGCGGGAATGAGGAGCATCATGAAGGCGGCCAGATGCAGGGCAATTACAAACGCGATGCCGACGATGCGAGGCCAGCTCAGCCCCTTGTCATCGGGTTGTTCGTACCGGTGAACGACTAGTTGTTCCGTCATGCGCCAAGAGCTCAATAGTGGGGCCGGGATGCCGGGGGCGGAATCCCTGATCAGCGGTGCATGACACCGCAGGAACCTCCAAGCTTATACCAATCCTGAGCGCCTGCGCATCAACTGGGCAGGCATTCAGGCGTTATTCCTACTTACTTCAGGTTGATGATTTTCTTGGCATCAGCCTGGTTCTTCACACCCTTCGCCAGCGCCTGCTGGGCGGCCTGCTTGGCCTCCGGGATGCGACCTTCGGCATGCAGGACGCGTGCCAGGTTCAGGTAGGTCTCACCGTCCTTGGACAGCGGGGCAGCCTTCTGCCACGCATCGATCGCCTGCGGCACCTGGTCGGAGTAGTAGTAGGACTGGGCCAGCGCCAGGTAAACCTGGTAGTCCGGCTTCAGGATGCCCTTCTGCAACCCTTCGTTGATGACCGCGATGACGTCCTTTTCCTTTTTGTCGGTGTTGGCATAGATGGAGTACAGCTGCTTGTACTCGCGCTCTTCGGTGAGCTGGCCGCTGCTGCGCAGCTTGTCCATCACCGCGGCCGCCTTGTCCATCTGGTCGGCCTGCATGTACATGCTGGCCAGGTTCAGCTGGGCCTTCTTGTCGTTCGGGTTCTTGGCGGCCAGCGCCTCGGCTTCCTTGACCGCTTCGCCGGACTGGCCGGCTTCGGACAGGGCCGCCATCAGCAGCTGGTTCCAGTTGTCCTTCGGTTCGGCGGAGCCGGCGATGGCCTGCTTCAGCACCGGAATCGCTTCCTGGTAGCGCTCCAGCTGGTACAGCGCCTGGCCCTTGGCGATCAGTTCTTCCGGCTTGGTCGACTTGCTCTCGGCGAAGTACTTGTCGAGGGTTGCCAGGCCTTCGGCTGTCTGGTCTTCCTGCAGCTGCAACTGGCCCAGCATCAGCATCGACTGGAAGTGGCCGTTGTTGTCCAGGCCGTTGAACTGCAGGACCTGCTTCAGGTAGGCGATGGCAGCCGGGGCGTCATCGGTCTGGTAGGCAGCCTGCGAGGCCAGCTGCGCGGCCAGCGACTTGTCGTACTCGTTCGCGGCGCTGTCAGCCAGGATGGCGTCGGCCTGGGTGCGGGTTTCCGGGAACTTTTCCTTGTTGTAGCTGTCGATCATTTTCTGCAGCTTGCTGCCCATCTTGGCCGAAGCCTTGACCGTCGGCTCCTGGCGGGTCGCGTTCGGGTACAGCGCCTCGGCCTTGGCCTGCTTGCCGCCACGGTTGCCGCGCTCGGAGGAACGCGAGGACTGCGCGAAGGCATCGGTGACCACGGCGCCGGTCAGGGCGGTCGCGACGAGGACGGAAAGCACAGCTTTGTGGTTACGGAAAATCATCGTTCACCTCGATCGAACCGCCGGTTAGCGGCAAAGTCGGACTGTCAGAAAAATCTGAGCCGCCAAACGTATCAGAAACAGATGGCGTGAGAAATCGTTTTATGTGCTGCAATACAGCATAGAACTGCGCACTCATCCGCACTTTGGCCGTAGCCCGGCCGCCTGCGCCTGCTGATAGACCGGCGTCAGGCCCGGGGCATCACGTCGCAGTTCCTGGATCCGGTTGGTCGGATCCGGGTGGGTGGACAGCCATTGCGGGCTGCGACCGCCGCTGGCGGCCATCATGTTCTGCCACAGGTCGACCGCCTGCGCCGGATTGAATCCGGCCTGGGCCATCAGCCGCTGGCCGATCACGTCAGCCTCGCTTTCCTGCGTCCGCGAGCCCGGCAGCAGGAAGGCAGTCTGCGCGCCCATGCCACCGAGCTGGTTGACGGTGCTGGCAGCACCTTCGCCGTAGGCTGCGCCAGCCAGCGCGCCGAGCACGGCCAGCCCGGTCTGCGCACCCATCTGGCGGGTGATGCGCTCTTCGTGGTGGCGGGCGATGACATGACCGATTTCATGGCCGATCACGGCAGCCAGCTGATCCTGGTTCTTGGCCACGGTGAAGATGCCGGTGTTCACGCCGACCTTGCCGCCGGGCAGGGCGAAGGCGTTGGGTTCCTTGTCGACGAATACCGCCGTCTCCCACCGTACGCCACGGTATTGAGCTGGCAACTGCGCGACCAGGGCGTTGACCACGCACTGCACGTAACCGTTCTGGCGGCCGTCGGTGCTGATCTTTTCCTTCTGCTTGGTTTCGGCGAACGCCTGTGCGCCGAGCTGGTCCAGCTGCGCCTGCGAGACGCCGCCCACCATCTGCCGGCGACCGGTAGGGGAGGTGGTGGTCGCGCAGGCGCTGACCAGGGTGGTGATGACAAGGGCCAGCAGCAGTTGTTTCATGGAAACTCCCCCGTGTTCATATGCGGAGTGTGTAGCGTAGCGGCTTAATCTTTCGTCAAGCGGACGCGGCCTTACGTTGACCCCAGGAACACCATCGCCGCAAGGGCGACCGCATTGTTCAGCGCATGGGCGGTGATCGCCGCCCACAACGTGCCGGTGCGCCGGTAGAGCCAGCAGAACGCGGCCCCCATGCCACCATAGACCAGCCACAGCTGTGCGATTTCGGCCGGGCCATTGGCACTCGTGCCAGGGATCTCATGGATCAGGGCAAATGCGAGGCTGCTCAGTACCACGCCCAACCCAGGCCGCCCGGCCTGCCACAGGCGGCCAAACAGCACGCGGCGGAACAGCAGTTCCTCGTAGGCCGGCGCCAGGACCACCGCGAACAGCACCAGGAACAACGGGAAACGTGCGATCGCGCTCTGCATCAGCGCCAGATTGGTGGGGACCGGCTCGACGCCGAACTGCTTGGCCAGGAAGGCGATGCCGTTGCTGCCGAGCACGATCAGGGTCGCCACCAGCAGGGTCCAGCCCCAGGTGGAGGAGCGGCGCAGCGCCTGGCGCGAGGCGTGGCGCTCGGCGGCGTTGGCCGGTCGTCGCCAGAAGTACAGCAGCAACGCGGCGCCACCGGTGGCGAACAGCGCCATGAGAATCTGCGCAAGCGCGCCGGGCTGGCCCAGTGACGCCGCGACCGAACTGGCGTCGGGTGCGCCAGCGCCAGCCTGCGCGTTCGCGTAACCAACCACCACGCCACGGTACAGGCCCCACAGCAGGCCGCTGACCAGGCTCAGGCCGAACAGGGTGACAGCGGCGATGCCCAGGTCGATGAAGAACCCCGCCAACGGCGAAACGGCACGCGGCGCGGCAGAAGCCGGCGGAACCGGGGGCGGAGCGGAGACCGGGGCGGATGCTGACATCAGGTACCTGTGTTCAAGAGTCGAAGGCCGGCGCGCCTCCCCGCGCGCCGGCCGTGTCCCGATTGTGTCAGATATCCAGGTTTGCGACCTTCAGCGCGTTGTCTTCGATGAAATCGCGACGCGGTTCGACGACATCGCCCATCAGGGTGCTGAAGATCTGGTCGGCTGCGACAGCGTCCTCGATACGCACCTGCAGCAGTCGGCGGGTTTCCGGGTTCACCGTGGTGTCCCACAGCTGCTCCGGATTCATTTCACCCAGACCCTTGAATCGCTGGATCTGGCGGCCGCGCTTGGCCTCCTCGAGCAGCCAGTTCTGTGCCTTGGCAAAGCTGTCGACTTCGATCGACTTGGCACCGCGGGAAATGGTCGCGCCCTCGCGGACCAGACCGTGCAGCAGCTTCGATGCCTGGTGGATCGCGCGCAGTTCGCCGCTTTCGAAGGCCGACATCGGCAGCACCTGGATGTGCTGTTCGCCCATGTGGCGACGGGTCACCAGCACAGCGGCCGGGCGCTCGTCGTTGGCTTCCTGCAGTTCCAGCGTGAAACGCGGGCTGCCCAGGCTGCCCTGGTTGAGGCGCTTGGCCAGTGCATCCAGGCCCTCGCCTTCGCCGGCAGCGCGCAGGCTTTCCAGGTCCATCGGCACGAAATCGACCAGCGCTTCAAGCAGGTTGCGGTCGTAGCGATGTGCGTTGCGCTCGATCGAATCCAGCGCGGCCGCGTAGGCCAGCAGCAGCTTTTCCAGCGCAAGGCCTTCGATGCCGGGCTCGCCGGTGGCCGGCACCAGCGCAGCGTTTTCCACCGCGCTGCTGGCCAGGTAGCTGTCCAGCGCCGGGTCGTCCTTCAGGTACAGCTCCTGCTTGCCCTGCTTGATCTTGTACAGCGGCGGCAGGCCGATGTAGACGTAACCGCGCTCGATCAGCTCCGGCATCTGACGGTAGAAGAACGTCAGCAGCAGGGTGCGGATGTGGGCGCCGTCGACGTCGGCGTCGGTCATGATGATGATCTTGTGGTAACGCAGCTTGTCCGGGTTGTACTCGTCTCGGCCGATGCCGGTGCCCAGCGCCGTGATCAGCGTGCCGACCTGGTCGGAGGACAGCATGCGGTCGAAGCGCGCGCGTTCCACGTTGAGGATCTTGCCGCGCAGCGGCAGCACCGCCTGGTTCTTGCGGTTGCGGCCCTGCTTGGCCGAGCCACCTGCCGAGTCACCCTCGACGATGAACAGTTCGGACAGCGCCGGATCCTTTTCCTGGCAGTCGGCCAGCTTGCCCGGCAGGCCGGCGATATCCAGCGCGCCCTTGCGGCGGGTCAGGTCGCGGGCCTTTCGCGCCGCTTCACGTGCGCGCGCGGCGTCGACGATCTTGCCGGCGATCGCCTTGGCTTCGTTCGGGTTCTCCTGCAGGAACTCTTCCAGGCGCGCACCGAAGGCGTTTTCCACCGCCGGACGCACGTCGGAGCTGACCAGCTTTTCCTTGGTCTGGCTGGAGAAGCTCGGGTCCGGCACCTTCACCGACAGCACCGCGATCATGCCTTCTCGCATGTCGTCGCCGGTCAGGTTGATCTTGGCCTGCTTGGCGATGCCGTTCTGCTCGATGTAGTTGTTGAGCACACGGGTCAGCGCACCGCGGAAACCAGCCAGGTGGGTACCGCCGTCCTTCTGCGGAATGTTGTTGGTGAAGCAGTACATCGTCTCCTGATAGGAGTCGGTCCACTGCAGCGCCACATCCACGACGATGCCGTTGTGCTCGCCGGTGACTGAAATGACGTTCGGGTGCAGCGGCGTCTTCAGCTGGGCCAGATGCTCCACGAAGCTGCGGATGCCACCCTCGTAGTGGAAGTCATCGCGACGGCCGTCGCCACGCTCGTCGGCAAGGACGATCTTGACGCCGGAGTTCAGGAACGACAGTTCGCGCAGGCGGCGGGCCAGGATGTCGTAGTGGAACTCCACGTTGTCGTGGAAGGCGACGGTGGACGGCCAGAAGCGCACGGTAGTGCCGCGCTTGGTGGTGGTTTCCAGCTTGGCCAGCGCGGTCACTGCGGCGCCGTTGCTGAATTCCTGCTGGTAGTGGAAGCCGTTCTGGAACACGTCCACCAGCAGCTTCTGCGACAGCGCGTTGACCACACTGACGCCGACGCCGTGCAGGCCGCCCGAAACCTTGTAGCTGTTGTCGTCGAACTTGCCGCCTGCGTGCAGGACGGTCATGACGACTTCGGCTGCAGACACTTCGCGACCGAGCTTGGCACTCATCTGCTCGTGCTTGCCAGTCGGGATACCACGGCCGTTGTCGGACACCGAGACCGAACCGTCGGCGTGGATCGTCACCGCAACGTGGTCGGCGTGGCCGGCCAGCGCTTCGTCGATCGAGTTGTCGACGACCTCGAACACCATGTGGTGCAGACCGGTGCCGTCATGCACGTCACCGATGTACATGCCGGGACGCTTGCGGACAGCCTCCAGGCCTTCCAGGGCGGTAATGCTGTTGGCGTCGTAATTGCCGTTGTTTGCCGGGGTGTTCTGTTCGTCGCTCATTGCGCTTGCCGTAGGCTCCGCAGGTCGGCCACCGCTTGGAGCGATGTGCCGAGAATGAAAGGATTCCAACCCGAATTATACCAGCCGGGGTCGAGCGGCCCTGGTGTGCCCACTATGGCACAGCCACGATCTGTGCATGTTCCACGTGGAACCGGGCGATGTGGGTCAGGTCCAGCAGTGCCGCCGGGGTTTCGGTAGCGGTGATGAAGATCTGTGCCGGCCCATTGAGCAGGCGCTCCAGCACCCGCGCCTGATGGGTGCGATCCAGCTCCGAGGCCAGATCGTCCAGCGCGATCACCGGCCATTCGCCGCGCTGTTCCGCATAGTCCTCGGCCTGCGCCAGCAGGCAGGCCAACGCCGTCAGCTTGGCCTGACCACGGGACAACGCATCGCGGCCCGGAATGCTGTGGAAATCCACACTCCAGTCTGCCCGGTGTGGGCCGACCGAGGTATAGCCGGCCTGCCGGTCGCGTTCCCGGGCCAGAAGCAGGGCATCGGCCAAGGGAAGCTCATGCCGCCGCCAACCGGGGCTCAGTTCCAGACCCTGGATGCCGAGTTGCGGAGCCAGGCTGGCGGCCAAGGCCACCGTGCGCTGCTGCAGACGCTCCAGGTAGTGCTGACGGCGGCTGGTCAGCGGTTCCCCGGCCTCGGCCAGCTCGTGATCCCAGGTATCGAGCATCCGCGACGGCCCGCCCTGCTTGAGCAGAGCATTGCGCTGCTTCAGCGCCCGGGAATAGCGGCGCCACAGGGAGAGAAAACCCGGTTCCACGTGGAACAAGCCCCAATCGAGGAAACGCCGGCGGGGTTCGCCCCCCCCACTGACCAGTGCATGGCTCCCCGGCTCGAACGTCACCACGGCCAGCGCTGCGCAGAGATTGCCCAGCTGCGCGACATCCTCGCCGTCCAATCGCCCCTTCCAGTCCTGGCCACTGTGGCGCAGCCCGGCCTTTCGGCGGTGCGGCGGGTGATCGGCACGCTGTTCGTCCCATTCCACGAAGATCTCCAACGCTTCCTGGCCCTGGCGCACCAATCCGTCGCGGACCCGGCCACGGAAGCTGCGCCCGTAGGCCATCAGGTGCAGGGCTTCGAGCACGCTGGTCTTGCCGGCACCGTTGTCGCCGGTCAGCAGGTTCAATCCAGGCTGGGGCGACAGGTCCACCGCACTGAAGCGACGCAGTTGGTGCAGGGCGAGGCGGCGGATAAGCATGGGGCGCGAAGGACCATCCGCACGAGGCGGTAGTGGGGCAGGGAATCCATCAGCTTACTGCATCGGTCAAGCCAGCCGTGGCGCGCCAGACATCGCCACTGTGCTGAAGCCTCCGCCTGGCAACCCTACGCGTGTTCCACGTGGTGGCGCTCCCTCACCTGGGCTCGCCTGGGTCTGGATATGCCCGGGAATCCTTGAATTCTGAGCGGCGGCGCAGGGTACAGGCCTTCAGATTTCATCGATTTCAGCCTCATTCCGCGAGCATCGCCAGGTGCCCCCGACGGCGGGTTGCGCGAACAGCGCGCGGATTTCTTGAAATCTACGATGCGATGCCGTGGAGGGTTCCACAGATTTCAAAGAATTCAGCCCATTCGTTTCACGCTGTCCACAGCGGGTCTGTATGACTTATACACAAGGTATGGGCAAACTGTGGATAAAAAAGCCCTTTTGCCCGACCTGCGAAACTATCCACAGGTTCCCCCCCAGCCTGAGGGGCCTCTATACAGGGGGTTTCAGCTGCATAAATCTCTTAAAAATCAATTGGATAATGCATTTTTCCACGAAATCTGGGCCTACCATCACCACCATGCTTTAGATTTATACCCAGATTTAGAAGCTAGGCCAGCTCTGATCCGGCCCCAACCACGCCTGTGGACAGTGACGTCTGCAGATGAAGCAACCACTGCGATAGCGGATGCGATCCGCTTCATCCATCCGACCAGATTGGGTCACCTGCAATCAGGCTGAAGACCCGGAACTGCGTACTCGATCGAAGTTGGCTGGGCAGCGCCCAGGTCAGCAACCTGGATTCCTACCGCGCAGGGCCGATTGCATCGGAGGGCCAACCAAGAACAATCGGCAAGCAGCAATCTCGAGCAAGACATTCGTCCAGACCTGGAGATTCCGCGAACTCCGATGCTCCACGTGGAACCTGAAAAAAAAAACGCCCGGGGAGATCCCGGGCGTCCTTCGGTTCCACGTGGAACAGGCTGCTGTCAGAGACGCAGCGGCATCACCACGTGGCGCGACTTCTCGCTGCTGGATTCACGCACCAGCGCAGAAGAGTTGGAATCGCGCAGCTGGATGATGACCTCCTCATCCCGCAGCGCGGAGAGGGCGTCCAGCAGGTAGTTCACGTTGAAGCCAATGGCCAGATCACTGACCGTGGTGTCGGCTTCGATCTCTTCCTGGGCTTCTTCCTGTTCCGGATTGTGCGCGCTGATCTTCAGGTTGCCCGGCGAGACTTCCACGCGGATGCCGCGGTACTTCTCGTTGGACAGGATCGCGGCGCGCTGCAGCGAGGCACGCAGTGCTTCACGATCAACCTTCACTTCGCGGTCGGCACCGATCGGAATCACCGCTTCGTAATCCGGGAAACGACCGTCGATCAGCTTCGAGGTGAAGGTGACATCGTCGCGCTTGACGCGCACGTGGCTGCGGCCGACTTCCAGTTCGATCTCGCGATCGCCGCTCTCCAGCAGGCGCTGCAGCTCGGTCACGCCCTTGCGCGGCACGATGATCTGGCGCTTGGAACCGCTGGGCTTGGCCAGATCGGTTTCGCACAGGGCCAGGCGATGGCCGTCGGTGGCGACCGTGCGCAGCGCATCGCCGCGCAGGTCGAACAGCAGGCCGTTGAGGTAGTAGCGCACGTCCTGCTGGGCCATCGCGAACGCAGTGCGCTCGATCAGTTCCTTCAGGGTTGCTTCGCCGATCGCCACACGCTCGGTAGCTTCCACTTCGTCCACCGACGGGAAGTCGTTGGAGGGCAGGGTAGCCAGGGTGAAGCGGCTACGGCCGGCCTGCACGGTGATCTTGTCACCGGTCTGCGAGACGGTAATCCGGCTGCCGTCGGGCAGGGCGCGGATGATCTCGAACAGCTTGCGGGCGGGAATGGTGGTTTCGCCGTCCTGGGCATCTTCAACCGCGATCCGCGACACCATTTCCACTTCCAGGTCGGTACCGGTCAGCGACAGCTGGCCGTTCTGCACCTGGACCAGGAAATTGGCCAGAACCGGAAGGGTCTGGCGGCGTTCGACCACGTTGACGACCTGTGCCAACGGCTTGAGAAAGGCTTCGCGCTGCAGTGTGAAACGCATGTGGTTCCGTGCCCCTATGCTTTAAAAAATGTGGAATAAATCAAAAGCTTGGTGGTGCTGGTAGAGACAGAATCGCTGGAAAACAACGCTAAGTCTTTGTAAATAAAAGGATTTCTGGCATCGAAACCCTCTGTATTACCGACCCCCAGGGGGTGGGGAAAGCTGTGGATAAAACCGACGCGATTTCAAACGCCATTTTTATCCACAACGTGTCCCGCGCTTGCTACCGGATTCTGCACCGTTTTGTGCGATGACGCCTCATCGGCATCCGTGCATCATTCGCTCAGCTTCCGGATCAGCTTGTCCCAGTCCTCGCGGAGCTTGCCGTCGGTTTCCATCAGGGTCCGGATCTGGCGGCAGGCATGCAGCACCGTGGTGTGATCGCGACCGGCAAAGGCATCGCCGATCTCGGGCAGGCTGTGCTCGGTCAGTTCCTTGGTCAGGGCCATGGCGACCTGGCGCGGGCGTGCCAGCGAGCGGGTCCGACGCTTCGACAGCAGATCCTTGATCTGCAGGCCGTAGTAGTCGGCAACGGTTTTCTGGATGTTGGGAATGCTGATCGCCTGCTGCTGGGCGCGCAGCAGGTCGCGCAGGGTTTCCTGGGCGAATTCGGTGGTGATCGCGCGGCCGGTGAAATTGGCGCGGGCGGTCAGGGTATTGAGCGCGCCTTCGAGGTCGCGCACGTTGGAGCGCATCTTCTTGGCGATCAGGAACGCAACATCATCGGGAATCTCGGCACCGCGTTCGCGTGCCTTGGCCAGCACGATCGCGGCGCGGGTCTCGAAGTCCGGCGGTTCGATCGCGACCGACAGGCCCCAGGCAAGCCGCGACTTCAGGCGCGCTTCCAGGCCCTCGACTTCGCGCGGATAGCGGTCGCAGGTCAGGATGATCTGCTGCTTGCCATCGAACAACGCGTTGAAGGTGTGGAAGAACTCTTCCTGGGTGCGGTCCTTGCCGGCGAAGAACTGGATGTCATCGATCAGCAGCGCATCCACCTGCTGGAACTGGCGCTTGAACTGATCCATGGTCTTTTCCTGCAGGGCCCGGATCATCGCGCTGAAGAACTGTTCCGAACGCAGGTACAGCACCTTCGCGCCCGGATTGGCCTGGCGCATGGCGTTGCCGGCGGCGAACATCAGGTGGGTCTTGCCCAGGCCGGTGCCCCCGTACAGCAGCAGCGGGTTGTGCGCGCGGTCGCCCGGCTTCTGCGCCGCCTGGAAGGCGGCGGCCAGGCCCAGCTGGTTGCTGCGGCCTTCGACGAAGTTGGCGAACGTGTAGTGGTTGTCCAGGTTGCCGGCGAACGGCACCTGCGGTTCGCTGGACACATGCGCCGACGGCGTGGAAACCGGCGCGTTCTGCGCCTCCACAGGGCGCGGGCGCGAGCCGATTTCAAGAAAAACGTCGCTGAAACCGGCGAAGTGCGCCAGCAGTTCGCGGATCCGGGCCAGGTACAGCTCGCGGACCTGGTCGACGATGAAGGCATTCGGTGCATACAGCACCAGGCTGTCCACGCGCAGATCGGCCTGCAGTGGCTTCAGCCAGGTATGAACGTCTTCCGGCGGGAACTCCGCTTCGAGGCGCTCGAGACTACGGGACCAAGCATCCATCAGCAATAATCGTCCGGTGGCCGGGGCATGGACGCGACAAGGCGCCCAAACACAGGCCTGAAAGGGGGGAAATGGATGGCTCAGACTACCACCGAGCGCCCGCCTTCGGAATGCTTGTCCCCTACTTATTCACAAAAACATCCACAGCTATTGCACAGCCCGGTGAATTCGCGTAGCTGCCAGGGGTTGACTTGGGGCAGGGTACCTCTCTAGAATTTCCGGTTCTTTCCGTCCCATTCATACGAGAGGCCCCCAATGGCCACGAAGCGCACCTACCAGCCCAGCAACCTCAAGCGTAAGCGCGACCACGGCTTCCGTGCCCGTATGAAGACCGCTGACGGCCGCAAGATCCTGTCGCGTCGCCGCGCCAAGGGCCGCAAAGTCCTGAGCGCCTGATTGCCATGCCGCACCCCGCGGCAGACGCAATCCCTTCGACAGTGAATACTGCAGACCCGCGCAAGCGATTCCCTCGCTCTGCGCGGGTTCGCACGCGTGCCGAATACTCAACGGTCTTCAACGGCGCCCGCCGTGTGTCCGATCCGCTGATGACCCTGCACTGGCTGCCGGCTGACCGGCCGGCCAGGCTGGGTCTGGCGGTTTCCCGCAAGGTTGATCCGAACGCCGTCGGGCGTAACCGGATCAAGCGCGTCCTGCGCGACATCCTGCGTCAGACACGTACCGACATCCAGCCAGGCGACCTTGTCGTCGTGGCTCGTAGTGCTGCGCGTTCCGCCAGCAACGACGAGATCCGCCAGGCCTTCCTGCGCCTGCTGCGTCGCCTGCGTGCATTGCCCACGCCGGGCGTGGACGGCACAATGCCGCCGCCTGATGGCATCGCAACTCCTTCTTTGACCGAGCCGGCATCGCGTCCCGGCCCCGCCGAGCCTGTCCGCTGATGAACCAGACCCGCGTATTCCTCATTTTTGCCTGGCTGATGGTGGCCGTGCTGCTGTGGATGGAGTGGAGCCGTGAAAAGGCTGCTCCGACCCCGGCACCAACCACCACGTCGGCCCCGGCCGCCGCACAGAGTGTTCCGGGCGCGAACCCCGGCGCCATCCCCAGCGCCCAGGTGCCGGGCGCCCCCGGCCAGGCCGCCGCACAGGCCCAGGCCAGCGCTACCCCGGCCAGCCAGCGCGTGACCGTCACCACCGACGTGCTGCGCCTGGTGCTCGACGGCGGCCGCGTGCTCGACGCCGAGCTGCTGCAGTTCCCGCAGACCAAGGACGAAGGCAGCCCGCCGGTCCGCCTGCTGACCGAAGACCCCGCGCACCCGTACAGCGCGATCAGTGGCTGGGCCAGCGAAGACAGGAACACCCCGGTCCCCGGCGCCGACGGCTTCAAGCTGGTGGGTGACACCAAGGACTTCGTGCTGGCCAAGGGCCAGAACGAGCTGCAGATCCCGTTCGTGTGGACCGCCGACAACGGCGTGACCATCAAGCGCACCCTGACCGTCTCGCGCAACGAGTACGCCGTGCGCTTCAAGGACGAAGTCAGCAACGCTGGCGCCGCGCCGTGGAACGGCTATGTCTACCGCACCCTGGACCGCACCCCGACCATCCTGTCGCGGAGCATGACCAACCCCGATTCCTTCAGCTTCAACGGTGCCACCTGGTACGACAACGACAAGAAGTACCAGCGTCGTGCGTTCAAGGACTACCTGGAAGACGGCACGCTGAACCAGAACATCACCGGCGGCTGGCTGGCGATGCTGCAGCACCACTTCTTCACCGCCTGGATCCCGCAGAAGGACCAGACCGCACACTACGTGCTGTCGCAGGTGGCTGGTCGTGACCTGATCGAAGCGCGTGGCCCGGCCTTCACCGTGGCCCCGGGCCAGTCCACCAGCACCGAAGCCCGCCTGTGGGTCGGCCCGAAGCTGGTCAACCTGATCGCCAAGGAAGACGTGCCGGGCCTGGACCGCGTGGTCGACTACAGCCGCTTCTCGATGATGGCGGTGATCGGCCAGGGCCTGTTCTGGGTGCTGAACCAGGTGCACAAGCTGGTCGGCAACTGGGGCTGGGCGATCGTCGGCCTGGTGGTGCTGCTGAAGCTGGTGCTGTACCCGCTGTCGGCAACCCAGTACAAGAGCGGCGCCAAGATGCGTCGTTTCCAGCCGCGCATCGCGCAGCTGAAGGAACGCTATGGCGATGACCGCCAGAAGTTCCAGACCGCGATGATGGAGCTGTACAAGAAGGAAAAGATCAATCCGATGGGGGGCTGCCTGCCGATCCTCATCCAGATGCCGATCTTCTTCGCCCTGTACTGGGTGCTGGTGGAATCGGTCGAACTGCGCCAGGCGCCCTGGTTCGGCTGGATCCAGGACCTGACCGCACGCGACCCGTACTTCATCCTGCCGGTCATCAACGTGGCAGTGATGTGGTTCACCCAGAAGCTGACCCCGGCACCGGGCATGGACCCGATGCAGCAGAAGATGATGCAGTTCATGCCGCTGGTGTTCGGCGTCATGATGGCCTTCATGCCGTCCGGCCTGGTCCTGTACTGGGTGGTCAACGGCGGCCTGGGCCTGCTGCAGCAGTGGTGGATGACCAAGCGCCATGGCGGCGAGCCGGTTCCGGCCACCACCGCGCCGACCCCGGTCAAAAAGAAGTAATCCCGACCTGTAGAGTCGACTGTTAGTCGACTGGCAGTAGAGCAGTCGACTAACTGTGATCTCTCTGTACGTTGTTCATCCGGGACATCTTTGGAAAATGGTGGTTACCACACCTCTCCAGACCCCAAAGAGCCCGGATGAACCACCATAAAAATGCCCGTTTGACCGTCCATAGTCGA
>NZ_JCAFUR010000029.1:0-38347 GCF_059371575.1 Stenotrophomonas sp. YJH_SMC_4
ACCAGCGCAATTCCGTGCTGACCCAATGGCTGCACCACTACAACTGGCACCGCCCTCACATGGGGATCGGTGGCCAGCCACCTATTTCCAGAGTCCTGCTGAACAACGTGGTGGGTTTACACAGTTAGTCGACTGCTCTTCGCTGGAAGCTGTGCAAAGCCCGCGCTGCGCGCGATAGTCGACTGACAGTCGACTCTACCCAGTCGCTTCGCCCGGCCACGATCACCCCGCCGCAATCGCCAGGCCGTCATCACCCAGCGGCATCACCCCGCCGCCATCAACCCGTCGAAGCCCCTATCCACGCTGGTGTAGTCCTCCGCGCCACCATCCGGCCTTTACCGTCTGTGCCGTATAGTCGCGCGCAGGCGCGGTGGTCCGCGCGAAACGGTGTGGCTGGCGTGTCTTCTTTCCTGCGATCGATCCGTGCACGGGGGGCCTGGCTGGCCCTGCTGCTGTGCACTGCCTTCCTGCTGTCCGCACCGGTGCTGGCCCAGGATGAGGACCCCACGCCGAAGCAGCAACTGGCGGACATCGATTCCAGGCTGAAGGAGGTCGAGCGCAAGCGGGGCGATGCAGAGGCCATCGAGACACTGGCGATGCTGTCCGAGAATGCCTCGCAGGCCCGGCGCGATGCCGAAGCGCTGGAGAAGGCGTTGCAGCCGCAGCTGGATCGAATCAGCGAACAGCTGGCGCAGCTGGGCACGCCTGCGGAAGGCACCACCGAACCGCCGGAACTGGCCGCGCAACGACGCACCATCACCAAACAGCGCGACGGCCTGGCCGCGTCGGTAGCGCAGGCCAAGGCCAGTGCCGTGCGTGCCCAGCAGCTGGCAGCCGACATCGACCAGCAGCGCACTGCGCAACGCGCCGAAGACATGGGGAAGAAGGTCGCCTCGCCGTTGTCTCCGGCGCTGTGGAGCAAGGTGGCCGAGCGCCTGCCGATCGATATCGCACGCGTTGCGCCGTTGGCCGAGCAGGGGCGCGATACGTTTGTTGCTGGTGTCCGGGCCAATGGCTGGGGCACGCCGTTGCTGGGCCTGCTGGCCGCGCTGGTGATGATGTTCCCGCTGCGGCTGTGGCTGCGCAGGCTGGGGCGGCGCTTTGCGGCGTCCGAGCGTGCGCCGGACGGTCGCCTGCGGCGATCCGGCCTGGCCATGTGGCTGCTGCTGGTCGGTACGCTGCTGCCCGGCTATGCCGTGGTGGTGCTGATGGCAGCGCTCGATGCGATCGATGCGATTGCGCCGCGCCTGCAGGTGGTGGCCGACGGCCTGGAGACGGCCACCTTCCGCGCCGCCTTCATTGCGGCGCTCAGCGCGTGCATGCTGGTACCCAAGCGTCCGTCGTGGCGGTTGCTGAATCTGGATGACACCGCCGCACTCAAGCTGCGCAAGTACGCGTGGGGCGCGGCGGCGCTGGCCTGGCTGAGCACGGTGCTGGTCGCCCTCGATCAGGCCACGCGTACCAGCGACGTCACCACGGTGGCGCTGGACGGCCTGATTGCGCTGACCTACCTCGGCCTGATCATGGCCATGCTGGTGACCCTGGCACGCCTGCATCGCCGGCAGACCGCCGAGGCCGAGGCCAAGCTGGAGGCACAGGCCGATGGCGTGGGCGCGGCCACGCCGGTGCGTCGCAGCAGCTGGCTGGTACTGGCCCGGGTAGCGGGCAACATCGCGGTGGTGGCGGCCATCATCGCCACATTGCTGGGCTACCTGAACTTCGCCAAGTTCGTGAACCAGCAGCTGATCGGCGGCAGCATCGTAGTGCTGGCCGCGACCCTGCTGTTCAAGTTCGTCGATGACCTGAGCACCTGGATGCTCAACGCCGACAGCAAGGTTGGCCAGACCATCCTGCTCAGCACCGGCCTGAGCGTATCGCGGCTGGAGCAGGCCGGTGTGCTGCTGTCGGCGGCGCTGCGTACCGTGGTTGTGTTGATCACGCTGCTTGCCCTGGTGGCGCCGTTCGGCAACATCGGCGCGGTGGTGGAGCGATTCACTTCACTGTTCACGACCGGATTCGATATCGGTGGCACCAAGCTGGCACCGGCGGGGATCGTGTTGGCGGTACTGGCGCTGCTGGCCGGCCTGGCGATCACCCAGCTGGTGCAGCGCTGGTTGACCGACACCTACCTGCCCAAGACCGAACTGGACCTGGGCGCACGCAACTCGGTCAGTACCGTTGCCCGTTACGTGGGCATCATCATCGCGGTGATCTGGGCGCTGTCGGCCATGGGCCTGCAGTTGAGCAAGCTGGCGTTGCTGGTCAGTGCGCTGTCAGTGGGTATCGGTTTCGGCCTGCAGGTGATCACCCAGAACTTCGTCTCCGGCTTGATCCTGCTGGCCGAGCGCCCGGTGAAGATCGGCGACTGGGTGAAGCTGGGCGACCAGGAGGGCGACATCCGCCGCATCAGCCTGCGTTCGACCGAGATCCAGGTGGGCGACAAGTCGACGCTGATCGTGCCCAACTCCGAGCTGGTCACCAAGACCGTGCGCAACATGACGATGGGCAACAACCAAGGCCGCATCCAGATCCAGTTCGCGGTGCCGCCCAGCACCGATGTCGGCAACCTGCGGCAGGCGTTGCTGGATGCGTACACCGCGCATACCAACGTGCTGAAGCAGCCGGCGCCGACGGTCTACATCGACAGCATTGCCGGTGGCCAGATCACCATCAACAGCTTCGCGTACGTCGCCAGCCCGCGGCAGGTCTACGCCACCCGCAGCGATCTGTACTTCAGCCTGCTGCAGATACTGGCGGAGCGGAACATTCCGCTGTCGACCCCGACCGATATCCACATCACCCGCGATCCGCAGGAGTAGGGGGTTTTTGCAGGGCGCAGCCCCGCAAAGAGCCCTACCCCCGCGGTCGGCCGCGCGAGGGCACCAGTGCGAACGTATCCACTGCCAGCTTCTCGGCATGGTTCAACCACGCGCGGATCTCCAGATCATCCACTTCGTGGTCCAGCCCGAACGACACGTTGATCTTGCCGTTGGCATCGGGCTGCACCCACTGCTGGGCCAGCACCACCTTGCGCTGCGAGGACACCGCCTCGATCCAGAAGCCACGATCCGGCCGCGTGCTCGCCACCAGCTGCAGCATGTACTGGCCGGCGCGGGTGCGGCGACCCTTCTGGGTGATCATGTGCGCCTGGCGCACGCTCGGGCGCGGGCCCTGGAATGCGTCCAGCGGTGCGTCCACGGCAATGCCGCCACGCAGGTCGTTGTCGCGGTACAGCTTGATGCCGTTGTCGCGGTTGACCAGCAGGGCGCACCAGTCGCCATCGGCCGAGCCGTCCTCGAACGCGGTGCAGCGGTCGACATAGGCCAGGGTGTTGTCCGGGTCGGCATCATCAAACTGGCGCGAGGTGTTCTCCAGATACACGGACTTCAGGCCCCAGTCCTTGTCGTACTCCAGCAGCACCGGCGGTTGCACGTGCTGCAGGCCGACCACCACCTGGTCGTCGCCGTCGATCTTCAGTTCGCGGGTCGGCTCACCCAGCCACAGCGAGCGGGCGAAGGCGAGGTACTGCGGGTAATCTCGGCCGCCATCACGCTGGGTGGCCACGCTGGCGCTGGGCGCGCGCTGGGTATCGATCAGTGAACGGCCAAAGCCCATCGTCTTCAGGTTCGGGTCCAGCAGGCTGAGCAGGGTCGCACCCGAATCCAGGGTGGTGCCGGCGTCGGCGCTGAGCTGCTGCGGGGCAATGCCATCGCCCAGGAAAAGCAGCAGGTTCTCGCGCTTCTGCCGGGTCAGGATGTGGGTCAGATCGTTGGGCATCGCCAGGTGGTCGGAGGCGATCACGATCAGCGTGTCCTTGCCGTACGGGCTGGCCTGGATGCGTTCGACCAGCTGCGAGATCAGCCGGTCACTGCACTTGAGCGCGTTGAGCATGTTGATGTTGCCGTACTGGCTCTGGTAGCGCTCGCCCTTGCACGACACCGGCAGGTGGCCCGCCGGGTGGTGGGTGTCCATGGTGAGCGTGGTGAGCATGAACGGCGAGCCGGCGCGCGAGAGCTGTTCGAAGCGCTGGTAGGCGGTATCCAGCAGCACGTCGTCGTGCACGCCCCAGGCGGAGTAGTGGATGCGTCCGATCTTTTTCTGCTGCTTGAACCAGGCGAGGTCATGCACTTCGTCAAAACCGTGGCTGGCCAGGAACTGGCCCTTGCCGGCGAACTGGCCGTTGGCCCCGCCCAGGTAATGGTTGGTATAGCCCTGCTGCTTCAGGTAGTCGCCCAGGCACACTGCCTTAGGCAGGAAGCTGCCCATCCGGTCCATGCTGTTCTCATCGCCCTGCGAGGTGGTCAGCGGCACGCCGCACATCGACGACACCAGGCCGGCAATGGTCCAGCCGCTGCCCTCGGCCGAGGCCAGGTTGCGCACGTCCAGCGACTCGGACGCCAGCCGGTTGAGATTGGGCATCAGGCCCGGGAATACGTTTTCGTCCAGGTAGGTGCGCTCCAGGCTCTCGCCGTAGATCCAGACGATGTTGCGCGGGCGCTGCAGCGGCTGCGTCGGTACCTGGTATTCGGGGGCGATGCGGGCGAAGTCGACCGGGCGCAGCTGCTGGTACAGGCGTTGGCCGTCGCGGGCCAGCGGGCTGATCATGATCGTGGCCACCCACACGGCCGCGAAGCCCGCGAACAGCGCGCCACCGTGGCCGGGCCGGCGCCAGCGCTTCACCCGCGTGGCGAACAGCGGCAGCAGCGAGACCAGCGCCAGCACGATGAAGCCGGCGATGTAGCCCTTGAAGTCGGAGACTCCGGCGCCTTCCATGTCGGCGCCGAGGTGGTACAGCGTGGCGGCGTTGAGCCCATCACCGGACAGCTTGTCGATCAGCCACCATGCGCTGAGCGTGAGCAGCAGCAGCGAGAACGCACTGGCCTTCCACCACACCCATTTGCCGGACGCGAGGAACAACCAGCACAGCAGCAACAACGACAGCAGCAGTATCCAGAGCATAGGCAGCTTCGGCAGTGACGGGGTGGTGGTGATGGACGTCGTACCGACGCGTGTCCATCCGACCGGCGCTGCCGCAAGCACATGCATGTGACAGACCGATGACCCGATAGTGCATGCACGAACCTGACTGAAATGTTTGTTGAAATGACGCGCGCGAAATCGCGCTCAGAAGGTAAAACGAGCGTGAAAGGCTTCGTTGGATTGCATTAAAAACCGCATGAATACGGGTGTTTTCGCAGATTCGCTAGCGATGCCCGCGCTCTTCGCGTGCCCGCGCGCGACGATCGAACAGCAATGCACTGGTCACGATGCCAAGGCCGAGCACTACGCCGATGAACAACAGAACCAAGGCGATGAGCGGGTAGCCGAACAGATGCCAGCCGGTGTCGATCTTCATCATCATCGCGGCGGCCATGATCAATGCCGCGCTGATGATGCCGGCTGCCACGCGGTTGGCGATCTTCTGCAGGTTCTCCATCAGCCGCGATTCTTCCAGGCCCGTCACCTTCATCTGCAGACGGTTCTCGGCCAGCAGCGCCATGATGTCCGACAGCTTGCGCGGCCCATCGCGCAGCAGCTGCTGCAGCTCCATCGCCTCGCTGGCGATGTTGGCTGCCGACAGGGACTTTTTCAGGCGCGCACGCATCACATGCTGCAGCTGGCGCTCGACGATGCGGCGGGTCTCCAGTTCGGGTGCCAGCAACCGGCATACGGTTTCCAGGTTGAGCAGCGCCTTGCCGAGCAGGCTCAGTTCCGGCGGGGTGCGCAGGCCGCAGGCGGTGGCGATGCGCACCATGTCCAGCACCACGCGGCCTTCGGAGAAACTGCCGCTGGCGGCGTAGCGCGCGATCAGCTGGCCGGTCTCGCGCAGGTAGCGCTCTTCGTCGAAGGCCTCCAGCCGCGTGCTGATGCTGATCAGATCGTCGGCTACTTCCTCGCCACGGCCATCGACTGCGGCGAACAGGATCTTCAGCAGCCGCTCGCGCAGGCGTGGCGGCATGTGCGCGACCATGCCCAGGTCGAAGATCGCCAGCCGTCCATCGGGCATCACCCGCAGGTTGCCGGGGTGCGGGTCGGCGTGGATCTCGCCGTGCACGAAGATCTGGTCCAGGTAGCCGCGGATCAGCGCCGCCGCCAGCGGGTCCATCGATTGTTCGGTGCGGCGCACGTCGGGAATCGCATCCACGCGCACGCCGGTGGCCAGTTCCATGGTCAGCACGCGCTGGCTGCTGTAGTCCCACAGCGGCTGCGGAATCCACAGGCGGCGGAACGGCTTCAGGTGTCGGCCGAAACGGGCCAGGTTCTCGGCCTCGGCGTGGTAGTCCAGCTCCTGCATCAGGGTCTTTGCGAACTCGTTGAGCCAGTCGCGCAGGCGCACGCGGCGGCCTACCTGGGTCAGGTGGTCGGCGGCCAGCGCGAAGCTGCGCAGCGCCTCCAGGTCCGAGCGAAGTTGTGCAGCCACTTCAGGCTTCTGCACTTTCACTGCCACCTGGCGTCCGTCGTGCAGCACCGCGCGATGCACCTGCGCGATCGAGGCACAGCCCAGCGGTTCGGGATCGAATGAGGCGAACAGCTTGTTCACCGGTGCGCCCAGCTCCTGCTCGACGATCGCATGGATACGCTCGACCGGAATCTCGGCCACCTTTTCCTGCATGCGCTCCAGGGCTGTGGCGAACTCCACCGGCACCATGTCCGGGCGCGTGGACAGCATCTGGCCCAGCTTGACGAAGGTCGGGCCCAGCGCTTCCAGATCGCTGACGAACTGTTCCGGGTTGCCGTCCGCGGGAACGTCGGCTGGATTGCCTGCGGCATCCAGGTTCATGCCCGAGAACACCCCTGAATGGCGATAGCGCATCAGCAGGCGCAGGATCTGGCTGCGCCGGTTCATGCCTTTGACCAGCGGAGGATTGCCATTGGCGGTGGGCGGATTGCTCAAGCGGAACTCCCATGCGACGAAGACAGGTAGCGCCGGCCACGGGCCGGCAATGTCCGGATTCAGCAGTGTCGCCGGGGGGCGGTGGGCACGCGGTGAATCCGACGTCTTCCGCAGTCCACACCGGATCGGTCAGAATCCGCTCATTCCCTCTCTGGACTTCCCATGGCCGGTGCCAGCCTGTTCGCCCTGCTCGACGATATCGCCACCCTCCTCGACGATGTCTCGGTCCTGACCAAGGTCGCGGCGAAGAAAACCGCCGGCGTGCTGGGCGACGACCTGGCGCTGAACGCGCAGCAGGTCACCGGGGTCAACGCCAACCGCGAACTGCCGGTGGTGTGGGCGGTGGCCAAGGGCTCGCTGGTCAACAAGGTGATCCTGGTGCCGGCAGCATTGGCGATCAGTGCGCTGGAGGCCTGGCTGCACAGCCGCGGCTGGAACGTGCCGCTGATCGTGCCGCTGATGATGATCGGCGGCGCGTTCCTGTGCTTTGAGGGCGTTGAGAAGCTGGCGCATCGGTTCCTGCACTCAGCCGAGGACGACGCCGAGCATCAGGCCGAGCGGCGCAAGGCGCTGGCCGACGCGCAGGTGGACATGGTGGCGTGGGAGAAGGACAAGGTGAAAGGCGCGATCCGCACCGACTTCATCCTCTCGGCCGAGATCATCGTACTGACCCTGGGCGTGGTCGCCACCGCATCGTTCACCAACCAGCTGGTCACGCTGGCCGTGGTTGCACTGGCGATGACGGTCTTCGTCTATGGGCTGGTGGCGGGCATCGTGAAGCTGGATGACGTCGGCCTGTACCTGTCGCGCAAGGGTGGGGCCGTGGCCGCCTTCGGTCGCGGCCTGGTGGCCTCGGCGCCGTGGCTGATGAAGTTCCTGTCGGTGGCCGGCACCATTGCCATGTTCCTGGTGGGCGGCGGCATCCTGGTGCACAACGTGCCGGCGCTGCACCACGCAGTACAGGCGATGGGCGGCGAGGGGCAGTGGGGCTGGCTGGTCAGCGCGGTGGGTAACATGGTGGTCGGCATCATCGCCGGCGCCATCGTGCTGGCGGCGGTGACCGGGTTCCAGAAGCTGCGCGGCAAGTAATCACCGGCGGGTCGCGAGGTAGAGGCCGACCTTGGTCGGCGCTTCGTTTGCCGCGCGCGCCAACCAAGGTTGGCACCTACCAAAGCGGTTCGCGACGGGCCGGACGGTCAGCCCGCCTGCACGCGGTTCTTGCCCTGTCGCTTGGCCGCATACAACGCGTCATCCGCACGGCGCAGCAAAGCCTCGGTATCGTCGCCCGGCTGCCATTGCGCCAGCCCGGCGCTGAAGTGCACCGGCACGCGCCGGTCCTGCACGGTCAGCACGCGGTGCGCCAGTGAGCGTTGCAGGCGCTGCACGGTGGCCATGCTGTCGGCACCCTGGGTTTCCGGCAGCACCAGCACGAACTCATCGCCACCCAGCCGTGCGATGCCGTCAGTGGCGCGCAGCAGCAGCCTGCAAACGGCCACCAGGTGCTGCAGCAACGCATCGCCACCGGCGTGGCCGTGCGCCTCGTTGGTCAGGTGGAAATCATCCAGGTCGATCACCGCCACGCCCAGCGGTGAGTTGTTGCGCGCAGCACGCGCCAGTTCACGCTGCAGCAGTTCGTCCAGGCCGCGGCGGTTCAGCGCCTGGGTCAGCGGATCGATGCGCGCCAGATCACCGGCGGCACGCAGTTCCTGCTCCAGCTCGGCAATGCGCTGTTCGGCGCGTTCCACTTCCTGCCGCGCATTGGCCAGGTGATCGCGGGCCTGCGCGGCCTGTTGCTGCACCTTGCCGGTGTCGCGCATCACGTCCTGCAGCAGCTGGTTGAGGTCGGCGATGCTACGCGCCTCGCGCAGCTGCAGTGCGTAGCTGCCGATGCGGTCGTGGTACTCGCCGGTGCTGGTGGCCATGCCATCCATGCGCTCGATGAACTCGCCCATCAACCCGCGCATGGCTGCCTTTGAATCGTCGATGCCCTGGCGCAGCAGGCCCTGCTTGTAGATCACTTCGCGCAGTTCGGCACGGGTGCGCTCGACTGCCTCGGCTTCCAGCGGCCCGTCCAGCAGCTGGCGCACCGCCGCGATCTGGCCCTGCAGCCAACTGCGGTCGTCCAGCAGCTCGCTCACGTTTTCCAACAGCAGCGCGAACAGTTCCAGCAGCAGCGCCTGCTGCTCCTGCCAGCTCTCGGCACGCACGCCGACCTGGTGCCCGAGTTCGCGCACGCCCTGTTCGATCGGCTCCAGTGCGGTACCCGGCTGCCACTGGCGCAGGCGCGTGGCCAGCGCCTGCGCTTGTTCGCGCAGATCCGGGTCGTGCTGCAGCAGGGCCACCACGGCGCCACCCAGCAGCAGCCGCAGCTGCTCGGACAGGCGCAGGCTTTCCGGCTGTCCGTCCGGCGAATGCTGTTCGATGGTGCGGATGTACTTGTCGATCAGCTGCCGCATCGCACGCCCGTAGCGCGGCCAATCGGCACTGGCCTGCGCCGACTGCAGGCGGTCGCCCATGTCACCCAGTTCGCCGGGCAGGGTGGCCATGCCGTTGGCGAAGGCGGCCAGCAGCGGTTCCGGCGCGTCGGCGCCGGCGAACAGCTGCTGCAGTGCCACGCCACCACCGCCCTGCAGTACCACGCGGTCGCCCAGCCCATCGTCCACCACCGCGCGCACGCGTGCCGGCGGCCCAAGGGCGGTACCGGGGGCAGGGCGATGGTCGGGCTGGTCCGTCATGGAGCGAATCCTGGGGGCTGGCAGGGACTGGTTCCAGCATATCGGCGCGGCCGCCGACGGCTTGAACGGCTAGGATGGGCGACAGGATGCCGCAGTGGAGGTGGTGATGCGCGTGATGTTGCTGGGGGCGACCGGCCTGGTCGGTGGGCTGACTCTGCCCAGGCTGCTGGACGACCTGCGCTGCAGCGCCGTGATCGCCCCGACCCGTCGTCCGTTGGGCGCAGCCCACGGGAAGCTGGAGAACCCGGTACTGGCCTTCGATGCGCTGCCCGCCGCAGCCGGGTGGGCGGGCGTGGACGCGGTCATCTGCGCGCTCGGCAGCACCATTGCCCAGGCTGGCAGCCGCGAGGCCTTCCATCGCATCGACCATGATTACCCGCTGGCGTTCGCCCGTCTGGCGCAGGCACAGGGTGCGCAGACCTATGTGCTGAATTCCGCAGCCGGTGCCGATCCGCGGTCGTCGATCTTCTACAGCCGGGTAAAGGGTGAATTGGAGCGCGATCTGCGCGCGCTGGGCTTCACCTCGTTGACCCTGGTCCGCCCAGGGTTGATCGGTGGCGAGCGCAACGAGGTGCGGCGCGGTGAGCGTCTCGCGCTGAAGGTGCTGGGCGTGCTGGGGCCGGTACTGCCGCGGGCGTGGCGGATCAACCCGGCCAGCGAGATCGCCAAGGCGCTGGTCGAGGCCGCGCTGGCCCCGCAACCGGGTGAGCACGTGGTGGCATCGAGCGCACTGGCCGGCTGATGTCACGTGCGCTGCGCCTGACCCAGCTTCAACAGCTGCTGCGCCGCCATCGGCGGCCGGTGGCCGGGCAGGTGCTGGCCGACGCGCTGGGTATCAGCCTGCGCACGCTGTACCGCGATATCGAAACCCTGCGCGAGCAGGGCGCCGACCTGCGCGGCGAGGCCGGCGTCGGCTACCAGCTGACGCCCAGCGACACCCTGCCGCCGATGACCCTGCCACCGGCCGAGATCGACGCACTGGTGCTGGGCCTGCGCTGGGTTGCGGCCCGTACCGAACCCGCGTTGGCCGAAGCCGCACGCGATGCCCTGGCGCGTATCGCCCATGTGTTGCCCGCAGCGCGGCGCGAGGCCCTGCGTGACAGTGGCCTGCGGGTGGGCCCTTCGCGTGCGGCGGCCAAGGTTCCCCCAGCTCGTCTGCAGGCCGTGCGAGAGGCTGTCGGTTCACAGCAGCGCCTGAAGTTCGGCTACGAGGACGCGCACGGCCAGCGCAGCGAGCGCATCGTCTGGCCGTTCGCGCTGGGCTACTTCGATGAGGTGCCGATGCTGGCGGCGTGGTGCGAGCGCCGCGAGGATTTCCGCCATTTCCGTCTGGACCGCATCCGCCAGGCGCGTGTGCTGGAGGATCACTACCTCGTGCCACGCGCCACCCTGCTGCGACGCTGGCAGAAGGCGCAGGGCATCGCGCCGGACTGGCTGGACCGTTCATAACAGAGCAACAGCCGGGAGCGGGGGGTAGAGTCGACTGTTAGTCGACTATCGCGCGCAGCGCGGGGTTTAGGCAGGTTGAGGGAAGAGCAGTCGACTAACAGTCGACTCTACCAACAGTCGACTCTACTGACAGAATCTGTCAGCAGGCTCGTTCCACCATGATTGCTCCCAACAACGGAGCTTCCCCATGTTCACGCCCAGCACCCTGCTGCAGTACGTGCGCGACGTCGCCGCCAGCGCCACCTTCTACAGCGGCATCCTCGGCAAGCCGCCGGTCGAGCAGTCGCCCGGCTTTGCCCTGTTCCTGCTCGGCGATGGCGCCGCACTGGGCCTGTGGCAGCGCGATGACGTGCAGCCGCCGGTGTCCGCGCAGGCCGGTGCCGCGGAGCTGGCGATGGTGGTGGCCAACCCGGAGGCTGTGCAGCAGATGCACGATGCGTGGCGCGCTCTTGGTGTGGAGATCCTGCAGGCGCCGGTGACGCTGGAGTTCGGCCATACTTTTGTCGGGGCAGATCCTGATGGCCACCGCCTGCGTGTGTACAGCCGCGCCGAGGGCCTGGTCGCGCGCGATTGATCGCCCGCATTGTGTAGATCCACGCCATGCGTGGATGGAGCGCGACGGAGCAGGCACAAAAAAACGCCGGGCAATGCCCGGCGTTTTCTCCAAGTCATGTGCCAACCAACGGTTGGCACCCACCGATCAGGTGGCCGATCAGCTGGCCAGCGCCAGGTCGTCCATCATTGCGCGCAGGAAGCGCGCCGCTTCGCCGCCGGTGGCCGCGCGGTGGTCGAAGGTGACCGACAGCGGGATCACCTTGTGCGCTTCCACGCCGCCCATCACCGGGGTCATCTGGTGGCGGGCACGGCCGGCACCGACGATGGCCACGCACGGCGGCACCACGACCGGGGTCGCGTAGCGGCCGGCGAACATGCCGAAGTTGGACAGCGAGATGGTGTAGCCGCTCAGTTCCGAGGCGGCGATCGAACGCGATTCCACCTGCTCGCGCAGGCGGTTGACGCCTTCGCGGATGCCACGTGCATCCAGCATGTCGGCATTGCGCAGGGCCGGCACGAACAGGCCGTCGTCGGTGTCCACGGCGATGCCGATGTCCACCTGTGCGTGCAGGGTGCGGGTCAGCGCTTCACCGTCGAACCAGGCGTTCATCGCCGGCACCTTCTGCGCGGCGACCACGATCGAACGCACCAGGCGCGCGGTGACGTCGTTGCCCGGCAGCCAGGCGTGGATGTCGGCGTCGTCGTTCAGCGTGGTCGGCACCACCTTGCTGTGCGCATCGGCCATCACGCGTGCCATGTTGCGGCGCACGCCCTTCAGCGGTTCCGGCTGGCCCTTGGCGACCACGCCCGGCGGCTGGGTGCGCATCGGCTTGCCGGCGGCGGACAGCGGGGTGCGGGCTTCGCTCTGCACCGGGGCAGACACCTGCGCCGGGGCCGGCGCGGCATAGGCAGCAGCGGCAACCGGTGCCGGAGCAGCGCCGAGCTTGGCGGTGCCGTTGGCGGCAGCCTGCTTGACGTCGGCCATGGTCACCGCGCCATCGGTGCCGGTAGCGGCCACGCGGCTCAGGTCCACGCCCAGCTTGCGCGCCATCGCACGCACGGCCGGCACGGCCTTGACGCCACCGACGGCCAGCGCCTGTTCGGCATGCACGGCATTGGAGCTCTGCATCGCGCCGACCACGGTACCGGCGTCATCGCGCTCGGCCGCGGCGGGCTTGGCCTCCTCGGCGGCAACCGGAGCGGCCGCAGCCGGCAGCGGCGGCGGGGTCGGTGCGGCCGCCGGTGCAGCGTGGCCATGGCTGTGGCCGGTGTCCTGGCCATCGGCTCGCTGCGGCAGGTTCGGGTCCAGTTCGAAGCTGGCCAGCACCGAGCCGGTCGGGATGATGTCGCCGGCACCGCCGGACAGCTTCAGCACCTTGCCGGAGAACGGCGAGGGCACTTCCACCACGGCCTTGGCGGTCTCCATCGAGACCAGCGGCTCGTCCAGCTTGATCACATCGCCTTCCTTGACGAACCACTCGACGATGGTCGCGTCCGGCAGGCCTTCGCCCAGGTCGGGCAGGTTGAAGTTCTTGGTCTGGCTCATTTGCAGTTCTCTTCCAGCAGTTCCAGTTCGCGGGCCGGCAGCCAACCCGTCGCGCCATTGGCGCGCTCGGACCACCACCACCCGCCGTGTTCGTGATGAAGCTTCACCATCTCGCCGCTTTCCACATCCAGCTCGCGGGCGTCGTAGTCGCACAAGGCTTCGGCGCGACCCTCGTCCAGCAGCTGCAACCAGGCGATGGGCGCCCATCCAGCGCGCCCATCGTTGGTGCGTACCCAGGCAAACGCCGGCCATTCCTCGTCACGGACACCTACTTCGACGATCTGGCCGGTGTGGAACCGGAGCGGGTTGGGATACTGGCTGCGGTAAGCCCCCAGAAGGCGGGCCCGCATGTCAGCCAGCCGCCACCGCGCGCTTGGCCGCAGCCACGATCCGCTCAACGCTCGGCAGGTACTTCATTTCCAGGCGGAAAAGCGGAATGTGGGTGTCGTAGCCAGTGACGCGCTCGACCGGGGCCAGCAGGTCGTAGATCGATTCCTCGGCCAGGCGCGCGGCGATCTCGGCGCCGAAGCCCGCGGTTTTCGGGGCCTCCTGCACGATCACGCAGCGGCCGGTCTTGGCCACCGATTCGGCGATGGTGGCGAAGTCCAGCGGACGCAGCGTGGCCACGTCGATGACTTCGGCACTGATGCCTTCGCCGGCCAGCTTGTCGGCCGCTTCCAGCGCTTCCTTCACCTGCGCGCCCCAGGTCACCAGGGTCACGTCGGTGCCGTCGCGCAGCACGAAGCAGACGTCCAGCGGCAAGGCTTCGCCGTCGTTGACGACCACTTCCTTGTACTGGCGGTAGATGCGCTTGGGCTCCATGTAGATCACCGGATCCGGTTCGCGGATCGCGGCCAGCAGCAGGCCATAGGCACGCTGCGGCGACGACGGCAGCACCACGCGCAGGCCCGGCACGTTGGTGAAGATCGCCTCGTTGGCTTCGCTGTGGTGTTCCGGCGCGCGGATGCCACCGCCCCACGGCACGCGCAGCACCATCGGGCAGTGCAGGCGGCCACGCGTGCGGTAACGCAGGCGGGCGGCGTGGCAGACGATATGATCGACCATCGGGTACATGAAGCCATCGAACTGGGCTTCGGCGACCGGCTTCATGCCCTGCGCGGCAAGACCAATCGTCAGGCCGGCGATGGTGGTTTCATCCAGCGGGGTGTCGAGGATGCGGTCCGAGCCGAAGCGCTGCTGCAGACCGGCAGTGGCGCGGAACACGCCGCCGTTGACGCCCACGTCTTCGCCCAGCACCAGCACCGACGGGTCGTGTTCCAGCTCCCAGGCCAGCGCCTGGGTGATGGCTTCGATGAGGGTGATCGGGGTGGTGGTCATGCTCTCTTCTCCGCGCGCGACCGCAGCGCTGTCGGCGGCGTTGGTGTGCGCGCCGGGCGCGCCGTTCTTGATCTCATCCATGGCGCTTCTCCAGGGCGATCGCCTGGGCACGCTGGGCCAGCAGGTCCGGCGGCGGATCGGCATACAGGAAGTCGAACATCGCCTCGACCGGCTGCACCGGCGTGTTGAGGTACAGGTTCACTTCCTCGTCCACGCGCGTGCCGCACTCGGCGACCCAAGCGGTTTCCTCTTCTTCGCTCCACACACCGGCATTGATCAGGTACTTGCGCAGGCGCAGCATCGGCTCGCGCTGCCAGGCATCCTTCACTTCGGCGTCGTCGCGGTAGCGGCGCGCGTCATCGGCGGTGGTGTGGTCGGACAGGCGGTAGGTCATCAGTTCCAGCACGGTGCCGCCGTCGCCGGCCAGCGCACGTTCGCGCGCCTGCTCCATGGCCGCCAGCACCGCGATCAGGTCGTTGCCGTCCACCTGCAGGCAGTGCAGGCCACCGGCCAGGCCCTTCTGCGCCAGTGTTTCGGCACCGGTCTGGGCCGAACGCGGAACCGAGATGGCCCAACCGTTGTTGACGATGCACAGGATCAGCGGGAGCTTGTAGGCGCCGGCCGAATTCAGTGCTGCGTAGAAGTCGGTCTTGGAACTGCCGCCGTCGCCGCACACCGCCACCGCGATCTGCGGTTCCTTGTTGAGCTTGAACTTCAGCGCCGCGCCTGCGGCATGCAGGCACTGGGTGGAAATCGGCACGCAGAACGGGAAGTCCTTGGCCGCGTTGCCGCCGTAATCGTTGCCGCGTTCGTCGCCGCCCCAGTACATCAGCACGTCGTGCGGGCGCACGCCACGCATGAACATCGCGCCATACTCGCGGTACGAAGGCGCGAACACGTCGTCCTTCTGCATCGCCGCGCCGATACCCACGTGCGCGGCTTCGTGGCCCAGGCAGGCGGCATAGGTGCCGAGCTTGCCGGTGCGCTGCAGTGCGATGGATTTGCTGTCGAACGTACGTACGAACAGCATCTGCTTGAACAGCGGTACCAGGACCTTGGGGTCGCGCAGCGACGCAGGCAGGTCATCGCGGACGAGTTTGCCGTCCGTATCCAGGTACTGCAGGTATTCGATCTTGAATTCAGCGGCAACCGTCATTGCGTACTGCACCTTCGACAGAGAAGTTACAAATGATATGAATCGCCATGTTAAGGAACGCGTACGGAATAGCCTTCCTGCGCCGCAACACGGGAATTCTCCGTTTTACCCCTGCCGGCGGGTGGGGGGCCAATAACAACAACGTATTCAGTCGTTGCTGCAAAGCATCAGAATACGCCTCTGGCTGACCGCCAGTACAACGGCCTGGACGGTTCCACGCGCAGGCCTAGGATCGGCCGATGCTCCACGGCCAACCGCACGCCCCGGTATGGACCCGGCGGCTGCCAGCGCGGCGGCAACGCGCTACCCTTGCCGCCCCCGATCTGGTCCCGCCCATGTCCGTCGACAACAACCAACGCGATCTCGAAGCCGGCATCCACACCGACCTGCAGGGACGCCTCACCTACGGCGGCTACCTGCGGCTGGACCAGCTGCTCAGCGCGCAGCAGCCGCTGTCCAGCCCGCCGCACCATGACGAGATGCTCTTCATCATCCAGCACCAGACCTCGGAGCTGTGGCTGAAGCTGCTGGGCCATGAGCTGCGTGCCGCAATCGGCTTCCTGCAGCGCGATGAAGTCTGGCAGTGCCGCAAGGTGCTGGCGCGCAGCAAGCAGGTGCTGCGCCAGCTGACCGAGCAGTGGTCGGTGCTGGAAACACTGACCCCTTCCGAATACATGGGCTTCCGCGACGTGCTGGGCCCGTCGTCGGGCTTCCAGTCGCTGCAGTACCGCTACATCGAGTTCCTGCTGGGCAACAAGAACGCGCAGATGCTGCAGGTGTTCGAGCACGACCCGGCCGGGCAGGCGCAGCTGCGCACCGTGCTGGAGGCGCCCAGTCTGTACGAGGAATTCCTGAAGTACCTGGCCCGCTTCGGCCATGCCGTGCCGGCGGTCTACGAGGCCCACGACTGGACCCAGCCGCACGTAGCCGACGACGCCCTGCAGCCGGTCTTCGAACGCATCTACCAGGACACCGACCGCTACTGGCGCGAGTACGCGCTGTGCGAGGACCTGGTGGACCTGGAGACCGCCTTCCAGCTGTGGCGCTTCCGCCACATGCGCACGGTGATGCGGGTGATCGGCTTCAAGCGCGGCACCGGTGGCTCGTCCGGCGTGGGCTTCCTGGCCAAGGCACTGGAGCTGACCTTCTTCCCCGAGCTGTTCCAGGTGCGCACCAGCCTGCAGGCCGCGCCCCCGGCCGAACAGACCTGATCCGTATTCAGCTTGGATCCCGGCCGGCGGCTGGATCGTTTCAGATGCAAGTTCAGCGAGCAGGCTGGCACCTGCCTCAAACGGCGTGTATTTGACGTGAACGCCAGAAGTCGGTGATCCTCGCGCGTTGCTCCAACTGCACACCGGACGTGCTCGTCATCCACCGAACCAGGAAATCCGCATGAGCGTAAACGCCACTGCGAACACCCCAGAGCCGGCGCTGCCGGACTTCAAGACCACGCTGGGCCACCCGCGCCCGTTGTGGATGCTGTTCATGACCGAGTTCTGGGAACGCTTTGCGTTCTACGGCATCCGCTGGGCCTTGGTGCTGTACATCGTCGCCCAGTTCTACAACGGCAGCGCTGCCGGTGAAGGCGACGCCAGCCGCATCTACGGCGCCTACCTGGCCCTGGTGTACGCCGCGGCGATCTTCGGTGGCTACGTGGCCGACCGGGTACTGGGCTACCAGCGCTCGATCCTGACCGGCGCGATCATCATGGCCGCCGGCCTGTTCATGATCTCGCTGCCGCAGGAGCACATCTTCAAGCTCGGCCTGGCCACGATCATCGTCGGCAACGGCCTGTTCAAGCCCAACATCTCGACCATGGTCGGCAAGCTGTACGGGCTGAAGGACGAGCGCCGCGATTCGGGCTTCACCATCTTCTACATGGGCATCAACATCGGCGCGATGATCGCCCCGGTGCTGACCGAGTACCTGGCCCGCAAGGTGTTCGGTACCGATGCGATGCCGTCCTACAAGGTCGTGTTCATCGCCTCGGGCGTGGGCATGCTGATCTCGCTGGTGTGGTTCTACATCGGTCGTGCCGGCCTGAAGGGCATCGGTGCACCGCCGGCCGGCGCCGAAGGTTTCGGCCGCATCATCATGGTGCTGGCCGGTGCCGTGGTCGCCATCCCGGTCGCGTACTTCCTGCTGGCCACCGGCGCCACCGCGCTGGCCTGGATCCTGGGTGCGATGTTCACCGCGCTGGCCGTCCTGCTGCTGGTCGAGGGCATCCGCGAAGGCAAGGTGCAGCGCGACCGCGTGATCGCCATGCTGATCATCTTCGCCTTCAACGTGATGTTCTGGATGTTCTTCGAACAGGCCGGCAGCTCGTTCACCTTCCTGGCCGAGAACATCGTCAACCGCCAGTTCGGTGACTGGACCTTCCCGACCGCGTGGTTCCAGTCGGTCAACTCGGTGGCGATCATCACCCTGGCCCCGGTGATCGCCTGGATCTGGGTGGCCATGGGCCGCGCCAATCCGTCCATCCCGCGCAAGTTCGGCCTGGGCCTGCTGTTCAACGGCGCCGCCTTCGCGCTGCTGATGTTCGCCCTGTCGCAGATGGTCGTGGACGGCAAGATCCCGTTCTGGACCCTGTTCATGGTCTACGTCATCCAGTCGGTGGGTGAGCTGTGCCTGTCGCCGATCGGCCTGTCGATGGTGACCAAGCTGGCCCCGGTGCGCCTGGTTGGCTTCGGCATGGGCGGCTGGTTCCTGTCCACCGGCATCGGCAACAACCTGTCGGGCATCTTCGCTGGCGTGGTCAGTGGTGAAGGCGGCATGACGGTCGAGTCGGCCCTGAAGGGGTATACCTTCGGGTTCTGGGCCCTGATCGGCTCCGGCGTGGTGCTGTTCCTGATCGCCCCGCTGATCAACAAGCTGATGCACGGCGTCAAGTAATGATGAGAGGGTAGAAGGCATGCGTAGCAAGCTCGGTACTGCGGCAGTGGTGGTCTGTGCGGCGCTGATCGGCGCCTGTTCCCAACCGCAACCGCCTGCCACCGCCGAGCCCACGCAGCCCCTGGATACCCGACCCACCGAGCCACCGGTCGCTGACCCCAGCGAACCGGTGGCCTCGGGCAACACCCCGGTGGCGGCAGACATCGCCGCCATCGCCGGGCTCGGTGCGCAGTTCGACCCGGCCCGCAACCCCGCCGATGACCTGGCCACCGCCAAGGTGGAAGCCCAGCGGGGCAAGAAGCGCATCCTGCTGGAGGTCGGCAACGCCGCCTGCGAGCGCTGCCGCGCGCTGGACGATGTGGTGGAAGGCAACGGCGACCTGCGTCGCTTCCGCGATGCCCACTACGTGTGGGTGAAGGTCAACGCCAGCGACGAGCAGCCCAACACCGCCTTCTTCGCCCAGTTCCCGGTGATGGAGCGCGACTACCCGCACCTGCTGGTGCTCGATGCCGATGGCGGACTGCTGGTGTCGCAGGCCACCGGCGAACTGCGCAGGGGCGAAGCCTTCCAGCCGGCACGGGTGAGCGCGTTCCTGAAACAATGGGCACCTGACAAAACGGAATAGGGGTAGTGCCGGCCGCTGGCCGGCAGGGGGTGGGCCGACCGCTGACCGCCATCCCGGGTGGGTGCCGACCGTTGGTCGGCACAGAAGTGCATCCACGCATGGCATGGATCTACTGTGGTTGCGGTCACATTCCCGGAATCGGCATCTCAATATCGCAACGCGCTCGCCGTTACCGGCAAGGACCTCAGTCGACATCCCGTCGATGCAACCTTCCGGAACGCCCATGCACAGCGACCACGCCGAACGACTGCCCGAACCCGCCAGTGAGTTGGCCGAGGGTGGAGCAGGCGAGGGCGTAACCTTGCCGCCGCAGGAGGCGCTGCTGGATGACACCGGAACCGGCGAGGCCACCGTCGACCTGGCACCGCCGCGCCATCGCCTGCCGCAGATCGCGCTGCCCGACAACGTGGTGCTGAAGGGGGCGGTGCAGAAGCTGGTCGAGCAGAAGTCCCGGCTTGATGCGCTGGCCGCCGACGGCCAGCTGGCCGGGCTGCTGCCACCAGAGTGGCAGGGGCACGGCGTGCGTGCGATCGAGCTGTCCACCTTCATCCAGGGCGTGCTGCCGTTCCTGCAACCTGGCGAACGTGGCGAAACCGCGCCCGCGCGCCTGCCGGTGCGCCACGTTCTGGGAGACGACAGCCGCTGGGGCCTGGACGATGTCGCCGAACCGAAATCGCTGGCCTGGTACCTGGCCAGCGACGAACGCGCCACCGCTGGCAGCAAGGACGTGGCCGAGGCCTATCTGGTGGGTGCGTTGGGACTGGCGTGGATGCAGGAAGGGCGCAGCCGCCCCGGCTTCCTGCGCGCGATGGGGCAGGACAGCCTGGCCGCGCGGGTGACCATGCTCGGCTACCCGCCGGCCAACGAACTGGCGCTGTACAGCGTCACCGCGCATGGGCAGCAACAGATCTGGTGCGTGCATGGCCGTCGTCGCATGCGCCCGCTGGTGGCGCCGTGGCTGAGCGTGCCGGTGCTGACCGCGTATGGCGTGCCGGCGCCGGTCGCGTGGCCGTCCAGTTTCCCGCCGGTGGAGGCCGTGGCCGAGCTGCTGGCGACCGCACGGCAGGGGCGCGCGCTGCCGGAAGTGGACCTGGCCAAGGCGGTGGCGAAGATCGCCGAGGACGCTGCCTCGGAAGCCTGGCAACCGGTCAGCCTGCTGCAGCTCAATACCTGGTCACCGCGTTGGCATTTCTTCCTGGGCACCTTCGTCGGCCTGCCGTCGCTGCTGCTCGTGGCGGCGGCGCTGGCGCTGCCGGGGGCGGTCGAAGCAGCCACGGTTGCGGCCTCGCTCGGCTTCGCCGGTGGTGCCATCGCGGCGCTCGCGGTGCCGTGGATCCATGCACGGCGCAAGCATCTGAGTTGAAGCATGAACGCCATCCGCGCGTGGCGTAGATCTACGGGAGGCCGGGCCCGCGGTCTGCAGCTGCTGCCGCGCCCGCTCCATGGCAGTCTGCAATCTTTGCTTGAGGACCTCACGGGAGGGCAGCGAGGTCAGGTACTCCGCAACATGGATGCCTGAGCGGTCCAGCTCCAGCAATTCAATCTGGCCCGCCTTCTTCCCTGTGCAGAGGATGATGCCCAACGGCGTCTGCTCGCCGTCCTCACGTTCGTACCGGTCCAGCCAGCGCAGATAGAGTTCCATCTGTCCCTTGTAGGCCGGCTTGAACTCGCCGATCTTCAACTCGATGGCAATTAGTCTGCGCAGGCGCCGGTTGTAGAACAGCAGGTCCAGGTGGAAGTCATCGCCGTCGATCTGGATGCGCTTCTGGCGGGCGACGAAACTGAAGCCCGTGCCAAGTTCAAGGAGGAAGCCCTGCATCTCGCGAAGGATCGCGGTTTCAAGGTCCTGCTCGTCCCAGCTGTCCTTGAGGCCAAGAAAGTCCAGTACGTAGGGATCACGCAGTACCAGCCCTGGAGACAGCTGCTGGTTGCCGCGCAGTGCCGCCAACTCTTCGGCGATGGTCTGCTCTGGCTGACTGGAGAGTGCCGTGCGCTCATACAGCATCGAATCGACGCGCTGGCGCAGCGTACGTACACTCCAGCCCTCGGTGGCGGCCATCTGTGCATAGAAGTCGCGCTTGAGTGGGTCCGCCAGTGGGATCAGCGCGATGAAATGGGTCCAGCTCAATTGTCGTATCAGCGATACGACAATCTGCTCGTCTGCAAATGCGATGGAGAACTGCACCATCCGGCGCAGGCTCTTCTCACCGAAGGATGTGCCGAACTCGGCAGACAGCGCCTTGGCGATCCGGGTGAAGAGAACCTCTCCGTAGCGCGCACGTCGCCCAGCCATCTGGTCCACATGGATGCGACGCCCGATTCGCCAGTACAACAGAGTGAGCTCGGCGTTGATGGTCCTGTGCATCCTGTTGCGCGCCGCGCAGATCAGCTCTCTGAGACACTTCAGGGCGGGATCTGCGGAAGGTGAATGCGTCCGATGGCATCGTTTGCGGTCGGTCCGCAGTCCGCCAAAGAGCGGGTCCCGTCAGATCAAAGGGAGCGGACGACAATCGCCCAGCCACTGTTCCGCTACCGGCCGGGGTCGGCACCCGCGACTTGGGGCCCAAAACGACTTAATCCCCTCCGTCCCCTTTTTCTTTCAGACTCCTTCGCCCATCCGCTCCAGGCCTTCGCCGGCCAGGCGCAGGATCAGCTTCTCCAGCACCTGCTCTTCCTCTTCGCTCAGCACCGACATCAGCTTGCGGGTGATCTCGATCACCATCGGCGCGATGGTCTCGTACACCTCGAAGCCGGCTGCCGACAGCGCCAGCACCGAGCGGCGGCGGTCGTCGCCGTGGGTCTCGCGCTTGATGAAGCCGCGCTCCAGCAGGCGGGCCACGGCGCGGCTGACCGCCACCTTGTCCATCGCCGTGCGGTCGGAGACCTCGCTGGCCGAGGAGCCCGGGTACAGCGCCAGGATGGTGATCACCCGCCATTCGGGAATCGCCAGACCGTAACGATCGCCGTATAGCTTGGCGATGTTGCCGCTGACCCGGTTGGACAGCACGCTCAGCCGGTACGGCAGGAACTGTTCCAGGTCGAGCAGGACGTGCGAGGAACGCAGGCGGGTCGAAACGGGATCGGCGGGGCTCATGTTGCGGTGCACCTTGCTGGTGGTTTCAAGTGTAACTATAAGGGGTGGGTCCAGACCCTGCATTCTCGCCGGGTCCCTACCTGCCCGCACCTGGTTTGTACCGATGCGGTACCGATTCGGAGCCACGCCATGAATACCGCAGTCCCGACCGCCTCGCATCCCAACCCCGGCATGCAGGTCACCACCTTCGAGAACCCGATGGGCATCGACGGCTTCGAGTTCGTCGAATTCGCCGCCCCGGCCGGCCGTGGCCAGGAGCTGCACGAGTACTTCCGGAAGATGGGCTTCAGCGCGGTGCTCAAGCACAAGCAGCGTCCGATTACCGTCTATCGCCAGGGCGACGTCAACTTCCTGGTCAATGAGGACCCCGATTCGTTCGCCGCCGACTTCGCCGAGAAGCACGGTCCGTGCGCCTGCGGCTTCGCCATCCGCTTCAAGAAGCCGGGCCAGGAGGTCTACCAGACCGCGCTGGGCAACGGCGCCGAAGCCATCGCCTTCAAGCCGGACAGCAAGGCGGTCAGCGCGCCGGTCATCAAGGGCATCGGCGACTGCATGCTGTACCTGGTCGATCGCTACGGCAGCGCCGGCAGCATCTATGACGGCGACTACGAGCCGATCGCCGGTGCCGACCTGCACCCGGTGGGCTTCGGCCTGACCTTCATCGACCACCTGACCCACAACCTGTATTTCGGCAACATGCAGCAGTGGTCGGACTACTACGAGCGCCTGTTCAACTTCCGCGAGATCCGCTACTTCGACATCAAGGGCCTGAAGACCGGCCTGGTGTCCAAGGCGATGACCGCGCCGGATGGCATCGTGCGCATCCCGCTGAACGAATCGTCCGACCCGAAGAGCCAGATCAACGAGTACCTGGACGCGTACAAGGGCGAGGGCATCCAGCACATCGCCTGCTTCACCGAGAACATCTACGAGACCGTCGAAGCGATGCGCGCGCAGGGCGTGGACTTCCTCGATACGCCGGAGACCTACTTCGACGTGATCGACCAGCGCGTGCCGAACCACGGTGAAGACGTGCCGCGCCTGGCGAAGAACAAGATCCTGATCGATGCCGATCCGGAAACCCACCAGCGCAAGCTGCTGCAGATCTTCACCCAGAACTGCATCGGCCCGATCTTCTTCGAGATCATCCAGCGCAAGGGCAACGAAGGCTTCGGCGAAGGCAACTTCACCGCACTGTTCGAGAGCATCGAGCGCGACCAGATCCGCCGCGGCGTGCTGTAAGGTCTGCAGGCAATGTCGGCGTCCCGCCGGCATTGCCTGTCCGAATGGTCGTGCCGGCCGCTGGCCGGCAATCTCTGGAGTTCCCATGTCCCCCGCCATCACCGCCCGCGGCTACCAGTCCGGCTTCGGCAACGAATTCGCCACCGAGGCCGTTGCCGGCGCGCTGCCGGTCGGGCAGAACTCACCGCAGAAGGTGGCCCACGGCCTGTACGCCGAACAGTTGACCGGCACCGCCTTCACCGCGCCGCGTGGCAGCAACCGCCGCAGCTGGCTGTACCGGATCCGCCCGGCGGTGACCCATGGCGAGTTCACCCCGTTCGCGCAGTCGCAGCTGCAGTGTGATTTCGGCGCACAGCCGGCTTCACCGAACCAGCTGCGCTGGAGCCCGCTGCCGCTGCCGGAGCTGCCGACCGATTTTGTCGAAGGCCTGTACACGATGGGTGGCAACGGCTCGCCCGATGCGCATGCCGGCGTGGGCATCCACTTATACGCTGCCAACCGCGACATGGTCGGCCGCTACTTCTACGACGCCGACGGCGAGCTGCTGATCGTGCCGCAGCTGGGCGCGCTGCGCCTGCTGACCGAGCTGGGCGTGATCGAGATCGAGCCGCAGCAGATCGCGGTGATCCCGCGCGGCGTGCGCTTCCGCGTTGAACTGCCCGATGGCCCCAGCCGCGGCTATATCTGCGAGAACTACGGTGCGCTGCTGAAGCTGCCCGACCTTGGCCCGATCGGATCCAACGGCCTGGCCAATCCGCGCGACTTCGAGACCCCGCATGCGGCGTTCGAGGACGTCGATGGCGATTTCGAGCTGATCGCGAAGTTCGAGGGTCGCCTGTGGCGTGCACCGATCGACCATTCGCCGCTGGACGTGGTGGCCTGGCACGGCAACTACGCGCCGTACCGTTACGACCTGCGTCGCTTCAACACCATCGGTTCGATCAGCTACGACCACCCGGATCCGTCGATCTTCCTGGTGCTGCATTCGCCCAGCGACACCCCGGGCACCAGCAACATGGACTTTGCGATCTTCCCGCCGCGCTGGCTGGTGGCGCAGAACACGTTCCGTCCGCCGTGGTTCCACCGCAACATCGCCAGCGAGTTCATGGGCCTGGTGCATGGCGCCTACGATGCCAAGGCCGAAGGCTTCGTCCCGGGTGGCGCCTCGCTGCACAACTGCATGAGTGGTCACGGCCCGGACGCGCCGACCTTCGACAAGGCGTCCAATGCCGATCTGTCCAAGGCCGATGTGATCAAGGACACGATGGCCTTCATGTTCGAGACCCGCGCAGTGATCCGCCCGACCGCACAGGCGCTGGCCGCCGGCCACCGCCAGGGCGATTACCAGCAGTGCTGGAACGGCCTGCGCAATAACTTCCGCTGACCCTAAAAAGGGGACGGAGGGGATTAAGCCGCAATCAGCACACGTGTGCCTGAAACGACTTAATCCCCTCCGTCCCCTTTTTCTTCAGGCGGGCTCGGCGAACGCGTCGCAGTGCTCCAACGGCAGCGCTTCCAGCAGGCGCTGGCGTACACGCTGGCAATAGCCCTCCGAGGCCAGCCCGGGCAGCATCAGCATCGCCGACTGCAGTCGCTGCAGCACCTCATCCTCCGCACGCGCCTGCTGCAGGTCGCGGAACAGCACCGCCGCCTGTGGATGCCGCTGCATTTCCAGGATGCCCAGCACGTAGATGCGCGCTGCCACCAGTGAGCGCCGGCGTTCGACCGCGGGTGCAGCAGGTGTGGCTGCCGGCGGCGTGGGCACCGGCGCCACCGCGGCTGCGGTCGACGGTGCTGGGGTCGTGGCGCCTGTGCCGGTGCTCAGGTACCCCGCCTGTACCAGCTGGATGACCATCGCCGGTGCTTCCTGGCCGAGCAGACCGGTCAGGTCGGCGACGGTACGCTGGCCGTCGCACAGGATCAGCAGCCGGCGCTGGCGCATGTCCAGCGGCGCGCGGTGGGCCTGCAGCGCGGTTCGGGCGAGATCGGTCTTGCGCGGTTGCATGGAAGGGACGGCCAGGTCGGTGCTCGCCGAGCCTGAACGAAGGCGATGAAACCGCGATGACAATGCAGCGCCTGCACACCGGATGGGCTAGCGTGCAGCCATCCTTGTGCCAGGGAACCGCACCGATGAAGCACCTTCCGCTTGCTGGTCTGTTGCTCCTTTCGCTCACCGCCTGCAGTGCTGGCCCCGACAAGCAGGGGGCGGCCGGCAGCGGCAGCGACACCCCGGCGGAAACCGCCTCGGCGACCGGACCCGCGCAGTCGACGGATCCCGACCTGGCCACCCGTCCAGCCAATGACCGTCGCGAGGACAGTCCCGCGCGCCTGGATGGCTTCGCTGGGGCGAAGCTGGGTGCCGGCATCGCCGAGGTCCGTGCCGGCTTCGGCACGCCGCTGCAGGGTCTGGGCACCGATGCGGCCGGCAAGCCACTGCCGGCTGACGACAGCAACGACGGCTGCTACTTCCTGCGCCCGCAGGATGCCGAAGATCCGCGCCTGATGATCGAGGGCCGCAAGCTGGTGCGCTACGACGTGCGCAGCGCCGCCATCACCGCACCGGGCGGTGGCAAGGTCGGCATGACCCTGGGTGAGCTGCAGGTGCTGTATCCCGAGCGCGCGGACGTCGGCCCCGACAAGTATGACGAGAAGGCCCAGCACCTGCGCGTGCGCCCGGCGCAGGAGGGCGGGGCGGTGATCGACTTCGCACTCGGTGCCGATGGCCGGGTGGGTGCCTGGCGCGTCGGACAGACCCCGCAGGTCGATTATGCGGAAGGCTGTGGCTGATCCTTGATCCACGGCCCAGCCGCGCGTACGGGCCAGGCGTAGAATCGCGCCACGACCGCTGGGGGAGTGCTCGATGATCGCCATTGCCATTGCCTGGTTCCTGCTCGGCCTGCTGCTGCTGGCGCTGGGCGGGGACTCCATCATCAAGGCCGTGTCCGGCCTGGCCCAGCGTTTCGGCGCCAGCCCATTCACTGCCGGGCTGTTGCTGCTCGGGGTGACCACCTCGTTGCCGGAACTGGCAGTCAACGCGCGCGCCTTGGCGGTGGGCCAACCGGAGCTGGCACTGGGCAACGCAGTGGGCAGCAGCATCGTCAACCTGGGCGTGACCCTGGCCGTGGCGGCCATGGCTGCGCCCCTGCTGCTGCGCGCGCGCCTGCAGACGGTGCTGTGGTGGTCGCTGCTGGCGGCGGGTGTGCTGCTGATCCTGTTCGGGCTTGATGGCGGCCTGGCACGCTGGGAGGGCGGCATACTGCTGGCCGGCTTCATCGTGGTGCAGGTGCTGCTGCTGCGCCGTGGTCGTAGCGAGAGCGCCGAGGTGCAGGTGGCCATCGCCGAGTCCGCACTGAGCCGCACCAGCCTGCCGTTGAACGTGCTGCGCGTGCTGATTGCCGCGTTGGCGCTGTACTGGGGCGCGCGCCTGGTGGTGGGCGCCGCCGCCGACTTTGGCGTCGCCCTGGGTTGGACGCCGCTGCTGGTCGGCCTGCTGCCGGTGGCGATCGGTACCGCACTGCCGGAGGTGGCCACCGCCATCGCCGCCGCGCGTCGCGGGCATGGCGACATGGTGCTGGGCCACGTGCTGGGTTCCAGCGTGGTCAACCTGCTGCTGGTGATCGGTGCGATGGCCGTGCTGCAGCCGCTGGCGCTGCCGGCCTCGTTCGTGCGCCTGGAACTGCCGGCGCTGCTGGCGTTCGCGCTGGTGCTGTACCCGATGCTGCGTGGCGACCTGAAGATCAGCCGCAGCGAAGGTGTGATCCTGCTGGTCGCGTTTGTCGGCTGGTTCGTGCTGGAGCTGCTGCTGGTCGGCGCGGCATGAGGTAGTGCCGGCCGCTGGCCGGCAACCCCATGGCCTTCGACGGAGCCCTTGCGGCAGCCGGCCAGCGGCCGGCACTACCGGTTCTGCGTGGCTTCCTCTTCCCGCACCGGCTCCGGCGGCGGCAGCTGCTCCTCGGCGGCACGTTCGTTGCCTGGCAGGGTGGGGCGGGTCTCCATCAGCAGCGACAGCGCGGCCTTGGCCATCATGTGCGCGCTGATTGGTGCGGTGATGAACAGGAACACGGTGATCAGCAGCTCGCGCGGCTGCGGGTCCTGGCCGAGGAAGATGTGGTAGCAGACCGAGCACACCAGCACGCAGCCCACGCCCAGCGTGCTGGCCTTGGTCGGCGCGTGCAGGCGCTTGAAGAAGGTCGACAGCTTCACCAGGCCCAGTGCGCCGACCAGGATGAAGAAGCAGCCGAACAGCAGCAGGATCGACAGGCCGATCTGGATCGCGGTGATCATTCGACGATGTCCCGGCGCAGCACGAACTTGCTCAGCACCACGGTGCTGCCAAAGCCGAGCATGGCAATGATCAGCGCCGCCTCGAAGTAGATCGGCGAATTGAGGTACATGCCGAACAGCATCAGCTCGGCGATCGCGGTCACCGACAGGGTATCCAGCGCAAGGATGCGGTCGGGCACGGTCGGCCCGCGCAGCAGGCGCCAGGTGGCCAGCAGCATGGCCAGGCCGACCACGTGCATGCACACCACCAGGGTGGTCTGGATGACTTCAAAACCGGTCATGGGAAGATCTCCATCAACGGCGCCTCGTAACGGCGCTTGATCGTATCGATCAGGTCCTGTGGGTCCTCCAGGTGCAGCACATGCACCAGCAGGAACTTGCGGTCGTCGCTGAGCGCGGCCGAGACCGTGCCCGGGGTCAGGGTGATCATGCTGGTCAGCGCGGCGATGCCGTGGATGTTGGCGATGTCCAGCGGCAGCCAGATGAAACCCGGGTGGATGTTCTTTTCCGGGCCCAGCACCTGCAGGGCGACGCGGATGTTGGACATCAGGATGTCCCACAGGGTCACGCACACCAGCCTGGGCAGTGGCCGCAGGGTGCCGATACGGGCGAACTCGCGGTCCAGGCGCGCGGCGAACAGCGGCACCACCACGCCCAGCAGCAGCCCCAGCACGATCTGGCCGAGGGTGAAGCTGTCGGACATCAGCAGCCAGAACGCCACCACCATGATGCTGAGCATCGGCGAGGGAATCAGGCGACGGAACAGGGAGCGCTGGGCGGTCATGGCTGGCGGATCTCCGGCGTGGTCGCACGCAGTTGCTGCACGTACTCGCTGGGTTGCAGCAGCTGTGCGGCGGTGGCGTCGGTGTAGCGCATCAACGGTGCCGCAGCCAGGGTCATGCCGATGCCGTAGGCCAGCAGCAGGCAGGCGGCGTAGAGTTCTACCCGGCGCAGGGGAGCCTTGCGCGGCTTCGGTGCCTCCGGATCGACCGGCGGAACGCGCCAGAACAGGCGGATGCCGCCGCGGGTCAGGCCCATGATCACCAGCAGGCTGCTGACCAGCACGGCGGTCCAGACCGGGCCGGTGTACTGCGCCGGCATGCCGGCCAGCAGCGCGGCCTTGGCCAGGAAGCCGGACAGAGGCGGCAGGCCGGCCACCGACACTGCCCCGATCAGGAACAGCACCGCCGGCGTTTCCTTGCCCGGCATCGGCGCCACCACCTCCTTGCGGTCGCTGGCGCCACCACGGCGGCGGCGGATCAGGTCGGCAACCAGGAACAGCGCAGCGGCCACGAAGCTGCTGTGCGGCAGGTAGTACAGGCCGGCCGAGAGCACCTGCGGCGTGCCCACCGAGAAGGCGATGAACAGCGTGGCTGCCGACACGATGACCAGGTAGGAAATCAGTACGCGCAGGCGGGTCGCGGCCAGGGCGCCGAGCCCGCCCAGCACCAGCGTCGCCACGCCGGCCCACAGCAGCCAGTCGCGGCCATAGCCGGCCATCGCGCCGGCATCGTCGCCGAACCACAGCATCTGGATGCGCAGCACCGAATACAGGCCGACCTTGGTCATGATCGCGAACAGCGCCGCCACTGCGGCCGGCGCGCGCGAATAGGCTTCCGGCAGCCACAGGTACAGCGGCATCAGCGCGGCCTTGGCGCAGAACACCAGCAGCAACAGGCCCATCGTGGCCTTCACCAGGGTCAGCTGCGTCGGCGGCACCGCGGCAATGCGCTGCGACAGCTCGGCCATGTTCAGCGAACCCAGCGTGGCGTACAGCAGGCCCAGCGCGATCAGGAACAGGGTCGAGGCGGTGACGTTGAACACCACGTAGTGCAGGCCGATGCGCATGCGCAGGCCGCGGCCACCGCTGAGCAGCAGGCCGTAGGAGGCGATCAGCATCACCTCGAAGAACACGAACAGGTTGAAGATGTCGCCGGTCAGGAACGCGCCGTTGAGGCCGACCAGCTGGAACTGGAACAGTGCATGGAAGTGCGGTGCGCGGCGGTCCCAACCCGAGCAGGCGTGCAGCAGGCAGGGAATGGCCAGCAGCAGGGTGGTCAGCAGCATCCATGCCGACAGCCGGTCGGCCACCAGCGCGATGCCCAGCCGCGACGGCCAGTCGCCCAGCAGGTAGACGTTGATATCACCGCCCGCGGTCGACGCGAACAGCAGGCCCACCGCCAGCGCCAGCGCCGACAGTGCGGTCCAGGCCACCGCGCGCTGCACCCTGGGGCCGTAGCGGCGGTGTTCGACGAACAGCGACAGCGCGGCGCCGAGCAGCGGAATCAGGATCGGCAGGATCACCAGATGGTTCATGCGCGATCCTCGCCCTGGCGCGCCGATGCGTTCTCATCCTGCAGGTCGTCGTCGGGCTCGTGGGCGTCCACATGGTCGCTGTGGTTGTCGCTGCGGCTGCGCATGGCCAGCACGATGCTCACTGCGGTCATCGCGAAGGCGATCACGATCGCGGTCAGCACCAGTGCCTGCGGCAGCGGGTCGGTGTAGTTGCCCAGGTGGCTGTCCACGCCCTCCTGCAGCACCGGCGCCTTGCCCAGCACCACGCGGCCACCGGCGAAGATCAGCAGGTTGGTGGCGTAGGACAGGAAGGTCATGCCGAGGATCACGTCGAAGCTGCGCGCACGCAGCAGCAGGTAGATGCCGATGGCGGTCAGCACGCCGATCGCGGTAGCCAGGGCCAGTTCCATCAGTGCATCTCCCCGGTGCGGGCCGAACGGCGTTGCAGGTCGATCTCACCCTTGCGGGCAGTGCGGGTACGCGACGGCTTGATCGTGCCCATCATCGACAGCATCAGCATGGCACCGCCGAACACCACCAGATACACGCCGATGTCAAAGCCAATCGCGCTGGCCAGCGGCACGTCGCCGATCAGCGGCAGGTGCAGGTCGAGGTGGCCGCTGGTGAGGAACGGTACGCCGAACAGCATCGAAGCGCTGCCGCTGAGCAGGGCGATCAGCAGGCCCATGCCGATGCAGCGGATGTAGTCGAAGCCGAAGCGCGATTCCACCGACGCGGTGCCCTGGATCACGTACTGGATCAGCAGCGGCACCGCCAGCACCAGGCCGGCGATGAAGCCGCCGCCCGGTGCGTTGTGGCCGCGCAGGAACAGGAAGATCGACACGGTCAGCGTCAGCGGGAACATGATCTGCGCCAGGTCGGCCGGTACCGGCAGCTTGATCGGCGGGCCGGGCATGATCTGCTCCGGCGCCATCCGCGTGCGCCGCAGCAGGGCATGCACCACCAGCGCGGCGATGCCGAACACGGTGATCTCGCCGAAGGTATCGAAGCCGCGGAAGTCGACCAGGATCACGTTGACCACGTTCTGGCCGTAGGCCTCGGGCAACGCACGGGCGAGCAGTTCGCCGGCCATGGTGTTCGGCGGCAGGGTCATCGCCGAATAGGCCAGCGCACCCAGGCCGGCGCCGGCGATGATCGCGATCACCGCATCGCGGCGCTTGCGCCAGCGCGGGCGTTCCGGCCCGGACTGCGCGGGCAGGTAGTTCATGCCCAGCAGCATCAGCACCAGGGTCACCATCTCCACGAGCAGCTGGGTCAGGGCCAGGTCGGGTGCGGACAGGAACACGAAGGTCAGCGCCACCATCAGGCCGACGCCGCCGACCAGCAGCACCGCCAGCAGGCGCTGCTTGTAGATGCGCAGGGTGGCCACCGCGCAGGCCATCATCACCAGCCACAGCGCCCAGCCCAGCAGCGGCATCGGCTGTGGCGCGGTCCAGTTTGGCGACGCCGGATCTGCCACGAATGGCGCGGCGGCAACTGCGATCGCCACCAGCACCAGGCCCAGCAGCATGCGCTGCAGGCTGCCGTTGGCGATGCCGTTGGTCAGGCGCATGGCCAGTGCGGACACGGCATCCAGCTGTGCATGGAACACATTGCGGCCAGTGCTGACGTTGGTCACGGCATGCAGGTTGATCAGCTTGCGCAGGCCGAAGTACAGCGCCACGCCGCCGATCACGCCGATCGCGCTCATCGCCAGCGGCAGGTTGAAGCCGTGCCATACCGCCAGGCTGTACTCGGGCATGGCGCTGCCGAGGATCGACGCCGCAGCGGCATGCAGCACCGGTGCCACGGTCAGTGCCGGGGCGATGCCAACTGCCACGCAGATCACCACCAGCAGTTCCACCGGTACCTTCATCCAGCGCGGCGGCTCATGCGGCACGCGATCCAGGTCGTGCGGGCCGGGGCCAAAGAAGGTGTCGTGCACGAAGCGCAGGCTGTAGGCCACCCCGAACACGCCAGCCAGCAATGCGGCGATCGACACCGCCGTGCGCATGATTCCCGGGCCTCCGGCCGTGATCGCCTCGGCAAACAGCATTTCCTTGGACAGGAAGCCGTTGAGCAGCGGGATGCCGGCCATCGCCAGCGAGGCGATGATCGCCAGCGCGCTGGTGAACGGCATCAGCCTGCGCAGGCCGCCCAGCTTGCGCATGTCGCGGGTGCCGGTCTCATGGTCGATGATGCCGGCGGCCATGAACAGCGAGGCCTTGAAGGTGGCGTGGTTGAGGATGTGGAATACACCGGCCACCACCGCCATCGGCGTGGACAGGCCGAACAGCAGGGTGATCAGGCCCAGATGGGAAATGGTCGAATAAGCCAGCAGGCCTTTCAGATCGTGCTGGAAGATCGCGTTCCAGGCGCCGATCAACAGCGTGATCGCACCGATGCCGCTGACCGTGTAGAAGAACAGGTCGCTGCCGGCCAGCGCTGGATGCAGGCGCGCCAGCAGGAACACACCGGCCTTCACCATGGTGGCCGAGTGCAGGTAGGCAGAGACCGGAGTGGGCGCGGCCATCGCGTGCGGCAGCCAGAAATGGAACGGGAACTGCGCGCTCTTGGTGAAGATGCCCGCCAGCACCAGGAACAGCGCGTACGGGTACAGCGCGCTGGCGCGGATCTGCTCGCCGGCGGCCAGCACCACGTCCAGGTCGAAGCTGCCGACGATGCGCCCGATCAGCAGTACGCCACCGAGCAGCGCAAGGCCGCCGCCGCCGGTGATCACCAGCGCCATCCGCGCGCCCTCGCGCGCGTCCTGGCGATGTGACCAGAAACCGATCAGCAGGAACGAGCTGATGCTGGTCATTTCCCAGAAGATCATCAGCAACAGCAGGTTGCCCGACAGCACCATGCCCAGCATGGCGCCCATGAACAGCAGCAGGTAGCAGTAGAAGCGGTGCGCGTTGTCCTGCTGGCTCAGGTAGTAGCGCGCGTACAGCACCACCAGCGCGCCGATGCCCAGCACCAGCCCGGCGAACATCCACGCCAGCCCGTCCAGGCGCAGGGTGAAGTCCAGGCCGATCTGCGGCAGCCAAGGGACCATCGTCCGCACCACCTGGCCGTCGAGTACGGACGGGGTCAGCCAGCCGAGGATGGCCAGTCCGCCCAACGGCGCCAGCGCCGCCAGCCAGGCAGCAGTCGAGCGCGAACTACGGGGGAAGGCCGCAACAGCCGCTGCCATCAGGAACGGCAGGGCCAGCAGCAGGGGCAGGCTGGGGAGCATGCAGGGAATCCATGATTCACGAGCAGGTCAGGGAGGATAACAGGCTGCGAAATGTCGCTGAAACCCATCGAACAGCGATCAATTGCATGTAACGTCCGCTGATTCATATTTTCTGCGACGCAACATCGCGTTCCTGCAGTCCCTCCCCGGTTGCCCTCGGGGGACGCCCTACGCCCACGCAGGGAGACCGCAGGCCCTGTCGCACAGGGGCTGCCGTCGACGGGCGGGAAGTGGGGAGCGGATCACCGGCGCAGGCTGGCAGGGCCGTCGTGGAGTGCGGGTGATGGAATCTGCCCGTTCAGGAAACGAGGGGCGCCGTCGACCCTGGGCAGGTCAGTAGCGCCAGTCGAGCTTGCGGTAGAACTTGGCCATCACCCAGGCCGGGCCGATCAGCAGGTAGGTCAGGTCGGTCAGGAAGCTGGGCTTGCGGCCCTCGAACTTGTGGCCGATGAACTGCGCGATCCAGGCCACCACGAACACGCCCACCGCCAGCCAGAACAGGTTGTGCAGGCCGATTTCGGCCTCCAGCAGGCGGCACAGGCAGCCGAACACGAAGAACTGGATGAGCATGCCGATGCCCAGCGGGCGCGACAGTTTGTTGTAGAAGCACCAGGCGCTGAACATCGCGAACGCCGACCAGATGCCGTACTGGAACCAGGTGATCAGCGGCGGCAGGCACCAGAGCAGGGCCACCACCGACCACAGGATCGCCGGGACCGCCACCACGTGGATGCGCTGGTTGATCACATTGCGGTGGTCGTCGGAGTAGCTGGCGAAATAGCGGTCGATCGGCCGCGCAAGCTCGGTGGATGTCTGCATGCTGCGTTGCTTCCTCGGACAACGGTAGTGCCGGCCGCTGGCCGGCACTCCAGAGCATAGCCGAGTTCATGAGGTTGCCGGCCAGCGGCCGGCACTACCAGAGCCAGGCCATTCCTGGCTGCAGGTGTTCGCGAGGTTGCCGGCCAGCGGCCGGCACTACCGAACGCGCCCCCCGCCTTTCCGGCCGGGGGCGCAGGCGCATCAGTCGACGCTGATCCCGGCCAGGCGCTGCAGTGCCTCGGCATACTTGGCGCGGGCGCGCTCGATGATCTCGGCCGGGATGGTCGGGCCCGGGGCGGTCTTGCCCCAGTCCAGCGTCTCCAGGTAATCACGCACGAACTGCTTGTCGTAGCTCGGCGGGCTGGTGCCCACTTCGTACTCGTCGGCCGGCCAGTAGCGCGAGGAATCCGGCGTCAGCATCTCGTCCATGATGTACAGGCGGCCATCGGCGTCGGTACCGAACTCGAACTTGGTATCGGCCAGGATGATGCCGCGCTCGCGGGCGTAATCGGCCGCGAACTTGTAGATGCGCAGGGTGGCGTCGCGCACGCGCTCGGCCAGTTCCGCACCGACCTGCTTCACCATTGCATCGAAATCGATGTTCTCGTCATGGTCGCCGACAGCGGCCTTGGTCGAGGGGGTGAAGATCGGCTCGGGCAGCTGCTCGGCCTGGCGCAGGCCGTCGGGCAGGTCGATGCCGCTGACCTTGCCGGTGCGCTGGTAATCCTTCCAGCCGCTGCCGATCAGGTAGCCGCGGGCGATTGCTTCCACCGGCACCGGCTTCAGCTTGCGGGTGACCACCGCGCGCTTGGCATACAGGGCCGGGTCCACCCCTTCGGGCAGCACGCTGGCCACGTCGATGCCGGTCAGGTGGTTGGGCATCAGGTGCGCGGTCTTGGCGAACCAGAAGTTGGAGACCTGGCAGAGCATCTCACCCTTGCCCGGGATCGGGTCGGGCAGGACCACGTCGAACGCCGACAGGCGATCGGTGGCCACCATCAGCAGGTACTCGCCCGGCGGGGTTCCGGCTGGCAGCCGCTCGCGCGGGATATCGAACACATCACGCACCTTGCCGCGATGGCGCAAGGGCAGGCCGGGGAGATCGGATTGCAACAGCGTGGTTGGCACGGGCACTCCTGGGGCGTTGTCGATACGGCTGCTGCCCAACGGACCCGGCGGGCCCGCTGACCAGCGGGCGGCCTAGTGTAAAGCCGTCCGGGCCCGCTGTGACGTAAAATGAGCGTCCATTTCGTCGGTCGACCCCGGAGCGCCATGCGCTGGTACGGAAAACTGCTCGGATTCATCGCCGGCGCCCTGCTGTTCCGGCCCAATCCGCTGTTCGGGGCGGTGGTCGGCCTGCTGATCGGCCATGCCTTTGATTCGGACTGGTTCCGCCTGAACAAGGAGAACCCGTACCGGGAGCTGGGGCTGACCTCCGAGGCCACCGATGCCGAGATCGAACGCGCCTACCGCAAGCTGATCTCGCAGTACCACCCCGACAAGCTTGGCGGCGCCGCCCCCGAGCTGCAGCAGCAGGCCGAGCAGAAGTCGCGGCGCATCAACGCCGCCTACGACCGCATCAAGACCCTGCGCAAGCGCTGACCCCTTTCCCCTCGTTGCAAGGCCCGGCCATGTCCCACTGCCTCATCGCCCCCTCCATCCTGTCCGCCAACTTCGCCCGCCTCGGCGAGGAAGTCGACAACGTCCTCGCCGCTGGCGCGGACTGGGTCCACTTCGACGTGATGGACAACCACTACGTGCCGAACCTGACCATCGGCCCGATGGTCTGCCAGGCGCTGCGCAAGCACGGCGTGACCGCGCCGATCGACGTGCACCTGATGGTCGAGCCGGTGGACCGCATCATCCCGGACTTCGCCGAGGCCGGTGCCACCTACATCAGCTTCCACCCGGAGGCGAGCCGCCACGTGCACCGCACCATCCAGCTGATCCGCTCGCTGGGCTGCAAGCCGGGCATCGTGCTGAACCCGGCCACGCCGGTGGACATCCTCGACTGGGTGCTGGAGGACCTGGACCTGGTGCTGCTGATGTCGGTCAACCCGGGCTTTGGTGGCCAGGCCTTCATCCCCTCGGCGCTGGACAAGCTGAAGGTGGTGCGCAAGATGATCGATGCCAGCGGCAAGGACATCCGCCTGGAGATCGACGGCGGCGTGAAGGCCGACAACATCGGCGAGATCGCGGCTGCCGGTGCCGACACCTTTGTCGCCGGCTCGGCCATCTTCAACGCCAAGACCAGCTACCAGGACGTGATCGCGCAGATGCGCGCCAACGTCGCCGCCGCCCGCTGACAAAAAGGGGACGGAGGGGATTAATCTCGTTTAATTCCCTCCGTCCCCTTTATCTGCGCATGGCACTGTTGAACATCCGTCCGGCCACCGTGGCCGATGCTGGCCTGATCCTGCATTTCATCCACGAACTGGCCATCTACGAGAAGGCCGAGCATTCGGTACAGACCGATGAGATCGGCATCGCCGAGAGCCTGTTCGGCGCCGATGCCACGGCGCGCGCGTTGATCTGCGAAGCCGACGGCGAGGCCATCGGCTATGCGGTGTACTTCTACAACTACTCCACCTGGCTGGGCCGCAAGGGCATCTACCTGGAAGACCTGTATGTCAGCCAGGAAAAGCGCGGCGTGGGCGCCGGCAAGGCACTGCTGAAGTACATCGCACGCCAGGCCGTGGCCGAGGGCTGCGGTCGCTTCGAATGGTCGGTGCTGGACTGGAACACCCCGGCCATCGAGTTCTACACCGCTGCCGGTGCGAAGCCGCAGGACGAGTGGACGGTGTACCGGCTGCAGGGCCAGGCGCTGCACGATTTCGCCAACGGGTGAAGCGAAGTGCATCCACGCATGGCGTGGATCTACCAACCGGGTGGGTGCGAACCTTGGTTCGCACTCCCTGCACACCCCAAAAAAAAAGCCACGCCAATCACTGGCGTGGCCTCGCTGCATGCGTGGGAGGCTGATCCTGCCTCCATCCGTCGTCCCTGCTATGGACTCCCATTCTCCGGTAGCTGAATGACATCTGCGTGACATTCACCGCAGGCAAACAGCGCATTGCTAGCCTGTGCCACCGCATCCCTGGAAGCTCTGCATGACCACCCCGCGCTGGCGCCTGATCCTCAACGGCAAATCCGCCGGCAATGATGAGTTGCGCGACGCCGTCGGCCATTGGCGCGGACAGGGCGTGCAGCTGGAAGTGCGGGTGACCTGGGAGGACGGTGACGCCGAGCGCTATGTCGCCGAGGCGATCGACCATGGCGTGGATGTGATCGTGGCCGCCGGTGGCGATGGCACGCTCAGTGCAGTGGCCGAGACACTGGCGCATCGTGAGGAGCTGGCAGATGCGCTGCCCTCGCTGGCGCTGATCCCGATGGGGACCGCCAACGATTTCGCGACTGCGGCCGGCATACCGACCGAACCGAAGGAGGCCTTCGCCTTGATCGGGCAGGCGACGCCGCACGCCATTGACCTGTTGCGCGTGGACGCCGATGGCACCCAATGGTGGTGCGCCAATCTCGCCAGCGGTGGCTTCGGCACGCAGGTGACGGTGGAGACTGATGCGGGCTTGAAGAAGATGCTGGGCGGGCTGGCCTATGTGATCACCGGCATCGCCAAGCTGGGCCGCATCGAGCCGATCACCGCACGGTTGTCCGGTCCGGACTTCGCGTGGGAAGGCGACTTCATTGCGCTCGGCATCGGCAATGGTCGCCAGGCCGGTGGCGGCCAGCAACTGTGTCCGCAGGCATTGATCGATGATGGGCTGCTGGATGTCACCGTGCTTCCGGAACTGGAGGGTGAGGTCACCGCCACGCTCGGCCAGATGCTGAAGTCGGGCACCCAGGCCGCGCTCGAACAGCTGGCCACGCGCGCGCGGCTGCCGTGGCTGGAGATCGCATCTGAGCGCCCACTGACCCTCAATCTGGATGGCGAGCCGGTACAGGCCCGCCAGTTCCGCATCGAGTGCGTGCCGGGCAGGGTGCGGATGCATCTTCCGGCTGGCTGCCCGTTGCTGGGTGGGTAGGGAGGTAGAGTCGACTGTTAGTTGTGTAAACCCACCACGTTGTTCAGCAGGACTCTGGAAATAGGTGGCTGGCCACCGATCCCCATGTGAGGGCGGTGCCAGTTGTAGTGGTGCAGCCATTGGGTCAGCACGGAATTGCGCTGG
>NZ_JCAFUR010000030.1:0-29982 GCF_059371575.1 Stenotrophomonas sp. YJH_SMC_4
CAACTGTTCGGGCGGTTCAGGGAGAATCCGGCGTGGGGACCCAAGCTACTTCTCGGTCGCAAGACCTGGATCCACACGGTCGCCCACGCCGGGCTCTCGGCACCCAAGGTGCCAGATTGGCAAGAGATAAGATCCACGCCACACATGGATGCGCTTTGGTAGTGCCGGCCGCTGGCCGGCAATCGAATCGGCCAGTAGATCCACGCCGCGCATGGATGCGCTTTGGTAGTGCCGGCCGCTGGCCGGCAATCGAATCGGCCAGTAGATCCACGTCACGCATGGACGCGCTTTGGTAGTGCCGGCCGCTGGCCGGCAATCGAATCAGCCAGTAGATCCACGCCACGCATGGATGCGCTTCGGTAGTGCCGGCAGCTGGCCGGCAACCAGGCCTCAAGCCCCGGCCAAGCCCAGATACCGCGCATGCAGCTGTTCCACCTGCACCTGCAGGTCCTCCGGCTGCCCATCATTGACCACCACGTCATCGGCCAGTGCCAAGCGCTGCGCACGGCTGGCCTGGGCGGCGATCATGCGGTCAGCCAGCGCGGCGTCGATGCCATCGCGCTGCATCAGGCGGGCGTGCTGCACGGCTTCCGGTGCATCCACCAGCAGCACCCGGTCCAGCCAGGGGTATGCCTTCCGCCCGCCCACCTCGGTCAGCAGCGGAATGGCCGCAATCGCATAGGGGCTCTCAGCGTGCTCGCACTGCTGTTGCATCAGCAGGCGGATGGCCGGGTGGGTGATGGCTTCCAGCGCCGTCCGCTCGGCCGGATCGGCAAAGACGTGGGCGCGCAGGCGGGCCCGGTCCAGGCCGCCGTCGGCCAGCAGCATGTCGGCGCCGAAACGCTCGGCAATGCGGGCCAGCGCCGGGCTGTCGGCAGCCACCACGGCCCGGGCGGCCAGGTCGGCATCGGCCACCACGATGCCCAGCGCTTCGAAGCGCCGGGTCACTTCACTCTTGCCCGAGGCGATGCCACCGGTCAGGCCAACCACATAGCGGCTCATGGGGACTCCCCTCAGCGCAGCCCGCTCATCACCATGTACTGCTCCACCAGCGGCGCACCCCACATAAAGTACAACCAGCCGGCAATGGCCAGGTAAGGGCCGAACGGAATCGGCGTGGCGCGGTCACGGCCCCGGCTGTACAGCCAGATCGAGCCGATGATGGCGCCCAGCACCGACGACAGCAGGATGATCGGCAGGATGCCCTTCAGGCCACACCAAGCGCCCAGGGCTGCCAGCAGTTTGAAGTCGCCGTGGCCCATGCCCTCCTTGCCGGTCAGCTGCTTGAACAGCCACCAGACCGTCCACAGCGACAGATAGCCCACCGCCGCGCCCACCAGGGCGGGCTTGGCCGGCATGTACAGGTTGTCGATGCTGCCTATCAGCCCCAGCCACATCAGCGGCAGGGTGAGCTGGTCGGGCAGCAGCTGGGTGCGCAGGTCGATGCCGGACAATGCGATCAGGAAGCAGGTCAGCACGATGGCGCCGAAACCCTGCCAGCCGAAGCCGAACTGCCAGACGCAGGCCACCACCAGCAGTGAGGTCAGCGCCTCCACCAGCGGGTACTGCAGCGAGATCGGTGCCTTGCAGTGGCGGCACTTGCCGCCCTGGATGATCCAGCTGAACAGCGGGATGTTCTCGTACCAGCTCAGCTTGTGCTTGCAGTGCGGGCAGTGCGACGGCTCGACCACGATCCCCGGTGGGGGCGGTTCATAGAAGTCCGGTTCCTCCAGGACTTCGCGCGCATCGCGCTTCCACTGCCATTCCAGCCGCTTGGGCAGGCGCAGGATGACGACGTTCAGGAAACTGCCCAGCAGCAGTCCGAAGGCGGCCGCGGCGGGGTAGCCGAGGCCAGGATGCTGGTCGAGAAAAGCCATGTATGTGTTATCCGACGACGGCGCCGAGTTTGAAGATGGGAAGGTACATGGCAATCACCATGCCGCCGACAATGGTACCAATGAACACCATGATCATCGGTTCCAGCAGGCTGCTCAGGGCATCCACCGAATTGTTGACCTCCTGCTCATAGTACTCGGCCACCTTGAACAGCATGGCATCCAGCGCACCGGCCTCTTCGCCGATGCCGGTCATCTGGATGACCATGTGCGGGAACAGGTTGGTCTGCTTCATCGACATGTTCACCGGGTAACCCACCGAGACGTCGTCGCGCATGCGCAGCACCGCCTCTTCGTACACGGTATTGCCGGTGGCGCCGGCCACGATGCCCAGCGCCTCCACCAGCGGCACGCCGGCCTTGAAGGTCACCGCCGTGGTGCGCGAGAAGCGGGCGATGGCGCTGTTGTGCATGATCTGCCCGATCACCGGCACCTTCAGCACGAACCGGTCCATCGCATGCTGCATCTTCGGCGAGCGCTTGTAGGACATGACCAGGCCGACGCCGGTGCCGATCGCGACCAGCAGCATCAGCCACCACCACGACACCATGAACCGTGACAGGTTCACCACCATCTGGGTGAAGGCGGGCAGGTCGGCGCCGAAGCTCTTGAACACGTCCTCGAACTGCGGCACAACGAACACCAGCATGATGCCGCTGACCAGCATGGCCACCACCACCACCATGATCGGGTAGAACAGCGCCTTCTTGATCTTGCCCTTCAGCGCTTCGATGTTCTCCTTGTAGGTGGCCACCGTGTCCAGCACGGTCTCCAGCACGCCCGCGCCTTCACCGGCCCGCACCAGGTTGCGGTACAGCTCGTCGAACTGCACCGGGTGCTTGCTGATGGCTTCGTACATCGAGGAGCCGCCCTCGATGTCGGTGCGGATGGTGTCGACCAGCTTCTTCATCCGCGGGTTCTTGTGCCCGCTGGCGATGATGTCCAGCGCCGACACGATCGGCACGCCGGATTTCATCATCGTGGCCATCTGCCGGCTGAAGAAGGCGATGTCCTTCGGCTTGACCGGGCTGCCGGCGGCGCCGAACAGCGGCTTCGACTTGGGCTTGACCTGGCCCGGGTTGATGCCCTGGCGGCGCAGCTCGGCGCGCAGCAGGTTGGCGTTCTTGGCCAGCTGCTCGCCCTTCATCTTCACGCCCCGCTTGTCGGTCCCCTCCCAGACAAACGGCTGCAGCTCCATGGTGGCGCGCGCCACCGGCTCTTTCTTGATCGCACTGCGACTGACAGACATGTTGGCTCCCCAAGACCCGCCATCCCCAGGCGGGTAACTAGCCATCGATGGTAGCGGGTTCAAGGGCGGATGGGCAGTTGGCAGGCGGCCCAGCGTGCGATTTCGTGCCGGGTGCCGACCAAAGGTGACGTACTGCGTCACATTGCCGCGTCCATCGCAGATTCGGAAGTGGGGGGTTCCCATCCGCGAAATTGCTGCCATCATGGGCGCGGGGAAATCCAGGGGGAGGCGTGCCGGGGTTGGCACGCAACCTGCGTTGATCCACCCGCAGGGCATGGGGCCCGCTCAACCGGCGCTGTCCGGTCCGATCCCGTGCACTGAACTCAACCACCACTATCTTGGGGATGTACCAATGAAGAACCAGAAGGGCTTCACCCTTATCGAACTGATGATCGTCGTCGCGATCATCGCCATCCTGGCCGCCATCGCACTGCCGGCCTACCAGGACTACACCTCGAAGTCGAAGGTCACCGCTGCGCTGGCCGACCTGGCCTCGCACAAGACGCAGTTCGAGATGGACATCAGCAACGGCAAGACCCCGACGCTGGAATCTGCTGGCTTCCAGAGCAAGGAAACCGGTAGCTGCTCGGAAATCACCGTGGCCAAGACTGGCATGACCTGCACCATCCGCGATCCGGGCCGTATCGGCACCAGCTCCAGCATCGCGCTGGACTATGCTGAAGCGACCGTGGACGCAACCTCGGGCGCGATCACCAAGGCGGGTGGTTTCAGCTGCACCACCGTGTCGGTTGACAAGAAGTTCCGTCCGGCTGGCTGCACTGGTACCTAATACTCTTGAGCCGTCGGGAATAGGAGTTTCCTGCTCCTGTAGCTGCATCAGAGTAGACACAAGGCCCGCTTCGGCGGGCCTTGTGCTGACTGGAGTACGAATTCCGGTCAGCACGCGGCAATGGGGATTGCTGGATCAAACAGGGGGAGTCATGAACACACAGAAGGGCTTTACGCTCATCGAACTGATGATCGTTGTAGCCATCATCGCCATTCTGGCAGCGATCGGGACAGTCGTATTTCAGCCTTACATCATTCGTACCCAGCTGACGGCCGCGCTGGCCGATATCAGCCCGGGCAAGATGCTGGTTGAAACGGTCGTCTATGAAAACCGCTCGGCCAGCCTGGTCACCCCCGAGTTCATCGGCGGCGCCCAGAACGCCCACTGCTCGAACGTTGAAGCCGAACTCAGCGATTCCGGCGTCGGCCATATCAGCTGCACCCTCAAGGGCCACAGCACGCTGGAAGGCAAGGACCTGATCCTGCGCCGCTCCGCCGAGGGCATCTGGAGCTGCGATGGCAGCGCGTTCGAAGCGCGCTATCGCCCGACCGGCTGCTGATCACACTTCAGCGCTCCGATGGGATGCTGGCTGCCCCTTGACGGGGCTATCATCCCCGGGGGAGTCAGGATCGTGCCTGCCGGGCTGGGAGTGCCGGGCAAGGCAGTGTTGCTCATGGATTGGCGATGCCGGTGGCCATTGGGTCGCGGCGGGTTCTGCTGCCCCGTGCGGTGTCCGTGCAAGAAGCACGGCATGGCATGACCCCATGAGCCAAGGATTCATATGAACGCTGTCACCACCGCCAATCTTGTCGGCATCACCGGCCTGGCCCGTCGCCTGGTGCAGGACGGGGCCCTGGACGAGGCCACCGCCCGCGACGCCATGGCCAAGGCCGCGGCCGCCCGCCAGCCACTGCCGACGTGGTTCGCTCAGAACAAGCTGGTCAATGCCTCGCAGCTGGCCGCCGCCAACGCGGTCGAGTTCGGCATGCCGCTGTTCGACGTGTCCACCTTTGACGCCAACCAGAACGCGATGAGCCTGGTCAGCGAGGAGCTGCTGCGCAAGCACAACGTGCTGCCGCTGTTCAGGCGCGGTGGCAGGCTGTTCGTCGGCACCAGCAACCCGACCCACTCGCTGGACGAGATCAAGTTCCACACCAATCTGGTGGTCGAACCGATCCTGGTTGACGAGGACCAGATCCGCCGCACGCTGGAACAGTGGCACGCCAGCCATGACACCCTCGGCGACGCCCTGGGGGGCGATGACGATGGCATGGGCAACCTGGACGTGGCGGCCGGCGACGAGGATCTCGGCGCCACCGGCGGCGATTCCGGCATCGACGCCAAGGGTGACGACACCCCGGTGGTGAAGTTCGTCAACAAGGTGCTGGTCGATGCGATCCGCAAGGGTGCCTCGGACATCCACTTCGAGCCCTACGAAGATGATTACCGCGTGCGCCTGCGCATCGATGGCCTGCTGAAGATGGTCGCGCGCGCACCGGTGAAGTTGAACCAGCGCATCGCCGCCCGCCTGAAGGTGATGGCACAGCTGGACATCGCCGAGAAGCGCGTCCCGCAGGACGGCCGCATCAAGCTCAATCTGTCCAAGACCAAGCAGATCGACTTCCGCGTCAGCACGCTGCCGACCCTGTTCGGCGAGAAGGTGGTGCTGCGTATCCTCGATGGCAGCGCGGCCAAGCTGGGCATCGACAAGCTGGGTTACGAGCCGGACCAGCAGAAGCTGTTCCTGGATGCCATCCACAAGCCGTACGGCATGGTGCTGGTGACCGGCCCGACCGGTTCGGGCAAGACGGTGTCGCTGTATACCGCGCTGGGCATCCTCAACGACGAGACGCGCAACATCTCCACCGCCGAAGACCCGGTGGAAATCCGCCTGCCGGGCGTCAACCAGGTACAGCAGAACAACAAGCGCGGCATGACCTTCGCCGCGGCGCTGCGCTCGTTCCTGCGACAGGACCCGGACATCATCATGGTCGGCGAAATCCGCGACCTGGAAACAGCGGAGATCGCGATCAAGGCCGCGCAGACCGGCCACATGGTGCTGTCCACGCTGCATACCAACGATGCGCCGCAGACCATCGCGCGCCTGATGAACATGGGTATCGCGCCCTACAACATCACCAGCTCGGTGACGCTGGTGATCGCCCAGCGCCTGGCGCGTCGCCTGTGCGGCAACTGCAAGCGACCGTCCAGCCTGCCCGAACATGCGCTGCTCGCCGAAGGCTTCACCCAGGCGCAGCTGGATGCGGGCATCGAGCTGTACGAGGCCGTGGGCTGCGACGAATGCACCGAGGGCTACAAGGGCCGGACCGGCGTCTACCAGGTCATGCCGATGACCGATGAGATCGCCACCATCGTGCTGGCCGGTGGCAATGCGCTGCAGATTGCCGAGGCGGCGCAGCAGATCGGGGTGAATGACCTGCGCCAGTCGGCATTGAAGAAGGCGGCGGCGGGCATTACCAGCTTGGCCGAGATCAACCGCGTCACCAAGGATTGAGGTAGATCCACGCCATGCGTGGATGACGCGATGCATGGGGTTGCCGGCCAGCGGCCGGCACTACCAGTTCGGTCGTACGCGCCGGGTCAGAGCCCTTTCCTTTGGAAAGGGATCCGGCCCCCGGGTTTACTCCATCCCCAGCTTCTTCAGCTTGTAGCGCAGCGCACGGAAGGTAATGCCCAGCTGCGCGGCGGTACGGGTCTTGTTCCAGCGGTTCTCTTCCAGCGCACGCTGGATGGCGCTGCGCTCGAGCTGCTCGATGTAGGAGGGCAGGGCAGCGCTGCCCGGCTGCAGGTCGGCCACCGCTTCGGCGGGCGCCGCACTGCCGGGAGCACGCGGCGCGTGCTGTGGCAGGCGCAGGTCATCGGCGCCGATGCAGTCTTCCTCGGCCAGGGCCAGCGCACGTTCCAGGATGTTCTCCAGCTCGCGCACATTGCCCGGGAACGCGTACTGCGCCAGGGCTTCCAGCGCCGAGGGCGCCAGCAGCGGGGTGGCGCGGCCGTGGCTGCGGGCCAGGCGGGCCAGCACGGCGGCGGCCAGTTCGGGCAGGTCCTGGCGGCGTTCGCGCAGTGGCGGCACCTTCAGTTCGATCACGTTGATGCGGTAGTACAGGTCGTGGCGGAAGCGCCCGTCCTCGACCAGCTCGGCCAGGTCCTTATGGGTGGCCGAGAGGATGCGGACATCCACCGGCTCCTCGGTGGCCGCGCCCACCGCGCGCACCGACTTTTCCTGGATCGCGCGCAGCAGCTTCACCTGCATCTGCAGCGGCAGTTCAGCCACTTCGTCCAGGAACAGGGTGCCGCCGTGCGCAGCCTGGAACAGGCCAGGCTTGTCAGCGTGTGCGCCGCTGAAACTGCCCTTGCGGTGGCCGAAGAATTCGCTCTCCATCAGCTCGCCGGGAATGGCGCCGCAGTTGACCGGCACGAACGGGCCGGCCGCGCGCGCGCCCTGGGCATGGATGGTGCGTGCAACCAGCTCCTTGCCGACGCCCGACTCGCCGAGGATGTAGACCGGCGCCTGGCTGCGCGCGACCTTGCCGATGGTGGTGCGCAGCACATCCATGGCCTGCGAGTGGCCCAGCAGGCGTCCGCCCTGTTCGGCGTTGGGGCCCGGTGCGGGGCGCTCGGCGTTGTTGAGTTCCAGCGCGTGCTTGACCAGTCCGCGCAGCACCGAGATGTCCACCGGCTTGCTGACGAAATCGAACGCACCGGCCTTCAGCGCCTCCACGGCGAGATCCATGCTGCCGAATGCGGTGATCATCGCCACCGGCGTGCGCGGGTAGTGCTGGGCAATCTCGCTGACCAGCTCGATGCCGTTGCCATCGGGCAGGCGCATGTCGGTGATGCACAGGTCGTACGGATTGCTGGCCAGCAGCTCACGTGCCTCGGCCAGGTTGGCGGCGGTACTGATGCGCAGCCCCATGCGGCCGAGGGTCAGCACCAGCAGTTCGCGGATGTCGCGTTCGTCGTCGACGACGAGGGCGCTGCGGGTTTCATTCATGGGCGTGAAAGATAAACGAGGGGGCTGGAAGCGACAAATGTTTGACGCACAGAATGGGGATCAGCTCGGCAGCAGCGTATGTGGACCGGGCAGCACCAGGCGGAAGCAGGAGCCACCGGCCGGCACCGCGATGTAGTCCAGGCGGGCCTGGTTGGCCCTGCACAGCTCGCGCGCGATGTACAGGCCCAGTCCCGTGCCATGCTCGGACGTGGTGAAGAAGGGCCGGAACAGCTGCGCGGCCACGCTCTCCGGGATACCCGGGCCACGGTCCATCACGTCGATCACCGCGCTGCGTTCGTGCTGGGCCACGCGCAACCGCACCCGTGCAGGCTGCTGGCCGATGCGGCCGTACTTCAGTGCGTTGTGCACCAGCACGGTCAGCACCTGGTAGAGATGCTTGGCGTCGACCTGGGCCATCACCGATGTGTCGCTGATGATCGGTTCGATGCTGTCGGTCTCCAGGGTCTGGCCCTGCTTGTACTCCAGCACGAAGCGGCGCACGAAGGCGACCAGGTCCACGTTCTCGGGCGTGGCGCGTTCGCGCCGTGCCAGGCCCAGCACGCTCTCGACGATGCCGTTGGTGCGCTGGCACTGCTGGCGGATGATCTGCAGCAGGCGGCGGTCGCTTTCGTTGAAGCCGGTGCCTTCCTCGAGCAGCTGCACGGCATAGTTGATCGCCGCCAGCGGATTGCGGATCTCGTGGGCCAGGCTGGCCGAGAAGCGGCCCATCGCCGACAGAGTGAGCGATTCGGCGCGGCGCGAGACCACGCTGGAATCGTCCAGGAACACCAGCGCAAGGTCGCTGCCGGCCAGCAGGCGGGCAAAGCGCGGCTGCACTTCCGGCTGGTCGGGGTTGAGCTGCAGCGGCAGTTCGTCCTGTGCCCAGCCATTGCGCCAGCGCTGCAGCCGGCGCGCCAGTTCCGGTGCGGCACTGGCCAGGTCCAGGCGCCCGCTTTCGCCGTTGCCGTCGTTGTCGCCCAGCAGCATCGAGGCGGCTTCGTTGGCCAGGGTGATGCGGTTGTCGGCGTCCACCACCAGCACGCCGGTGCGCATGCGGCGGATGATCAGTTCGTTGATCTGGAACAGGTTGGCGACTTCATCGCCGCGCTGGTTGGCCAGCTGCTGGTTGCGGCGGGCGCGGTTGCCCACCTGGTAGCTGATGAAGGCCAGTGCCAGGTAGCTGGTGGCGAACATCGCCAGTTCGGCGAGGGTGCGGGTGGGGTCGCCGCCTTCCAGCAGCTTCCAGGTGTACTCGACGCCGGTGGCCAGGCTGGCGGCCAGCGCCAGGCCCAGCCCCAGGCTGAGCGGCAGCAGAGTGGCGGCGGCGGCGATGTTGAACAGCAGCGACATCGAGATACCGGCGCTGGCGCCGGGCAGGGCGTGCGACAGCAGGGTGGCGGCCACGATATCCACCAGCACGCCACTGACCACGATCGGGCGTAGCCAGCGTTCGTTGCGGCCGACCACCAGGGCCAGCAGCGCCAGGGCCAGGTAGATGACCGCAACGACATCGGCCAGCCGCGGGTGGTGGGCTTCGCCGACCATGGCCGACAACGGGCTGTAGAGCAGGGCGGCAATGACCGTAGCGATCAGCACCCGGTACAGCGCGAAGAAATACAGTTCACGCCGCGGAATCGATTCGATGCGGTCAATCAATGAAGCACTGGGTGACACGCCGGAACTCCCCTTCTGGCTGCCTGGGTCTGGATTCTGCGGCGGGCCTGTCCGGCGTCCCCTGAAGTCGGGCCGGCACGTCGCGTTTGCGAAGGGCAGTATAGGGCCCCCGGCCGGGCGCCGCCGAAGTGGTCCGGATCGCGCATTTGGCCCGTTGCGGACACCGGTGGCCAGCCCCGGCCCGGGTGCAACTGCCTGAATGACGGTGGAAATCTGCCCGCGTCTGGCGTTTTGTACAGACTTCTTTGCGCCCCGGCGCCGGCTCGGCCACAATAGTGGGCCCGCCGCGGTCCATGCCGGCGCCCCGCCGGGGCCCTGAGGAATTGCGTGCGGTCGTTCCTATTCCCACGGTGACGCATGAATTTCCACGAATACCAGTCAAAACAACTGCTTGCCGAGTACGGCATCCCGGTCCCGGCCGGCAAGGTCGCTGCGACCCCGGACGAAGCGGTTGCCGCTGCCAACTCCCTGGGCCAGGGCCCCTGGATGGTCAAGGCGCAGATCCACGCTGGCGGCCGCGGCAAGGCTGGCGGCGTCAAGTTCTGCAAGACCACCGACGACGTGAAGGCCGCTGCGGCCAAGATGCTCGGCACCAAGATGGCCACCTACCAGACCGCTGGCGTTGAACTGCCGGTCAACCTGGTGCTGGTGACCACCGCCGGCGAGATCGTCAAGGAACTGTACCTGTCGGTGCTGGTCGACCGTGGCACCAAGACCATCACCTACATCGCCTCTTCGGAAGGCGGCGTGGAGATCGAGCAGGTCGCTGCTGAAACCCCGGAGCTGATCCACTCGCTGAACGTCGACTTCGTCGAAGGCGTGCAGGGTTACCACGGCCGCGATTTCGGCTTCAAGCTGGGCCTGACCGCCAAGCAGGCCGGCCAGTTCGCCAGCATCATGGTGAACCTGTACCGCCTGTTCAACGAAAAGGACCTGGCCCTGGTTGAAATCAACCCGCTGGCCATCCTGGACGACGGCAACCTGTACGCGCTGGACGGCAAGTTCGACAGCGACGACAACGCCGCGTTCCGCCAGAAGGCCCTGGTCGCCATGCGCGACAAGACCCAGGAAGATCCGACCGAAGTGATCGCTTCGGAACTGGACATCAACTACGTCACCATGGACGGCAACATCGGCTGCATGGTGAACGGCGCCGGCCTGGCCATGGCCACCATGGACGTCATCAAGCTCAACGGCGGCGAGCCGGCGAACTTCCTGGACGTGGGCGGCGGTGCCAACAAGCAGCGCGTCATCGAAGCCTTCAAGCTGATCCTGTCCTCGGACAAGGTCGAAGGCATCTTCGTCAACATCTTCGGCGGCATCGTCCGCTGCGACATGATTGCCGAAGGCATCATCGCCGCCGTGAAGGAAGTGGGCGTCAAGGTTCCGGTCGTGGTGCGCCTGGAAGGCACCAACGTGGAAGAAGGCAAGCAGCTGCTGCGTGACAGCGGCATGGCCATCATCCCGGCTGACAACATCAACGATGGCGCCAAGAAGATCGTTGAAGCTGTCAAGAACGCCGCCTGATACCGACACCAAGGAATTCCAATGTCTGTTTTGATCAACAAGAACACCAAGGTGATCGTGCAGGGCTTCACCGGCCAGCAGGGCACCTTCCACGCCACTCAGATGATCGAGTACGGCACCCAGGTTGTCGGCGGCGTGACCCCGGGCAAGGGTGGCACCACCCATATCGACCTGCCGGTCTTCAACACCGTTGCCGACGCCGTGCAGAGCACCGGCGCCAACGCCTCGGTCATCTACGTGCCGCCGCCGTACGCGGCTGACGCGATCCTGGAAGCCGCTGCTGCCGGCATCAAGGTCATCGTCTGCATCACCGAAGGCATCCCGGTGCTGGACATGCTGCGCGTCAAGAACGTGCTGACCCGTTCGCATCCGGACACCGTGCTGATCGGGCCGAACTGCCCGGGCGTCATCACCCCGGGTGAGTGCAAGATCGGCATCATGCCGGGCCACATCCACCAGCCGGGCAAGATCGGCATCGTGTCGCGTTCGGGCACCCTGACCTATGAAGCGGTCAAGCAGACCACCGAAGTCGGCCTGGGCCAGTCCACCTGCATCGGCATCGGCGGTGACCCGATCAACGGCCTGAACTTCGTCGACTGCCTGAAGCTGTTCAACGAAGACCCGCAGACCGAAGGCATCATCATGGTTGGCGAAATCGGCGGCGACGCCGAAGAAGCCGGCGCCGAGTACATCAAGAACCACGTGAAGAAGCCGGTCGTCGGTTTCATCGCCGGTGCGTCGGCTCCGGCCGGCAAGCGCATGGGCCACGCCGGTGCGATCGCCTCGGGCGGCAAGGGCACTGCCGAAGGCAAGTTCGCCGCCATGGAAGCGGCCGGTGTTGTCACCGTCCGCTCGCCGGGCGACCTGGGCGCTGCCATCGCCAAGCTGGTCAAGTAAGACCGCTGGGCGGGGGATTGTAGAGTCGACTGTTAGTCGACTGCTCTTCCCACCGGCTGCTGCAAAACAGAAAGGCCGCCTCCGGGCGGCCTTTCTGCGTCTGGCGCCCTGGCCATCCCGGCAAGCTCATCCACGCATGGCGTGGATCTACTGAGCCGGGGCTGTCCACGCAGCGAGCGCGCCCGGCGCGCGCATGGCGCAGCGCTACAATGGCGGCATTGCAACCACAGGCTGGATTCCCATGGCTTCGATCCGCATCGCGATGGCGCAGTTCGACTTCCCGGTCGGCGACGTCGCCGGCAACACCGAGCGCATCATCGAGATGATCGGCCAGGCGCGCGACGAGTACGGCGCCGAGCTGGTGATGTTCCCCGAGCTGGCGGTGAGCGGTTATCCGCCGGAAGACCTGCTGCTGCGCCCGGGCTTCCTGTACGAGTGCGAGCAGGCAATGATGCGCATCGCCGGTGCCTGCCGCGGCATCACCGCGGTGGTCGGCTGGCCGCAGGCGGCTGGCGCGGTGGTCTACAACGCCGCCAGCGTGCTGCGCGATGGCCTGGTCGAGCAGACCTACCGCAAGCGTGAGCTGCCCAATTACGCCGTGTTCGACGAACGCCGCTACTTCGATGTTGATCCGGACGGCGGCAGCTGCGTCTTCGAGGTCAACGGCATTCCGGTGGGCCTGCTGATCTGTGAGGACCTGTGGTTCGCCGAGCCGCTGGCCGACACCGTGCGCGCCGGCGCGCAGCTGGTGGTGGTACCCAATGCCTCGCCGTACGAGCGCGGCAAGCACGCCCAGCGCGATGCGGTGCTGGCCGCACGCACCCGCGAGAGCGGGGCAGCGATTGCCTATCTCAATGTGGTCGGTGGCCAGGATGCGCTGGTGTTTGATGGCGCCTCGGTGGTGGCCGACGGTGACGGCACGGTGCACCCCGCCGCCGCCGCCTTCGTCGACCAGTGGCTGGTGGTGGAGTACGACGGCCAAACACGCCGCTTCATGCCGCACGTGTGGATGGACGACGGCGACGAGAGCATGGACGCGCTGGCCTGGCGCGCGGTGACCCGTGGCATCCAGGATTACTGCCGCAAGAACGGTTTCAAGAAGGTCTGGCTGGGCCTGTCCGGTGGCATCGATTCGGCGCTGGTACTGGCGCTGGCGGTCGACGCGCTCGGCGCCGAGAACGTCACCGCTGTGCGCCTGCCGTCGCGCTATACCGCCGGCATGTCCAACGACCTGGCCGCCGAGCAGTGCCAGGCACTGGGCGTGAAGCTGGAAGCGGTCTCGATCGAGCCGGCGTTCAAGGGCCTGATGGAATCGCTGGCGCCGATGTTCGAAGGCACTGCGCCGGACGTGACCGAAGAGAACCTGCAGTCGCGCAGCCGTGGCGTGATCCTGATGGCGCTGGCCAACAAGTTCGGTGGCCTGCTGCTGACCACCGGCAACAAGAGCGAGTACGCCGTCGGGTATGCCACCATCTATGGCGACATGTGCGGTGGCTACGCGCCGTTGAAGGACCTGTACAAGACCGAGGTGTTCGGCCTGTCCAAGTGGCGCAATACCGTGGGCGGCGCGCCGGTGATCCCGCCGGCGGTGATCAGCCGGCCGCCGTCGGCCGAACTGCGCGAGAACCAGCTGGACCAGGACTCGCTGCCGGCCTATGACGTGCTGGACGGCATCCTGTACCGCTACATCGACCAGGAGCAGTCGCGCACGGAGATCGTTGCCGCCGGTTATGACGCGGCCGTGGTCGACCGCGTGCTGCGCCTGGTGCGCATCAGCGAGTGGAAGCGGCACCAGGCCGCGCCAGGCCCGAAGGTGTCGCGCCGCGCTTTCGGTCGCGAGCGTCGCTACCCGATCAGCAACGGCTACAAGGGTTGAGGTAGCCGTTGGCAGGTAGTGCCGGCCGCTGGCCGGCAACGCCGTATGCCGCGCATCCACGCATGGCGCGGATCTACTGCCTTTGGTAGTGCCGGCCGCTGGCCGGCAACCCGTATCCCGCGCATCCACGCATGGCGTGGATCTACCGGGCGTCGTCGAGCAGCTGTTCGAGGCCGGCGGTTTCCGCAGCGTCGTTGAAGTGGCCGTCCCCCAGCCGGGCTCGTACGAATGCCAGGCCATCCGCCGCCGCAGCGTCCAGCGTGCCGCGATGGTCGACCGGGTAGCGCCGGAACGCGACCGGCTCGCCGCGCAGCGCCAGGCCTGCGGCATACAGCAGGGTGGTCAGATAGGGCACGTCGCGGTCCTCGCTGCCGTGGCCCAGCATCAGCGGTTGGCTGAAACCGCGGCGCGGTACGCCGAGATAGTCGTACAACACGGCCCAGATGCCTGGCACGCTGGTCAGCGGTGCGGTGAACATGCTGCCGGTATCCGCGCCGTCCAGCGTGGTGGCCAGTTCGCCCAGGCACTGCTCGCGTGCCACTGCCACGCGAGCGCGGCCGGTGTCGCTGAGGACGCGGTCGATCTGCGGCGCAACCTGCAGCAGACCGTCGAGCAGATACGCGTGATACGCGTTGAGCGCGCCAGGATTGGCGGTGCGGTTGTCCGGCTTCATCACCAGTGCGGTCAGCTCGACGGCGGTGGGCGTGCCGGTGGTGAAGCTGCCGCGGTAGTGCAGCGACGGGCCAGCATAGGCGGGCGCCAGATGCCCGGCAGTGAGCGCGGCGGCACCACCCTGCGAATGGCCGACCGAGACCCAGCGCGGCGACAGCGTTGCGGTGCCCAGATACTGGCGGCTGGCTTTGACGAGGTCGATGGCATTGCGCGCGGCAGTGCGCACATGCAGATAGGCATGGTCACCTGGACTGCCGAGGCCCTGGTAGTCCGCAGCAACCACCGCATAGCCCTGTGCCAGGAACTGATCGAGGAAGCGGCCGTCGCGTTCGGGTTGGTAGGGGCCGGACACCGAGGGCGCACAGCGATCCGCGATGCCCTGAGTGCCATGTGCCCAGGACACCACCGGCCAGCCGCCTGCAGGCGCCGCGCCGGCGGGCAGGTACAGCAGGCCGGTGCCTTCGGCCAGCTGGCCGCGATGATCCGGGGTGCGGTAGTGCAGCTTGTAGGCCTGCGCGGCCTTGGACGGCACCCATGACGCGCGATAGGGGGCAGCAGACAGCAGATCGCCCGGTGCGGGTGAGGCAGCCGCCACGGGGCCCGAGGACAGCGCCAGCAGGGCAGTGGCGAGGAGGCAGGCAAGCGGGTGGAAACGGCGGGGCGGTGGGGTCATGGGGCGCTCCTTCACGGCCGGGATGGCCGTTGCGCCGCAGTGTGGATGGCCTCGCCTACGCCGATTGGGACCGGCGTCGCATCCGCCGGGGATTCGTAGAATTCCTAGTGTCGTGGTCCATGGGCGCACGAACCCTCCACGCATGGCGTGGATCTGCCGACAAAGAAAAGGCCCCTTTCGGGGCCTTCTTTTACTTCTTTTCCAGTCGCGCGTTGCGCTGGCCGGTGCTGGCGGACTTTTCGCCAGCGAACGGGTTCAGCTTGCGGATCATCCACGGGTACTTCGGCCACTTGCCTTCCAGCCACGGGTGGTCCGGCTGGTTCAGCTGCAGGACGCGGCGGGCGTCGTCGGCCAGGGTCTTGTTGCCCAGGTGGGTGTAGGAATCGGCCAGGACGGCGACGGCATCGTACTGGAACGCGCTCTGCGGATAGGTTTCCAGCAGGTAGTTGGCGCGGCCGGCGGCCGAGACCCAGGCGCCGCGGCGCATGTAGTACAGGGCGTTGTCCAGCTCATGCTGGGCGAACACGTCACGCAGCTCCAGCATGCGCTGGCGCGCATCGGCGGCGTAGCGGCTGTTCGGGTAACGGTCCACCACGATGTTGAAGTCCGAATACGCCTGGTGCGGCGTGGACAGGTCGCGGCGGCTGGCATCCAGTGACCATACGCGACGCAGGAAAACCGTACTGCGGTTGGAGTTGGCCAGGCCGCGCAGGTAGTACAGGTACGCGATGTTGCGATGGGTCGGGTAGGTACGGATGAAGCGGTCGATGCTGGACACCGCATCGTCGTGCTTGCCGGCCTTGTACTGCGCGTAGGCGGTTTCGATCATCGCCTGTTCGGTATACGGGCCGTACGGATACTGGGCCACGAGGCGGCGGAAGCTGGTTTCAGCCCCGCTCCAGTTGCCACCCTGCATCAGCTTGTGGCTCTTCTCGTACAACTGTTCGACCGGCGTCCCTTCATCGGGGCGATCGCCCTTCTTGGCGCCACGGTGGCAGCCGGTGGCGGCGATGACCAGCACCAGCAGCAGGGCGGTGAGGCGGACGGGCGCGGAGAGCATGGAGGAGCGTCGGATCATGAGGTCAAGGCGGGACGCGGCTGGAATACGAAGGGTCGATGATAGCCTAGTGTCCTGTCCAGCGACTGAAACCGGCCGCCGGGACCCCAAAATTTCAAAGAATGCCCCCTGCCATGTCTGAACAACCCTCTGAATCGGCCCGCCAGGCCATCGTCCCCGACACCGCTGCCGGCCGCCGTTTCGACGCCGTGGTGGCCGAACTGTTCCCCGAATACTCGCGTTCGCGCCTGACCGAGTGGATCAAGGCCGGGGAGGTCCTGCTGGACGGCGCCCAGGTGCGCCCGCGCGATCCGCTGCGCGGTGGCGAGGTGGTGACCCTCAACGTGGTGCTGGAAACCCAGACCGACGCCCAGCCGGAGGACATCCCGCTGGACGTGCTGTTCGAGGACGAGCACCTGCTGGTGATCAACAAGCCGGTCGGCCTGGTGGTGCACCCGGGCGCGGGCAACCACAGCGGCACCCTGGTCAACGCCCTGCTGTTCCGCGACCCGTCGGTGGCGGTGCTGCCGCGCGCGGGCATCGTGCACCGCCTGGACAAGGACACCAGTGGCGTGATGGTGGTGGCCAAGACCCTGGAAGCGCAGACCGCGCTGGTCGAGCAGCTGGCCGCACGCGACGTGCACCGCCAGTACCTGGCCATCGTGATGGGTGCGCTGGTGGCCGGCGGTACCGCCGATGCCCCGATCGACCGCCACCCGCGCGACCGCCTGAAGATGGCGGTGCGCGAGGACGGCAAGGAAGCGATCACCCACTACCGCCTGCGCGAGCGCTTCCGTGCGCACACCGCGCTGGAGTGCCGCCTGGAAACCGGCCGTACCCACCAGATCCGCGTGCACATGGCGCATGTGCGCCATCCGATCATCGGTGACCCGCTGTACGGCGGTGCGCTGAAGCTGCCCAAGGGGGCCAGCGATGAGCTGGTGGCCGCGCTGCGTGGCTTCAAGCGCCAGGCCCTGCACGCCGAAACCCTGGAGTTCACGCACCCGATCACCGGTGAGCTGGTGCGCAACACCGCGCCGGTGCCGGAGGACATGCTGCACCTGATGAAGGTGCTGCGCGAAGACAGCGAGGCCTTCGCCGCGCGCGAGCGGGACCGTTGGTGATGGCCGCCGCGCTGCCCGTGCTGCAGGCGGACTGGCCGGCGCCGCCGGGCGTCAATGCGCTGACCACGCGTCGGCACGGTGCGGGCATTTCGCCGGCGCCGTTCGCGCAGTTCAACCTGGGCAACCGGCACGCGGCCGACGGTGATACCCCAGCCAACGTAGAGCACAACCGCCAGCTGCTGCAGCAGGGGCTGGGGCTGCCCTCGACACCGCACTGGCTGCGCCAGGTGCACAGCAGCACCGTGCTGCGCTTCACCGCGCCGCCGGTGCCCGGCGCAAGCGAGCCGGTGGCCGATGCCGCAGTGACTTCGGTGCCGGGCGTGGTGCTGGCGATCCTGACTGCCGACTGCCTGCCGGTGGTGTTTGCCGCCGCCGATGGCAGCGAGGTGGGCGCGGCCCACGCAGGCTGGCGTGGCCTGGCCGACGGCATGCTGGAGGCCACCGTGGCCGCCATGCAGACGCCGCCGGCGCAGCTGCGGGCCTGGCTGGGCCCGGCCGCCGGACCGGCCGACTACGAGATCGGCGAGGAGGTCTACCACGCCTTCGTCGGCCATGATCCGGCCGCCGAGGCGGCGTTCGTGGCCACCCGCGCAGGCCATTGGAAGGTGGACCTGTTCGCGCTGGCGCGGCAGCGGTTGCAGGCGGCGGGCATGGACCCGGCGCAGGTCCATGGCGGCACGGTGTCGACCATGGCCGATCCGGACCTGTATTCGCACCGGCGCGACCGTCGCACCGGGCGCATGGCGACGCTGGCCTGGATCGCGCCCTGACCTTGCCGCTGTTCGCGCGCGTGCTGGGGCCGGCCTTCGCCACCCTGGCCGCGCCGGTGCAGGCGCTGCATGCCGCGCCGTTGCCCTGCCGCTACGTGGGGCAGGCGCGCATCGTGAGGGGGCGGCACTGGCTGGTGCCGCTGCTGGCCGCGTTGGCGCGGCTGCCGAAGGACGGTGACGCGCTGCCCACCGAAGTGGCGTTCAGCGCACATGGGCAGGGCGAGCAGTGGGCGCGGCAGTTTGGCCGCTGGCCGATGGTGTCGCGGCTGTGGGCGCACGAGGGCTGCCTGCGCGAGCAGTTGGGCGCGGTGCGCTTCGAGTTTGATCTGCAGGCCCGCGAGGGTGGCATCGACTGGTCGGTGCGCCGGGTCTGGGCGTTCGGGCTGCTGCCGTTGCCGAGGCGCTGGTTTGGTGGCGTACGTTGCCGCGAAGCCTGGCAGGGCGAGCGTTACACTTTCCTGGTCGATGTGACGCTGCCCTGGGCGGGAGCCCTGATCCGCTATGAAGGTTGGCTCGAACCGCAGTGAGGCCGCCGCCGAGGCGGGCAGCGCGGTGATCGTATTCGATGGCGTATGCGCGCTGTGCAACCGCTGGGTGCGCTTCCTGCTGCGTTTCGACCGCGCGGGGCGCTACCGCTTTGCGGCGATGCAGGGGCAGCAGGGCAGCGCGATGTTGCGCGCGCACGGGCTGGACCCGCAGGACCCGATGTCGTTCCTGCTGCTGGACGCGCAGGGCGCCTGGACCGATACCGATGCGATCCTGCGCGTGCTGACGGGGCTGGGCAGCGCCTGGCGCCTGATCGGCGTGTTGCGGACAGTGCCGCGTGGCTGGCGTGATGCCGCGTACCGCGCGCTGGCGCGCAACCGCTACCGCTGGTTCGGACGGCACGACGCCTGTCATCTGCCCGCACCGGAGCAGGCAGCGCGATTCCTGGATTGAAGGAAAAAGGGGACGGAGGTGATCAAGGCGTCTGTGCACAACTGCCTTGATCCCCTCCGTCCCCTTTTTTCCTCAACCTTCCAGCGCGTCCAGATAGCTGCGGCGCCAGTGATTGATGTCGTAGGTGCGCAGGTGATCCATCATCGCGTGCCAGCGTTCCTTGCGCCTGCTCAGTGACATCGTTGCTGCCGTGGCGATGGCGTCGGCCACGCCGTCCAGATCGTGCGGGTTCACCAGCAATGCCTGCTTGAGTTCGTCGGCAGCGCCGGCCAGCAGCGACAACACCAGCACGCCGGGATCTTCCGGGTCCTGCGACGCCACGTATTCCTTGGCCACCAGGTTCATGCCATCGCGCAACGGCGTGACCAGGCCGACCGCCGCCGCCCGGTAGAAGCCGGTGAGGGTGGCATGGGTGAAGTTCTGGTTGACGTAGCGCAGCGGCGTCCAGTCAGGTTCGGCGTGGCCACCGTTGATGTGGCCGGCGATCTGTTCCAGCTGGCTGCGCAGCTGCCGGTACTCGGTGACATCGCCGCGCGAGACCGGGGCGATCTGCAGGTAGGTCAGCGAGCCGCGCTGGTCGGGGTGGCGCTCAAGATAGCGCTCGAAGCCAAGGAAGCGTTCGGGCAGGCCCTTGGAATAGTCCAGGCGATCCACGCCGATCGCCAGCTGGCGATCGCGCAGGCTGGCGCGCAGGTTCTTCACGGCGGCCTTGGTGGCCGCGGTGCCGGCCTGGCGTGCGATCAGCTCGGTGTCGATGCCGATCGGGAAGGCGGCGGCACGGAAGCGGCGCCCGCCCGGTGCTTCCAGCTCGCCGTTGTCGAGCACGCGGCCGCCGCCGAACAGGCGCAGGTAGGTCTGGAAGCGATCAGCGTCGCGCTGGGTCTGGAAGCCGACCAGGTCGTAGGCGTACAGCGCGGAGAACAGCCGCAGGTGGTCGGGCATCGCCTGCAGCAGGTCGGCAGACGGCATCGGGATATGCAGGAAGAAGCCTATGCGACAACCGATGCCGCGCTCGCGCAGCAGCGCACCGAGGGGGATCAGGTGGTAGTCGTGGATCCAGACGATGTCGTCCTCGCGCAGCAGTGGCGCGAGCTTGTCGGCGAACAGCGCGTTGACCTTGTGGTAGGTCTCGCGGGTGCCGCGGTCGTAGTCGACCAGATCCAGGCGGAAGTGCAGCAGCGGCCACAAGGTGCGGTTGGCGAAGCCGTTGTAGTAGCCATCGACCTCACGCTTGCTCAGGTCCATGGTGACGTAGTCGATGTCACCGTCTTTCTGCCGGTGCAGCGTGCCGCTGCCTTCCTTCACCGTCTTGCCACTCCAGCCGAACCACAGGCCACCGCGTTCCTTCAGGGCAGCCAGCAGGCCGACAGCCAGGCCGCCGGCGCGGTTCTCGCCGGGCACGGCCACACGGTTTGAAACCACGACCAGACGACTCACGATGCCTCCTGCCAGGACCGCGACAGGCGCATTGCGGCGGTGATCAGGCCGACGTGCGAATAGGTCTGCGGGAAATTGCCCCAGGCCTCGCCGCTGTCGAAGGCCAGATCCTCCGACAGCAGGCCCAGGTGATTGCGCTGCTTCAGCAGCAGCTCGAACATCTCACGTGCTTCATCCATGCGCCCGATCGCGGCCAGCGCGTCGATGTACCAGAAGGTGCAGATGGTGAAGCTGGTCTCCGGCTCACCGAAGTCATCCGGCGCGACATAGCGGTACAGCGAATTGCCATGCTTGAGGTCGCGGCCGATGGCATCGACGGTGGCGATGAAGCGGGCGTCCAGCGCGTCGATGAAACCGATATCGGCCAGCAGCAGCAGCGAGGCATCCAGCCGATGGCCGCCGAAGGTATCGGTGAAGTGGCCCAGCTCCTCGTTCCAGGATTCGGCCATGATGCGCGCGTGGATGGTGTCGGCGCGCTCGCGCCAGTAATGCGCGCGGTCATCGCGCTTCAGGCGCACGGCGATCTTGCACAGGCGGTCGCAGGCAGCCCAGCACATCGCGCTGGTGTAGGTGTGCACTTCGGTGCGGCCGCGGAATTCCCACAGGCCGGCATCGGGTACGTCGTGCAGGGCGAAGGCCTGTTCGCCCAGGGGCTCCAGGCGGGCGAAGGTGTGCGCATCACCCGGGTCCTGCAGGCGCCGGTCGAAGAACAGCTGCGTGGAGGCCAGTACCACGCTGCCGTAGACATCGTGCTGGCGCTGCACCCAGGCCAGGTTGCCGCGCCGCACCGGGCCCATGCCGCGATAACCGGACAGGCTGGGCACTTCATCTTCGTCCAGCTTGGCCTCGAAGCCGATGCCATACAGCGGCTGCAGCGTGCCGTCGGTGGTGGCCAGGTTGAAGATGTAGCCGAGGAACTGTTCCATCGTGCGCGTGGCGCCAAGACGGTTCAGCGCCCGCACCACGAAGGCCGCGTCGCGCAACCAGCAGTAGCGGTAGTCCCAGTTGCGCACGCTGCCGGGTGCTTCCGGAATGGAAGTGGTCATCGCCGCGATGATCGCGCCGCTGTCCTCGTACTGGCACAGCTTCAACGTGATCGCACTGCGGATGACCGCGTCCTGCCATTCCAGTGGAATGGACAGGTAGCGCACCCACTCGCGCCAGTAGTCGCGGGTGCGCTGGAAGGCTTCCTGCACGTAGCCGCTGATCGAACGATTGAGCGATTCATCCACGCCCAGGATCAGGTGGATCGGATGGTTGAGCACGAACGGCAGGCCGTCGCGCACGAAGCGCACCGGCACATCGGTGGTCAGCCGCAGCACGTGCTCCGGCAGGATCCAGCGCACATGGTTGCTGCCCCAGGTGGATTCGGGCACGCGTGCGCCCCAGTCCGCCAGGGGTCGCGCACGCACGGTGATGCGCGGGCTGCCAGCCAGCGGACGCACCTGGCGGATCAGGCTGACCGGACGGTAGAAGCGATCGTTCTGCCGCCAGCGCGGGGCGAAATCGAGGATTTCCAATGCGCCGCCCTGCGTGTCACGCAGCACGGTGCGCAGGATCGCAGTGTTGGTGAGGTATTCCTGCTCGCTGCTCGCGAAGTCCTCCAGCTCGATGGCGAAGTCGCCGCCGGTCTGCTGGTTGGGGCCGAGCAGGGCGCAGAAGGTGGGGTCGCCGTCGAAGGTGGGCAGGCAGCTCCAGACAACGCGGGCATGTTTGTCGACCAGGGCGCCGAAGCTGCCGTTGCCGACCACGCCCAGATCAAGATCGGGTTGGGTCATCACGCGGTACATCTCGGTTGCGGCCGTGGGGGTTGGCCGGGTCAATAGGCATTCTCACGCAGCCAGGCGTGCACGCTGCGTATGTCGGGCAGCGCGAACACGGCCGCACTGGGTTCACGTTCACCCACCAGCACGCTCCAGCCATGCTGGCCGTTGGCGGCATCGAAGCCGAATTCGTCGGTGAGGTCATCACCGAGGAACACCGGCAGGCGGCCGCGGAAGGGCAGGTACTGCATCATCCGGCGCACGGCACGGCCCTTGTCGGTGCCGACAGGCACGAACTCGACCACATGGTCGCCAGGCTGCAGGCGGTAGCTGGTGCGGCCACGAACGTGGCGGTCAGCGAACGCGCGGACATCGCTGGCGGCGTGCGGCGCACCGCGCCAGTGCAAGGCCAGGCCGACGCCCTTGTCTTCCACCAGCACGCCAGGATGCCCATGGGCGAAGCGCATCGCCTGCTGGTGCAGCGCGTGCAGCCATTCGGCGGTGTCGTCGTCGTGTTCGTCGCGCAGCACACGACCGTCTTCGCCACGCAGCTCATGGCCGTGCAGGCCGGCGGCGGGTAGTTGCAGGGGGGCGAACAGTTGATCCAGCTGTTCAAGCGGGCGACCACTGACCAGTGCCACGGCACCTTCCAGGCGGTCGCTGATGCGGCCGATGGCTTCACGCACATCCGGCAGCAGCTGCACGGCATCCGGGCGTGCAGCGAATTCGATCAGGGTGCCATCGACATCGAGGAACAACGCACAGGCGTCGTCCAGCAATGGCGGTGGCGGACGCAGGGGGAGCGGTTCAGCCATGACGCCCAGCTTGCCAGCGTGGGCGTGTACGCGGGGTCGAGGGCAGGCTACGGCCCTGCTTCGGTGGGTGCCGACCGTTGGTCGGCACGGCAGGTCAGCCTGCATCCAGCTCAAACAGTGCGGGCCAACGGTCCGCCCCCCCAAAGCAGATCCGCACCCGGATCACGAAGTTGCCGGCCAGCGGCCGGCACTACCGTGTCGTGCGGGCCAACGGTCCGCACCCACCCAAAGCAGACCCGCACCCGGATCACGAAGTTGCCGGCCAGCGGCCGGCACTACCGTGTCGTGCGGGCCAACGGTCGGCACCCACCCAATGCGATCAGAACGTATAGCGGACGCGGCCGTAGTAGTACGCGCCGTTGCTGCCGATCGGCGACAGCACGTCATACGGCAGGTTGCCGAAGTAGTGGATATCGCTGTTGGATCGATCCGGGTAGTTGTCGGTCAGGTTCTGGCCGCCGATGGCCACGCTCCAGCGCGGAGTGATGCGGTATTCGACCTCCGCATCCAGCTGCCACTCGGCCTGGTAGGTCTGGCGCGGGATGTAGCCGTCACCGAAGTTGAACACGCGGGTGGCGCTGCCGTAGCGGTTCACGCGGCTGCTCAGCGACCAGTGGTCGTTGCTCCACGCGGCAGAGAAGCTGCCGCGGGTACGCGGCGTGGCATCGGTAAGCGTGTTGGTTTCTTCGATGCCGAACAGCACGTAATCCGGATTCAGTGCACGCAGCTGTGCCGGCGTGGCCAGCACGTTCTTCAGCGTGGTCTTGGTGTACGCATAGGTGCCGGTCAGCAGCAGCTGGCCGTCGCCCAGCGACTGGCGCCAGTTGCTCACCAGCTCGGCGCCGCGGGTGCGGGTATCGGCGGCGTTGACGAAGAAACTGGCGCTCTGCAGGCCGCTGACGCCGTAGTTGGCGGCCACGTAGTCGGTCAGTGCATCGCCGGTGATGCTCTCCGACAGCGCGATGCGATCGTCGATGTCGATCTGGAAGAAGTCCAGTGACAGGTCGAAATGCTCGCCGATGCGGCTGGTGAAGCCCAACGAGGTGTTCAGCGATTTCTCCGGCTTCAGATTCTGCGCACCCAGGCCACGCGCGATCGGATTGTTGACCGACAGCAGGCGGCCCTGCACCAGCTGGCCGCCAGCGTTGTAGCCGGTGGAGGTGGATTCGTAGCCGATCTGTGCCAGCGACGGCGCACGGAAGTTGTTGGAGATGGCACCGCGCAGCGCGAACGCCGGGGTGAATTCATAGCGCAGGCCGAGTTTGCCGGTCAGTTCACCGCCGAAGTCGTCGTTGTGCTCGTAGCGCGCGGCCAGATCGGTGGAGAACTTCTCGCCGAACTGACTGGACAGGCTGGCGTAGGCGCTGGCGACATCGCGAGACAGGGTGGCCGCGTCCTGCGGGGTCAATCCGCCACCGGCCTGCGAACCGGTCGGGCGGTCGGTGTACGGGCCGGCCGCATAGCTGGCCGGGTCGCCGGGACGGGTCTGGTAGCGCTCGTGGCGTGCTTCCACGCCCAGGCCGAGCGTGTGGCTGATGCTGTCGCTCTGGGTGAACACGCGGCTCAGATCGAGGTTGCCCACGGTCTGCGCGTATTCGTAATCGGCGGTCTTGAAGCGGGTCGGGCTGGTCGGGCCCAGCGAGGCGTTGAGCGAATCACGCAGGCGGTAGGTGAAGTCGTTCTGGCCGTAGTCCAGGCTGCCGTCGTAGCTCCATTCGCCCCACTGCCCGCGCACGCCGGCCACGGCCTGCACGTCGCGGTTCTCGCCCTCGGAGATCGGCCGGTACCCATTCGGATAGACCTCCTTCCAGTTGGCATCGCCATCGGGGTAGCGGAAGTAGTTTGCGCCTTCGGTATCGCGCTGGTTGAAGGTGCCGAACGCGTAGAACGTCGAGGTCTGGCCCACCGGGATCTCGGTGTTCAGCCACAGGTTGATGTCCTTGCTCTTGCCATCGCCCAGCACATAGTTGCGCTTGCCCTGCAGCGCCAGGTTGCCGGGGGTCTGGTCCCACGGCGGAATCTGGTCGAAGCCGGCGCGGTTGGTGCCGTTGCGGTGCTTGTATTCCAGACCGACGCGCAGGAAGCCGCCGTCCTCGCCCAGCGAGGTGCCGACCTTGGCGCTGATGTTGCCGGTCTGGCCGTCGGTGAGGGTACGGCCGATCGGCTTGAGGTCGGTGTGGTTGGCGCCGTAGCTGGCCTCGATCTCGCCACCGTCGCCGCCGTTGTCGAGGATTACGTTGATCACACCGGCCACCGCATCCGAGCCATACAGCGCACCAGCGCCATCACGCAGTACTTCGATGCGCTTGATCGCGCTGACCGGGATCGAATTGAAATCAACCGGGGTGGTGCCCTTGCCGATCTTGCTGTCGGTGTTGACCAGCGCGGTGTGGTGGCGGCGCTTGCCATTGACCAGCACCAGCACCTGGTCCGGCGACAGGCCGCGCAACTGTGCGGCGCGCACATGGTCGGCGCCACCGGAGTTGGACTGGCGCGGGAAGTTGAACGACGGCAACAGCGCCTGCAGCGCGCTGCCCAGCTCGCCGTTGACCACGCCGGCCTTGCGGATGTCCTCGGCGGTGAGCACATCCACCGGCGAGGTGGATTCGAGCACGGTGCGGTCGGCGGCACGGGTGCCGGTGACGATAACGGTGTCCAGGTTGGTGGCGTCCTGGGCCAGGGCCGGGACGGCGGCGGAGGAAAGCGCGAGGGCGATGGCGAGGCCGAGCGGCGACGCGGGCAGGCGGACGGACATGGGGGCTCCAGCAACAACGACGACGGGGAAGGGGGGAGATGGTTTCACTTACATCCATCCGGATGAAGCGATATATTATCTTCGCGTGATGACCGGTGCCGATGCAAGCCCCTGCCGGTCCGGCATGAGTTGATGCCCTGCTGGCATCAGCACGCCGGGGCGGTGGCGCTGTACGCTGCCGGCTCGCCTTGTCCCCCTTCCCCGGAGCTGTATCGATGAAACACCTTGGCCTCGTCTTCGCCGTGCTGCTGGCCACCAGTGGCTGCGCCAGCCTGTCCTCGCAGGCGCCCAGCGCCTATGCCACGGCCACCACCGCCGAACTGAAGGGCGATGCTGCACGCCCGTCCGCCGGCCACGGCTGGGTGCGCAGCGAGCTGTATTTCGGCGTGGGCGAGGAGCAGGGCGCCGGCAACCGCCCGCAGGCCGATACCATCAGCGAGGCGCAGTGGCGCACCTTCCTGGACAAGGAAGTCACTCCGCGCTTCCCGGATGGCCTGACCGTGTTCGATGCCTATGGCCAGTGGCTGTTCCGCGGTGATGCCTCGCCCAACCGCCTGCGCACCAAGGTGCTGGTGGTGCTGCACGAGGACACCCCGCAGCGCCGCGCCGACATCGAAGCGATCCGCCTGGCGTGGAAGCAGCAGACCAAGCATCAATCGGTGCTGTGGTCGCGGCAGCCGGTCGAGGTATCGTTCTGAGTTGAAGGTGCCGCCGCGGTGCCGCAGGGAGCAATGATGAATTGCAGGGAATGCGTGCTGGGCCTGGTGCTGGCGGGCGTGCTGGCACCGTCGGCGCAGGCAAGTGGCGACGACGGCGAAACGCTGCGTTTCCAGGTGGCCGCGCATGTGCAGGCGCATGCCGATCCGCAGCAGGACGGCAGCATCGCCGTGCAGCTGTCACCGTCGGGCAAGCGCCAGACGCTTGAGGGCGCGGCGGATGCCGATGGCAGTTCGCGATGGTCGCTCGAAGATGTCGATTTCGACGGCTACCCGGAACTGGTCGCACGCGCCTCGGTGGGCATGGTCAACGAAGCGGTGACGGTGTACCGGTTCGATCCGGCCAGTGCGGGGTTCCGCGCGCTGCAGGCCGACACCCACGGCAAGGACAGTTGCGGTGACCTGATGGGGTTGAGCGTGGATGCTGCCACTCGAACCCTGACCAGCAGCTGCCGCAGTGGCCCGATGTGGTACACCGACCAGTACCGGTTTGCAGGCGCGAAGCTCCATCTGTACCGCTCTGAGAGCGTGCTGATGCTGGGCGATACCTTGAACGCCGCGCTGCAGTGGGAACAGACCGACGAGCAGGGCCCGTTGGCGGTCTGGCGCACGTATGATCCGGCCGGCCGTGTGCTGGAAAGTGCCATCGCCGATGGCCTGGGCGCACCGCCGGACGGGCCGTTGCGTGGTCAGCAGGCCACCGTGGTAACCGCGCGCCTGTTCCTGTTCGACCGACCCGGCGCCTCCAGCACCAAGCGTTACCTGGTGCAGGGTGATCGCGTGGAACTGCTGGATGAACAGGACGGCTGGGTGAAGCTGCGCTACCGCAACCCGAAGCAGGGCGCGGTGGAAGGCTGGATCAACGTCAACGATTGAAGAAAAAGGGGACGGAGGGAATTAAGTCGTTTGCGGCACATACGACTTGATTCCCTCCGTCCCTTTTTTGCGGAGGCATCACTTCATCGGGTCTAGCCTCGGATGTTCCCCCGTTCGAGGATGTATCCGATGAGCAAGCGTGTGGCCGAAATCGTGGTGGACGCCCTGCAGCAGGCCGGTGTCCGCCGTTGCTACGGCATCGTGGGCGATACGCTCAACCATGTGACCGATGCGATGCATGGCAGCGAGATCGCATGGGTGCATGTGCGGCATGAGGAAGTAGCAGCCTTTGCCGCAGGCGCCGATTCGCTGGTGAGCGGCGAACTGACCGCCTGCGCCGGCTCCTGCGGTCCCGGCAGCCTGCATTTCATCAATGGCGTGTTCGAGAGCAACCGCAACCGCGCGCCGATGGTGCTGATCGCCAGCCAGGTGGTGACCAGCGAGCTGGGCATGGAATTTCCGCAGGAAGTGGACTTCAAGGCGGTGTACGCCAGTTGTTCGGTGTTCTGCGAGCAGGTGCACAGCGCCGAGCAGGCGCGTCGCGTGGTCACCCTGGCCTGCCAGGCCGCGATCAGCCGCCGTGGCGTGGCGGTGGTGATCCTGCCCGCCGATATCAGCCAGGCCGAAGTGAAGCACGATGTGCCGTTCTCGGTGCATTACACCCAGCCGGTACTGCGCCCGTCGGATGCTGAGCTGCAGCGCATCGCCGAGCTGCTGGGGCAGGGCAAGCGCATCGGCATCTACGCCGGCGCCGGTTGCCAGGGTGCGCACGCACAGCTGCTGGAACTGGCCCGGCGCCTGCAGGCACCGATCGCGCACACCTCGCGCGCCAAGGACTTCGTCGAGCCGGACAACCCGTACAACATGGGCATGACCGGCATCTTCGGCATCGAATCCGGCTTCCACACGCTGATGGAGTGCGACACGCTGCTGCTGCTCGGCGCCGACTTCGCCTGGGGCCAGTTCTACCCGGACAAGGCCACGATCATCCAGGTCGACCGCGATGGCAGCCATCTCGGCCGCCGCCACCCGGTGAACCTGGGCGTGGTCGGTGACATCGCACCGACGCTGGATGCCTTGCTGCCGATGTTGCCGCCGCGCGAGGACAGCAGTTTCCTGGACGAATGTATCGAACGTCGCGACAAGGCGCTGAAGAAGCGCGAGCAGGAAGAACAGCCGGGCGAGGGCGAGCTGATCCACCCGCAGCATCTGACCGCGCTGCTGTCGAAGTACGCCAGCGACGATGCGCTGTTCACCGCTGACGGCGGCTCGCCGATGGTCTGGGTGCTGCGGCATATCCGCGTCAACGGTCGCCGCCGCACGCTGACCAGCCTGCTGCACGGCACGATGGCCAATGCAATGCCGCAGGCACTGGGCCTGCAGAAGGCGTTCCCCGGCCGGCAGGTGATTTCGCTGTCCGGCGATGGCGGCCTGGCGATGCTGCTGGGCGACCTGCTGACGGCCGTGCAGGAGAACCTGCCGATCAAGGTGGTGGTGTTCAACAATGGCTCGCTGAACTTCGTCGAGCTGGAGCAGAAGGTGGAAGGCCTGCTGGACAACTACACCGACCTGAAGAACCCGGATTTTGGCCGCCTTGCCGAAGTGATCGGCTTCCACGGCCGCACGGTGACGCGCAGCGAGGATCTGGAAGAAGCGGTGCAGGATTTCCTGTCGCAGCGTGGCCCGGCGCTGCTGGATGTGCATACCAGCCGCGCCGAGCTGGTGATGCCGCCGCAGATCGAGGCCAAGCAGGTGGCCGGTACCGCGCTGTATGCAGCCAAGGCGGTATTGAACGGCCGCTTCGACGACGTGAAGCATCTGCTGGTGGACAACTTCCTGAAGAAGTAACGGGGTGGGTTTGATGCAGGGCTGCGCCCTGCACCCGCTACGAGCCGGAGCCAGAGCAGAAGCGGGTTTCCTGAGGGATGGCGGGGTGGGTCCGGTTGCGGGGGACGCCGTAAACCCGTCCCTGGGGGCTTGGCCGCGGCATCCGTGCCGCGGACACCCCCGCAACCGGACCCACCCCACCTTCGACAGTTTCCTGCGATCTGTCGGTAGATCCACGCCCTGCGTGGATAGCGTGGAAATGATCGAATTGTTCGTGTAGAGCCGAGCCATGCTCGGCTCAGAGCGAAGCGACCCGCTTTTGCCTTTGATCCTTTGATTCCTTTCCGTGGCTGGCACGCGCAAGGAATTATCAGGGGCCGGTCGGGATGGGCTGCGCAGGAGCGTTGGCGCCATGGATGGCGCCATCGAGCCCCCAGGGATGGGTTTACGGCGTGTCCTGCGCAGCCCATCCCGACCGGCCCAACTGGCAATGCCAGTCGACTAACTGTGATCTCTCTGTACGTTGTTCATCCGGGACATCTTTGGAAAATGGTGGTTACCACACCTCTCCAGACCCCAAAGAGCCCGGATGAACCACCATAAAAATGCCCGTTTGACCGTCCATAGTCGAGCAC
>NZ_JCAFUR010000031.1:0-26924 GCF_059371575.1 Stenotrophomonas sp. YJH_SMC_4
AGCAACAGCGGGCCTGCTGAGGGATGGCGGGGTGGGTCCGGTTGCGGGGGACGCTGCAAGTACGTCCATGTAAGCTCGGTCGCCGCATCCATGCGGCTCACGCCCCCGCAACCGGACCCACCCCGCCTTCGACAGATTTCCACGATCTGCCGGAACGGCATGAGCTGCTCCTGGTGGGTGTCGACCTTGGTCGACACGTTTGGGTCGGTACGGGGTCGGATCCCGTTGCTGCGCAACGGGCTCTGACCCTGTGAGCAAATGAACAGGTCTGTTCGATTCATTGATTCCTGATGCGTGACTGGCTTTACGGAGCCTGGCTCGATGCCAGGCCGTAGGCAGCGGTCATCGCAATGACATGTGGCGCCGGTACGGTTTGAGCCCGCTTGCGGGTCGCGCGCGGGCCGGGGTTCCGGTGGTGGCGCGCGTCCATTGCAGCTGCTGTCGCTGCCGAGGGTCATGTGTTCTACGTCAGGGGGCTGAATGGACACCATGCGGTCAGAACTTGGAAGGTGGCCATCGCCGCATGGCTGCTGCTGTCCTTTGCCGCTGCCGCGCAGGACGCTGTTCATGCCTACGACATCCCTGCGCAGCCGCTGGAACAGGCGGTCGAGCGCTTCAGCGTCATCAGTGGGTGGTCAGTGATGTACCCGGGTGACCTGGCCGCCGGCCGCAGCAGCCATGCGCTGCACGGCAGCCTGGCGCCGCTGCCTGCGTTGCAGGTGCTGCTACAGGACTCCGGTATCGAGGCCGAGGTGATCGGCGAGCAGCGCGTGGTGCTGCGCCGGGGTGCGCCCTCGGCCGCCGCATCGGGAGTTGGCGCCGAACTTCCCGAGGCCGAGCGTCGGCGTCGCTACGGCGGCCTGCAGCAGCGGCTGCGTGCGGCGTTCTGTGACGACCCGGAGATCGCGCCCGGCCGCTATGCCGCGACGCTGCGCTTCCGCATCGACGGCGCGGGCCAGGTGAGCGAGCCCGAGCTGCTGTCAGGCAGTGGCAGCGCCCGCCGCGATGCGCGCCTGCTGCAGGCGCTGCAGGGCCTGGTGCTGGCGCCCGATGCCGCTGCGCTGCCGCAGCCGGTGACGCTGCAGATCCGTCCTTCCGGCACCGACCATGACTGTGGCCGGCGCGCGCCCCTTCCATGACTTCAAGGATTCGAACATGAGCAACGGTACGGCTGGGGCAATTGACCTGATGGACCACCTTCTGGGTGCCTACGATGAGCTGAAGCGCCGGCTGGTGCGCAAGCTGGGCTCGGAGGAGCTGGCCGGCGACGCGCTGCAGGACACGTGGATGCGCCTGAGCGCGCGGCGTGACCGCCTGGATGCCGTGCAGAACCCCGCGGCCTACCTGCTGCGCATGGCAATGAATACCGTGATCGATCGCCAACGTGCTGACCACCGCCTGCTGAGCCTGGAGGAGGTGGATACGCTGATGGACATGGCCGACCCTGCACCCGGCCCGGCGCAGGCGGCCGAACTGGACTTCGCGCTGGAAGACATGGTCGGCCTGCTGCAGCGCATGCCCGAGCGCCGTCGCCGCATCCTGCTGGCTATCCGCGTCGATGGCCTGCAGCAGCGCGACGTGGCCGACCACCTCGGTGTGTCGCTGCGGCTGGTGCAGCGTGAGCTGAAGGCGGCCCAGGACTACCTGGCCGAGCGCAGCGGGCAGGGGCGCCAGGTGCGGTTCTGAACGGCGGCATCCGTCTACACTTTGACGCCGAGCAGAACCCCGCAGCGTGCGGGTCCGGCATGAGCCCCCATGGATCCTGACGATCGCCCGCAACGCCCGCTGGATGCCGTCGAGGGTCAGGCGCACGCGTGGGTGGTGCGGCTGACCTCGGGCGAGGCGACCGCCGCCGACGGGCGCAGGTTCCGTACCTGGTGTGAGGCTGACCCGCGCCATCGCGAAGCGTTTGGCCGTGCGCGCCGGCAATGGGAGCAGGTACGGCTGGCCGGCGAGCAGCTGCCCGCCGCCGCCCGCCAACCGGTGGCGCCGACGCCGGCCCAGCGCTGGAGCCGGCGCGCCTTCCTGGGCGCGGCGATTGCCGCCCCGGCCAGCCTGGTGGTGGTGGCGGCGATCCGCCCGCCGCTGGGATTGTGGCCCTCGGTGACGGCGATGACGGCCGATTTCCACACCGGCACCGGTGAACGGCTGCAGATCGCGCCCTTGCCGCAGCTGAAGATCGAACTGGATACGCAGAGCAGCCTGCGCCGCCGGTCGGACGCGCAGGGCGAAGGCTTCGAGCTGATGCAGGGCCAGGCCGCGATCGAAACCGGGGCTGGCCTGCGCCTGGCGCTGTTCGCGGGCCCTGGTTGCGTGATTGCCGATGAAGGCGCGGTGCGCCTGGATGTGCGCAACACCCACGGCCAGGTACGGGTGACCTGCCTGCAGGGCAGCGCCCGCATCGAGCATCCGCAGGGCCGGCTGCAGCTACAGGCGGGTCAGCAGACCCAGTACGACGAGCGCCTCAGTGGCGTGGTGGCCGAGGCCGTGGCCTCGGAAGTGAGTGCCTGGACGGAGGGCATGCTGGTGTTCCGCCGCGCACCGCTGCGTGAGGTGGTGGACGAGATCAACCGCTACCGCCGCGGCAAGGTGCTGCTGGGAGAATCGGCGTTGGCGCGCGCGCCGGTCAGCGGTCGCTTCCGTATTGATGATCCGGACGCGGCACTGGAGCAGCTGCGACTGACGATGTCGCTGGATCTGCGTCGCTTTCCGGGTGGCATTGCCGTCCTTGGATAGATGAAGACGCTGGCCCTGCGCGCCGCGCAGGGCTGTTGCAAGCGAGGAGAGGCCAAGGATGCGCAACGAGACCATCGGTGTGCTGGATCTGCGTCGCAATCTGTCGGCGCTGCTGGAAACCACGCAGCGACGGCCATTGATGGTGCATCGCTATGGCTCACCTTGGGTGTGCGTGGTGTCCGATGCGCAGTGGCAGCAACAGGCGGTGCTGCTGGACTTTGATCCGCAGTCGCACCCGCTGGCGATGCTGCTGCGCCTGCAGCAGCAGTCGCTTCCGCTGCCTGAAGCTGGTGCGTTGCCGCCCGCGGCGGTTGCACGCGCACTGCTGTTGATGGACGTGCATCGCATTGAGGATCTCGCACAGCTGCACGACCAGGTGCTTCACCATCGCCTCTGGCATTGGTTCGTAGCAGGCACCCATGGCGTGATGGACGGCTGGCAGCTGCCGGCGCTGCGCGTTGCGATGGCGTCATGGTTCGATGACGTGGACATGTCCAATGCGCTGGCAACGTTCGCCGCGCGCAGCGACGTGGCGATACTGGCACGCCGTTGTGGAGGCGAAGCGCCGCGGCTGGAACGCGAAGCCTGCAGGCAGATGACGCTGCGATGACGTTGTCGATGAAGCGCCACACAGTGCACAGAGCTGCATGCGCGCTGTCGCTTCACCTGCCTTGCTGACGTCTTCTCCAGAGTACGACGCACCACGCGTCGTGGAGCACGGGCGGCGCCGATGGCAGACAGTCGCAGGATCAGCATGCTGGAGCTGGATCGTCACCTGAGCCAGTCACTGGAGCAGGCACGGCATGCACCATTGAACGTGCAGCGCTATGGGCGCTCGTGGGTCTGGGTGCTGTCCAGCGACGCCTGGGCGGATGCGGCGCGCTGGGCGGCGCTGGATGGTAGTGCGCACCCACTGGCGGCGCTGCGAAAAGCCCTCGATCTGCAGCTGCGGCCCTGGCCCGAGGCGGCGATGAGCCCGCTACCGCTTGATGCAGGCGATGCGCGGCTGCTGCAGCGCGCGGCTCTGCTGGTGGTCGTGCGCGATCTGAACAGTGCCCAGCGCGTGTACGACGACCTGCGCTATCACCAGGCCTATCGGATGTTCATCGGCCTCGATCATGGAACGGCATGGTCGCCGATGCAGTGCGTGCGCCTGCTGCTGGCCTGCGCGCACCCGTTGCTGCGCAGCTGCATCGACGATGCGCTGGCCAGCGTGCCGCAGCACCTGTTCGAGTCCGCATGTGCCCCGGCTGCACGTATTGCGCCTGCACTGGGACACGCGCAGCGGATTTCCAGCGGATGTTTATCGTACTGACACATGCACCGCTGACCATGGCGCAGCGGTCTCTTCCAGGATGACGAGGGCGGAACAATGGCAAGGCAGGTTCGTGGTCGCAGGGCTCGGCAGCAGGGTTTCAGCCTGATCGAAATCATGGTGGTAGTGGTGATCATCGGCATCCTCGCCGCATTGATCGTGCCGCGGTTGATGGACCGTCCCGACCAGGCGCGCGTGGTGGCAGCGCGCCAGGACATCGCTGCATTGATGCAGGCGTTGAAACTGTTCAAGCTGGACAACGGTCGCTATCCCAGTGCCGAGCAGGGCCTGCAGGCGCTGGTGAAGCCGCCGCAGGGCAGCGGTGGATTGCCGGTAACGCCGTATCTGGATCGCCTGCCCAATGACCCGTGGGGCCAACCGTACCAGTATCAGATACCAGGCACCCACGGCGACATCGATGTGTTCTCGCTGGGTGCGGACAGCAAGCCCGGTGGCGACGCCGGGAACGCGGACATCGGCTCCTGGCAGCTGTGAGGCAGGCCGATGTCAGCCCGGATGCGTTCTGTTTCGAGTGTCCGCCAACGTGGCATGGCGGTGATCGTCGCCCTGCTGGTGGTGGCGCTGGTGGCGGTGATTGCCACGGCACTGCTGACCCGGCAGTCGGCCCAACTGCGTGCGCTGCGTGGCGATCAGCTGCGCGCACAGGTACGCATGGCGGTGGACGCAACGCTGGAGCGTGCGGCGCAACAGCTGCGTGAGGATGTAAAGGAACAGCTGACTACGGTGCGCAGCGGGCGCTGGGCGCGTCCATTGGAGCTGCAGGCGCCGTTGCTGGTGCAGCTGCAGCTGGTCGATGCGCAGTCGATGTTCAACCTGCGCAACCTTCTTGCGCATGGCAGGCCGGACCCCGAGGCGCGGCGCGCGTTCATCGCGTTGTGTGCCGGGCAGGGGCTGGGCCAGGGCGCCTGCGCATCCGCCGCCGACCACATCCAGGCGCGCCTGCGCGATGGCGACGTGCAGGCGCAGGCGCCGCTGCCGCGCGAATCACTGATCGAACAGGCCTTGCCTGGCGCCGATCCGATGCCGTTGCAGGCGCTGGCGCGGCGCACCGTGGTGTTGCCGGCGCAGACCCTGGTCAACGCCAACACCAGCGACCTGCGCGTCCTGCAGGCGGTGACGCCTGCGGTCGAGCCGGCACGGCTGCAGGCGCTGCTCGGTGAGCGCGATGCTGGCCATTGGCTGCTCAATCGCGGCGACATCGCCAACCGACTCCAACTGAGCAACGAACAGATGGCCGTGCTTCCCCTGGGTATCCATAGCGAATGGTTCCTGGCCGTCGGCCAGGTGCAGGCTGACGGCAGTGCGGTCGATTTTCGCGCGCTGTTGTGGCGCGAATACCGCGACGATGGGGTGCGTGTGCAACGGGTGTGGACGAGGATCGGCGCATGAACGTGCAGCTTCGGGTGCGCCTGCCGGCGCTGGAGCGCCTGCACGCGGACAGCGCGGTGGACTGGGCGCAACTGCACAAGGGTGAGACGCTGACTCACGGTCGCGACACGCTGGCGGCGCTGGGCCTGCGGCATCCGCAGGCCGCGGTGCATGCCTGCCTCGATCCGAACGACCTGATCCTGCTGGAGCTGCAGCTGCCGCCGTTGTCCGGGCGCCGCCTGCAGTCGGCGCTGCAGGGTGAGGTGGAGGCGATGCTGCTGGATGACCTGCAGGAGGTGGCGCTGGCCCACGGTGCGCAGGCAGCAGACGGCACGGTTCCGGTGGCCTGGCTTGGCCAGCAGGCCATCGCGCAGGTGCAGCAGATGCTGGCCTCGTGTGCGCTGCGGCTGCAGGCGCTGTATCCGACGCCACTGCTGCTGCCCTGGCAGGACGGCCAGGCCACGCTGCAGGTCAGCGGCGAGCACCTGCTGGTACGCAGCGGGCGCGATCGGGGTTTCGTTCAATGGCATGGCGGACGTGACGCCTGTGCGGTGATGCAGGCGCTGGCCGTGCGCCTGCAACAGGCCGGCGTGCAGGCCGTGCAGTGGATCGATAGTGTGCCGCCGACGTGGCCGGACAGCCTGCCGGCCACCGCCGTCACGCATGAACGGCAGACCTCTGGCCCCTTGCCAGGCTGGTCATTGCCGCTGCCCGGCGCAGGCCGGCAAGCACCGCGACTGGCGATCGGCCTGGCCCTGGCAGCAGTGCTGCTGGCTGCACTCGGCCTGCAGCTGCAGGTCTTGCGTTGGCGGATCGAGGGCGAGGCCCTGCAACGGGACATGGCGCGCCAGTTCAGCGCGCGCTTCCCGGAGATCACCGATGTGGTGGACCCGGTGTTGCAGGCAAGGCGAGCACTTGCGGTGCCGCTGCCGGCGCCGCCGTTGCCGGCGCTGCAGCGTCAGGTTGCCAGCACGCTGCAGGCTGTTCCGGAGCTGGCCGGGCAAGTGCGCAGCCTGCATTACCAACCCGGGCAGCTGGACATGGAGCTGGATGCCGATGCCCAGGCATTGGCCGACGATCCGCAGCGGCTTGAGCACTGGCAGCAAGCAGTTCAGGCACAGGGCCTGCAGCTGGCGCGCGAAGCCGGTGGACACCTGCGAGTGAGCGGAGCTGGGCAGTGACGACCCGCACCCTACGGCTGGGCGAGGGGCTGGTGGGCCTGCAGCAGCGCTGGCAACGCCTGCCACCGCGCGACCGGCTGATGCTGTGGGTGATGGTGGTGGCGCTGCTGGTGGCGGGCCTGTGGTCGTTGTGGCTGGAGCCACTGCTGAAGCAGCGCACGTATTGGCAGGCCGAGCTGCCGCGGCTGCAGGCGCAGTCCCGCGCACTGGCACCGCTGCTGCGCGCCCGTGAGCGCCAGCAGCTGGCGCAGGGCCAGCACCCGACACTGGCCGGGCTGCGCGATGGCATCAAGACCGCCGGCCTTGCCGCCGACCTGCATATCGAAGCGCGCGACGGGCGCTGGCACCTGCAGGTGCAGGCGGTGCCCGCGGATGCGCTATGGAACTGGCTGCTGCCCGTGCTGGCCGATCCGGCCATCGAACTGCAGCAGCTGCAACTGACACGCACAGGGGATGCGAACATGCCGGCGGCACGGATTTCCGGAAACATCGTGATGGCGCTCAACTTGGGTGCCCACCCATGAGGGCGGTGCGCAGCCTTGCCTGCAGTACCGCACTGGCCCTGATCGTGTGCATGGCCCACGCACCGGCGCCGGTACTGGCGCAGGACGCCCGTGACGAGCCGGTGCAGTTGAACCTGGTCGACACCGATATCGGTGGCGTGCTGCGCATGGCGGCGCGCTTCACCGGGCGCCAGTTCCTGGTCGACCCACGGGTGACCGGCAAGATGACGGTGGTTTCCGATGGCCCGGTCAGTCGTACCCAGGCCTACCAGTTGCTGCTGGGCGCACTGCGCATGCGCGGCTTCGCCGTGGTCGAGAACGGCGGCGTCAGCCGGGTGGTGCCGCAGGCCGATGCCAAGCTGCTCGGTGGCCGCGTTGGCAGCGGCAGTGCGGGGGGCGAGGTTGCCACGCGCACCTTCGCGCTGCGCTACGAGAACGCGGCCGCGCTGGTGGCGGTGCTGCGGCCGATGATCAGCCCGGACAATCCGATCACTGCCAATCCGGGCAACAACACGCTGGTGATCACCGACTATGCCGATAACCTGGAGCGCATCGCGCGGGTGATCGCCAGCGTGGATACACCGGCCGGCATGGACACCGATGTGGTGAAGCTGCAGCAGGGCATTGCCGTTGACGTCGCGGCGATGGTCGCGCCGCTGCTGGATGCGCAGGGCGCCGAGCCCACCCAGAAGGTGGTGGTGATGGCCGACCCGCGCAGCAACAGCGTGCTGCTGCGGTCGAGCAGTCCCGGGCGCACCCGCCTGGCTAGGCAGCTGGTGGAGAAGCTGGACCGTGCCCAGGATGAATCCGGCAACCTGCATGTGGTCTACCTGCGCAATGCCCAGGCCAACCAGCTCGCGGGTGTGCTGCGTGGCGTGGTGGCCGGGCAGAGCGATGCACCGGCGATGGGCAGCAACGAAGGCATCACACCACTGCCCGGCGACGCCAGCCGCTCCACCCCCGCGCAGCCGTCGCAGCCGCAGCAGGCCAAGCCCGGAGGCAATGCGCTGGAATCGCAGCGCCTGGATCCGAGCCGCCGTGACCCGATCGATGCAGGAAGCACCGGCTTCAGCCAGAACGGCATCTCGGTACAGGCGGACGTGGCCACCAACACGCTGCTGATCTCCGCCCCCGAGCCGGTGTACCGCAACCTGCGCCGGGTGATCGACCAGCTCGACCAGCGCCGTGCACAGGTGCTGGTGGAAAGCCTGATCGTGGAGGTCAACCAGACCGACGCGGCCGAACTGGGCGTGCAGTGGATGCTGGGCAATGGCCGCACCTTCGGCGGCACCCACTTCGGCGGCACCACCGGTGGCAGCGGGTTGAACACCAACGCACGCACCACCCTGGACGTGCTGCCCAAGGATGGCCTGAAGATCGGTGTGATCGACGGCACCATCAACCTGCCCGGCGTCGGCCAGATCCTCAACATGAAGGCGTTGGCCAACGCGCTGCAGAGCAAGGGCGGTGCCAACATCCTGTCCACGCCGAACCTGATGACGCTGGACAACGAAGCGGCCAGCATCATGGTCGGCCAGACCGTGCCGTTCGTCAGTGGCCGCTACGTGACCGACGGCGGCGGCGGCAGCAACAACCCGTTCCAGACCGTCGTGCGCGAGGACGTCGGCCTGAAGCTGCGGGTGCGCCCGCAGATCTCCGAGGGCGGCACGGTGAAGCTGGACATCTACCAGGAAGTCAGCAGCATCGACGCGCAGAGCGCGAACAGCACGGCCGGCATCATCACCAACAAGCGCGCCCTGGATACCAGCGTGCTGCTGGACGATGGCCAGATCATGGTGCTGGGTGGCCTGCTGGAAGACAGCGTCAGCCATGGCCGTGATGCGGTGCCGGGGCTGGGAAAGATCCCGGTCCTGGGCGCCTTGTTCCGCAGCGACACGCGCAAGCGCGCCAAGACCAACCTGATGGTGTTCCTGCGCCCGCACGTGGTGCGTGACCCGGCCGCCGGCCAGCGCCTGACCCGCGACCGCTACGACTACATGCGCAACGCGCAGGCGGGCGCGCAGCCGGCACAGAGCTGGGCCTTGCCGGCGCTGTCGGCACCGCAGCTGCCACCGCAGGACCTGTCTGTCCTCGGCCAGGGCAATGCACGCGATGACCAGGGCCAGCCGCTGCAGAACAGCAGCCTGGCGGCGCTGTACCCGTCCGGTGACGGCGATGCGCAGCTGGTGCAGTTCGCGCAGGGGCTGGACCCGGCGCGTGCCAGCCAGGGCGTGGCGCAGGTGCGTGCACTGGGCCTGCAGGCCTATGCCGAAGCGACGCCCGGCGAGAGCGGGCAACGCCTGCGCGTGCGATTGCCGCGCGATCCGGCGACGCTGGACCCTGCGCTGCAGCAGCTGCGCGGGCTGGGCTACACGCCGGAACTGGTGATCGGGCCGTGAGCGCTTCCGCGCCGCTGCCGTACGCCTGGGTGCGCAGCCATGGCGTGATGCTGTCCGAAGTTGGCGGCGAGCCCGTGTTGCTGGGCACCGCCGACACCGCAGCGTGGGCTGTGGCCGAGCTGCGCCGCCGGCATGGCCCGCTGCCGTTCCAGGCGCTGGACGCTGCGACGTGGCAACAGCGGTTGGGTGAGCAGTACCGTGACGGCGGCGATGCCGCTGCCGTGGTGGGTGCCGCCGAAAGCGAAGTCGATCTGGACCGGCTGATGCAGGACATGCCGGAGGTCACCGATCTGCTGGATGCTCAGGACGATGCGCCGGTGATCCGCATGATCAACGCGCTGCTGGCACAGGCCGCACGCGATGGCGCCAGCGATCTGCATATCGAACCGTTCGAGACCCATTCGGTTGTGCGCTACCGCGTGGACGGCACCCTGCGCGACATGGTGCAGCCACGGCGCGCACTGCATGCGGCGCTGGTATCACGCATCAAGATCATGGCGCACCTGGACATTGCCGAGAAGCGCCTGCCGCAGGACGGGCGCATCGCCATCCGCGTGGGCGGGCGGCCGCTGGATATCCGTGTCTCCACGGTGCCGACCGGTCATGGCGAGCGTGCTGTGCTGCGCCTGCTGGAAAAGGATGCCGGTCGCCTGCAGCTGCAGCGCCTCGGCATGGCCGATGACACGCTGGCCACGTTCACCGGGTTGATCCGTCAGCCGCACGGCATCGTGCTGGTCACCGGGCCGACCGGCAGCGGCAAGACCACGTCGCTGTACGCCGCACTGGGCCAGCTCGACAGCAGCACCAGCAACATCCTCACTGTGGAAGACCCGGTGGAGTACGACTTCGCCGGCATCGGCCAGATCCAGGTCAACGCGCGCATCGGCATGAGCTTTGGCACCGCGCTGCGTGCGATCCTGCGCCAGGATCCGGACACCATCATGATCGGTGAGATCCGCGACCTGGAGACCGCGCAGATTGCGGTGCAGTCGTCGCTGACCGGGCATGGCGTGCTGGCCTCGCTGCACACCAACGATGCGATCTCGGCGGTGACCCGCCTGGCTGACATGGGCGTGGAGCCCTTCCTGCTGGCCTCGTCGCTGCGCGGCGTGCTGGCGCAGCGGTTGGTGCGGCGGCTGTGCACGCAGTGCCGTCGTGCCGAGGTGGACGGCGAGGGTCGCACCGTATGGCGCGCGGTGGGCTGCGCGGCCTGCGCCAACAGCGGCTATCGGGGGCGAACCGGCATCCATGAACTGTTCGTGGTCGACGACCGCGTGCGCGCACTGATCCATGAAGGGCAGGGCGAGCCTGCGCTACGCGAGGCGGCCCGGCGGGCCGGCATGCGGACCCTGCGGCAGGACGGCCAGCGCTGGGTCGACAGCGGGGTGACCACGCTGGAAGAAATCCTGCGCGTCACCGGCGACGATTGAGGCCTGCATGGCACTGTTCGACTACCAGGCTGCCAACGCGCAGGGCCGCATCGAAAAGGGCCAGTTGGATGCCGACAGCCCGCGCGGTGCTCGCCAGCTGCTGCGCGGGCGCGGGCTGACCCCTGTGCAGGTGAGTGCGGCGCGCAGTGCCGGCAGTGGCTGGGGCGCTCGCCGGTTGTCCGCCAGCGAGTTGGCCTGGGCTACGCGCCAGCTGGCCAGCCTGTTGGCGGCCAGCCTGCCGCTGGAAGGCGCATTGAGTGCGGTGATCGAGCAGGCCGAACGCCCGCACGTGGCCCAGGCGCTTACCGCCGTGCGCGCCGACGTGCGTGCCGGCCAGCGCCTGACCGTTGCGCTGGCCGCGCGGCCGCGCGATTTCCCGCCGATCTATCGGGCGCTGGTGGGCGCAGGTGAAGACTCCGGTGACCTGGCGCGGGTGATGGAGCGCCTTGCCGACTACATCGAAGAACGCAACGCGCTGCAGGCCAAGGTACTGACCGCCTTCATCTACCCAGCAGCGATCAGCCTGGTATCGGTGGCGATCGTGATCTTCCTGCTCAGCTACGTGGTGCCGCAGGTGGTGACCGCGTTCGTGCAGGCGCGGCAGACACTACCGATGCTCACGCAGATGATGCTGGGCGCCAGCGCGTTCGTGCGCAGCTGGGGCGTGTGGGTAGGGCTCGGCATCGCTGCGCTGGTGGTGGCCTGGCGGTTGGCCCTGCGCAGGCCCGAGCTGCGCCTGCGCTGGGACGCGATGCTCATGCGGGTGCCGATGGTCGGGCGATTCGTGCTGGGTGTGAACAGTGCGCGCTTTGCCTCGACGCTGGCGATCCTGCTGGATGCCGGCGTGCCGCTGCTGCGTGCACTGGAGGCGGCGCGGCAGACCCTGGGCAATGCGCTGCTGGCGCGCTGTGCCGACGATGTGTCCGCGCGCGTGCGCGAAGGTGCTGCGCTTGGTGCTGCGTTGAAGGTACAGAAGGTGTATCCGCCGATCCTGGTGCATCTGGTGGCAAGTGGCGAGAAGACCGGTTCGCTGGCGCCGCTGCTGGATCGCGCCGCGCAGACCATCTCGCGCGAGATCGAACGTCGCGCGATGGCACTGACTGCTTTGCTGGAGCCGGCCATGATCCTGGTGATGGGCGGCGTGGTGCTGACGATCGTGCTGGCGGTACTGATGCCGATCATGGAAATGAACCAGTTGGTGCAGTGATGCGCAACGCGCATCACAGGTAGAGTCGACTGTTAGTCGACCAGCGCGGAGATCGAGTGCATTCAGATCGTTTCCGCGTGCGAAAAGCAGTCGACTAACAGTCGACTCTACCCAGTCGATCCCATCGGGTCGATTCAATTCAGTCGATTCAATTCAGTTGATTCAATTCAGTCGATCGGGCGGCGTCGTTGGAATGTGGCATGGGTCGATTCTCCACACAATCCTCCACACCTTTTTTCGATCTTCCACAGGTTTCTTAAGCGGCGTGTCATCGGCGCGGACCAGCATGGACACGTCGCCGCAGAGTGGGCTGGGAGGCCCTCGGCGGCAGCAGGCGTGTAGTGACCGTTCCTCCCTTGGCGTTTCCCTTCGCAGTAAACCCTTCAGGAGAAGATCATGATCAAGTACAAGACCCTGGCCGCGCTGGTTGCCACCGCGCTGCTCGCTACCGTTGGCGCCGCCTCCGCGCAGACCGTTACCGGCGGCGGCGCTTCGCTGCCGGCCGACCTCTACAAGGGTTCGTCCGACAGCATCCTGCCAGCGAACTTCACCTACGCCGTGACCGGTTCGGGCACCGGCAAGAAGGCCTTCCTGGAAAACAACTCGCTGCTGTTCTCGACCACCGGCACCGTGCACTTCGCCGGCAGCGATTCGGTGCTGAGCAGCACCGAGCTGAGCACCTACACCACCAACTTCAACCAGCCGACCAACGCCAACCGCTACGGCGCGCTGATCCAGGTGCCGTCGGTGGCCACGTCGGTCACCATTCCGTTCAACAAGGCCGGTTCGGCGGTGGACCTGAGCGTGGCGCAGATCTGCGGCGTGTTCTCGGGTGCGATCAGCGACTGGTCGACCATCGATGCCAACCGCAGCGGCCCGATCCAGGTGGTGTACCGCCCGGAAAGCAGCGGCACCAGCGAAATGTTCAGCCGCTTCCTGACTGCGGCCTGTGCGGCTGAGAACGCTGGCACCTCGAACCTGGTAGGTGGCAAGTTCGCCATCAAGTCGACCTTCGCCGACCTGTACAAGCGCGATGCCAACGGCAACCTGCCGGCGTTCCTGGTGGCCGCGCCGGCCACCGGTGGCACCTCGCTGTACAACGCTGTCTACGCTGCTGAAGGCCGTATCGGTTACGTTGGCCCGGACGTGATCCCGAGCGTGACCGATGCGACCAAGGTCGCCAAGGTCAAGGGCTTCTCGCCGGATCAGGTGAGTGTGCAGGCGACCCTGGACACCGTCGCTCCGCCGACCGGTACCGCTGCCGAGGACCCCGCCAACTGGGTGCCGGTGTTCGGCAACCCGTCGGCCGGCTATCCGATCGCCGGCTACACCAACCTGGTGATCGGCCAGTGCTACAAGGATTCGAGCGTCGCCACCAGCCTGCGCGGCTTCCTGGCCCGCCACTATCCGGCGACCTACACCGTCGCGTATGAGAAGTCGATCACCGACCACGGCTTCATCCCGCTGACCAAGGCTTGGCGCGATGCGATCCGCAACCGTTTCGTGCTGGCCAGCAGCACTGCCGGCCTGAACAATCCCAGCACCTGCGCCGGCATCGGTCGTCCGCTGTAATCCGCAGCACTGATTGAATCCTGCTTGACCCGACGCCGGCCCCTGGGCCGGCGTCGCCATTTCCGCGACGGTGCCGCCGCCGCAGTGTTTCGCTGTCGGCTTCGTGTCACGTGAACCGTCTATCAGTGGCAGGGCATGCGTTGCGCGTGTCTCCCCGATCGTCGCCGCAGCCGCGGCCCACCAGGTTGATGAGGTTCCGATGTCGCACCCGCTCCCGTCCGCTGTTCATCCGGCCGCGCCGATGCGCCGCAATCATCCGATGGCGTGGGCCATCGCGGTCGCCCTGGGCAGCATGGTGGCCCCGGCCAGCCAGGCGCAGCAGGCGTTCAGCCCGGGCTGGTTCGCCGAGCGGGGCGCGGCCCAGGGCAGCGCGGCACAGAGTGGCCGGATGCCCAACGGTGTGCCGATCCAGTTCCAGTTGCCTGCCCAGCAGCAGGATGCAGCACGGCAGAAGCTGCAGCAGTCGATCGACAACCTCGGTACGGCGGCGCAGGCGATTGCCCTGCAGCAGCGCCTGCAGGAACAGGCGCGGCAGGCGCGCCGCGAGGCTGGCTTCATCGTTGCGGATGGCCTGGGCAAGGATGGCCTGAGCGTCGACCAGAACCCGCTGACCCGCGGCTGGCTCAATGCGCGCGACGCGATCCAGTCGCAGGGCAGCGACGGGCGGGTGCAGGTTACGGTCGAGCAGACCGCGGACAAGGCGATCCTGAACTGGGAGACCTTCAATATCGGCGGCAACACCACGCTGAACTTCCTGCAGAACCCTGACTGGGCAGTCCTGAACCGCGTCAATGATCCGCAGGCGCGGCCCAGCCAGATCCTGGGCCAGCTGAAGGCCAATGGCACGGTGTTCGTGGCCAACCGCAACGGGGTGGTGTTCGGCAACAACAGCCAGGTCAATGTACGCAATCTGCTGGCGGCTGCAGCACGGATCAGCGATGCGCAGTTCCGTGACAACGGCCTGTACAGCCCCGACGCCAGCAGCAGCGCGCTCAGCGATGCATTTGGCAAGGTGATGGTGGAGCAGGGTGCCCGCATCGCGACCCATGAGCCGACCAGCGCGACGCGCGGCGGTGGCTACGTGCTGCTGGCCGGGCACAGCGTGGAGAATGCTGGCCATATCGAGGCGCGCAAGGGCCAGGTGCAGCTCGCTGCCGGTGACAGTTTCGTGATCCGGCGCGGCGTGGGTACGGCGACCAATACCAGCTCCACCACCCGCGGCAATGAAATCGCGCCGCGCTTCGTCGCTGGCAGCACGGCGGGCAGCGTGCGCAACACCGGTCTGCTGCGCGCCCGCGAGGGTGACGTGACCCTGGCCGGGCGCAACGTCGAGCAGGCCGGTGTGGCCGTGGCCAGCACCACGCTGGCGCAGCGCGGCACCGTGCATCTTCTGGCTTCGGCCAGTGATGCCGGCAGCAGCGTCACGCTTGCCGATGGAGCCACCACGGCGGTGCTGGTCGAGGACGATGGCAAGGCCACGGTGCTGGATACGCAGCGCAACAGCCTCATCAAGGAGTCGGCAGAGCAGGACGCGATCCGCGCCGGCGCGCGCTCGGCGACCTTCGACAATCTGTCCCAGCACAATGATCGCCGGGACCAGTCGCGGGTGGAGATCGTCTCGGGTGGCAACATCCATTTCAGTGCGGATTCGCTGACGGTTGCCACGGGCGGCCAGATCATCGCCGACGCGGCAGCCCGCAGCTACGTAGACGACGCGGCACGCGTGGATGTTTCCGGCGCAGTGGGCGTACAGGTGTCGATGGAAAGCAACAATGTCCAGGTCAAGGTGCAGGGCAACGAACTGCGCGATGCCCTGGACAACCGCGACAGCGGCAAGCTGACCAGCAGCGAGGTCTGGGTCGACCGCCGCAGGCTGGTTCACGTTCCGGCCGGTACCGGGGGCTACGCGGGTGAGCGCTGGTACGCGGCGGGTGGCCTGCTGGAAGTGGGCGGCTACCTTGACAACCAGGGGCACTCGATCGGCGAATGGGCCGCGCAGGGAGGCACCGTCCTGCTGGGCGGCAGGGAAGTGATCACGCATGGCGGCTCACGCATCAACCTTGCCGGTGGCAGCCTGGATGTGCAGAGCGGCGTGATCCGGCAGAGCTGGGTGCGCGGCGTCGATGGCCAGGTCTACCGCCTTGATGACGCGCCGGTGGAGATGCGGTTCGATGGCCTGTACAGCGGCCATGAAGTAAAGCAGGAGCGCTGGGGCATCACCGAGACCTTCCGTGATCCGATTGTATTCGCGGCGCAGCGTGTCGATAACGGATACACGGTCGGCCGCGATGCAGGACGCCTGATCATCTCCGCACCGACCGCGGTACTGGACGGAAAGGTTGAGACGGCTACCTTCCAGGGCGCGCAGCAGAACCGCAGGCCGGATACGGCGCTGGAGGGTTATGCGCAGGCGCAGACGGCGGTCGCGCGCAATGCGCAGCTGTACCTGGGGCGCTACGACGGCCAGGGCCGCAGCGGTGTGTTCGGCTCGGATGTGCGCCTGGATGACAAGGCTCGGACGAAGGCCGCGTGGTCGCTGCTGGCCCCGGTCAACGAAGAGCGGCGTGGCACGGTGTGGCTGGATATCGCAGAGCTGAGTGCCCAGCAGTGGGGGCGGATCGACCTGGCGACCGCTGATCGCATCCGCATCGACGGCAGCCTTCGGCTTCAGGCAGGCGGACAGCTCAACCTGACCGGCAGCGAGGTGGAACTGGCAGGCGACATCGGCATCGCCGGCGGCCAGCTGTCGGCGGGCAACCTGCTGGATGTGCAGGGCCGGCCGACGGCGCTGCTGCATGATGGCCGCGCGCGCACCGCCATCGCCGACGGCACGCGGATCGATCTCTCCGGTGAATGGAGCAATGCGTCACTGGCGATGCCGCGCGACGCGAGCGGTGCCTGGACGGATGGCGGCCGCCTGAGCCTGGGCAATAGTCATGACGTGGCCGTGGGCGCCAAGGCAACGGTTGACGTCGAGGCCGGTGCTGCGCTGGACCTGCGCGGCAAGGCCCATATCGGCAAAGGCGGCAGCGTCAGCCTGCAGGCGAACAGCAGTACGGTGACGACCGACGGCAGTGGCCGGGTGCAACTGGGCGAGGGAAGCCGGTTCAGTGGTCGAGGACAGGGCGGTGGTTCCTTCTCGCTGGGGACCGGTGGCCAGGTGCGGGTGGGCGATGCGGACCTGGCGGGCACATCGCTGGGACTGGACGCCGGCCTGTTCGGCAGTGGCTTCGCGCAGTACGACATCAATGGCCACCACGGTGTGGAGGTGGCCGATGGCGCGCGGCTGGTCGCTGCCCTGCCAGGCCTGCGCCTGACCCAGGACGCGCGGATGGCGACCGACCGGGCGTCCGCACTGGCAGCGTGGGACGCGCCGCTGTACAGCGCCGATCCGTCGAGCGGGCGCGTCAGCCAGCGCGCGGGTGCGAGCATAAGCCTGCGTTCGGAGCGCAACAGCGTGGGCGGTGACCTTCGGGTTGGCAAGGATGCACTGGTGGCGGTTGATCCAGGGCAGACGATCTCGCTGCTCGGTGCAGGCAACATCGATGTTGAAGGCACGCTGCGCGCGAAGGGCGGCCGCATCCTGATCGACGATGTGCGCCCGGAGAACGCGCTGTACGCCGGGCAGCGCACCGAACGCACCTGGCGTTTCGCCGAAGGCGCGCTGCTGGATGCCGATGCAGACGCGATGTCGCTGCCCGATTCCAGCGGCCACCTGCGCGGGCAGGTGCGCGCAGGTGGGCGCATCGAGATTGGCGGGGCGCTGGACTGGGAGGCCACCGCATTCGTCGACAACCGACCACCGGAAGCCTTCGTGGTGGTCGAACGCGGTGCGCGCCTGCAGGCGCGGGGCGCGTCGGCCGAACTGGACATCGATGGCCAGGGCCGCGTGCGCGTGGACAGCGACGGCGGGCAGATCGTGCTGCGTTCGGCCAACGCGCTGTACCTGGACGGCGGGATGGACGCGGCCGCCGGTGGTGCCGGCGCACGCGGGGGCACGCTTGGCCTGGCCTTTGGCGGGAGCATCCATGCACGTGGCGCCAGCGACGAGGTACTGCGAGCGCGTGCGATCAGCCTCAGCCAGCACAGCGCACCGGCGCAGCCACTGCCGGCCGCATTGGAATATGGCCACGCCGCGTTGTCGGTCGAGCAGCTGCAGGCCGGCGGTTTCGACAACCTGTCCGTGTTCGGTGACATCCGCGCGGTCGGCGACGTCGACCTGCGCCTGGCCCAGAGCCTGCGCATCCACGGCCAGGGCACTTCGAGCCTGGGCATGGCCGTGGATGCCGGGCTATCGTCTGGGCTGCGACTGAGTGCGCCCTATGTTCGCCTGGCGCAGGCACGCTGGCGCCAGATGCCGGGCGAGAACCTGCAGGGCACCGCCGCGGTCGCTTCGTCCGGGCCGGAAGATCACGCGCTGGCGGTGCAGGCCGAGCTGATCGACATCCGCGACGTCACCTGGCTGCCGGGTTTCAAGCATGTGGCGCTGGAAAGCCGCAGTGACGTGCGCCTGACCAACGGCATTGCCAGCAGTGGCAACACCAGCGCGTTGATGACGGCTGGTTCGATGGACGTGACCGCTGCGCGCCTGTACCCCACCACAGGCGCGGTCGGCACGCTGGTGGCCGGCGCGTCGGCGCAGACCGTGCAGACCGCTGATTACTGGGCCGATCCGGATGCCGTGCTGCGCATCCACGGCACCGGTGCGGCCACGAAGCCGGCGCCGGAATCGGCGCTGGGTACGCTTCGCCTGGTGGCTGCCACGGTGCAGCAGGGCGGCAACGTACAGGCGCCGATGGGCACGCTGCAGCTGGGTGGCCTTATCCAGAACGGAACCGTCGGTAGCCGGGTGGAACTGCTGCCAGGCAGCGTCACCTCGACCAGTGGCGCCGGCTTGTCGCTGCCCTATGGTGGCACCGTCGATGGTGTCGACTGGCGGGTCGGTACGCGCAGCCTGGGTTCGCTGACGCCGGCTGGCATCTCCTCGATGGGGGTGACCCTGAAGGCGAATGAGATCGAGGTGGCGCCGGGGGCCCTGCTGGACATGTCCGGCGGTGGTGAGTTGACCGGTGCCGCCTTTGTGTCAGGACGCGGTGGCTCTGTCGACGTGCTGCGAACGGCGTTGGCCGACGCCAATCCGCGCTATGAATTCAGTGCGTCGGGCAACCCGGTGTATGCGATCGTGCCGGGACGCGCCGGGACATTTGCCCCCAGCGGCGAGGAAGGATTCGCCGCACCGGCCGTGGGCCAGCAGATCACCGTGCCGGCGGGCGTGCCCGGCCTGGCGGCAGGCACCTACACGCTGATGCCGGCCAGCTATGCGCTGCAGCCCGGTGCATTCCGGGTTGAGCTGGGCGCCACCGGCACCTCGGGCATCGCGCAACCCATCGCGACCGGTACCGGCACCTGGCGTGTGTCCGGGCAGCAGCGCACGGCGCTGGGCGCGGCAATCTCGCCGTTGCTCACCGACATCCTGCTGACCCCCGCCGCAGTAGTACGCCGGCACTCGGGCTACAACGAAACCTCCTACAACAGCTTCGCGCAATCGGTGGCCGACCGCCGCGGCGAGTCGCGTGGCTGGCAGACCATCGATGCGCTCGGGTTGACCCTTGCGTTGGGCGAAGGCGCAGGTCGTGCAGACACGCCTGCCATCCGCTTCGCCGGCACCGCGCGGTTCGGCGCCGCCACCGACAACGGGCGAGGCGGCACGCTGACAGCCACGTTGGCCAGCCCGGCGGTCGGTTCACTGGAGATCGTCGACGGCGGTGCGCAATCGCAGGCGCGTGATCGCGGTGCCACCTTCAGCGACGACGCGCTCAATGCCTTCCTGCCGGCGCGGATGATGATCGGCGGGCAGTTCAACCAGGAGGCCTCGCAGGTGGCGGTGACCGGCCAGGCGCGCAGCGTGGCGATCCGTTCCGGCGTCACCTTGAACGCACCGGAAGTGCTGGTGGCAGCGGCCTCCGGTGGCAGCGGCGTGCTGGTCGAGGCCGGTGCGACCCTCGATACACTGTCGTTCGCATCCGCCAACGCGAATGCCAGCGCGACCCTGCCTTACCAGGTCTCCGGCGGCCTGCTGGCGGTGTCCAACCAGCGCCTGAACCTGATCACCGGCACCACCGGGGTGGAGGCCGGTCCAGTGGCGATCGACATCGGGGGGTGCCAGACGGCGTGCGACGGCCAGACCCGACTGGTTTCCGATGGCAGCATCGCGGTAGCGACCGATGGCGCGCTGCAGATGCGCGACTCGGCCAGCTATGGCACCCGTCAGCTCGGCCTGAGCATGGCGGCGCTGAACCTCGGCAGTGCCGAAGCGATCGCCCTGGCCGCTGCGGCAGGGGCGCTGCCCAGTGGCATGACCATGAACCAGTCCGTGCTGCAGCAACTGCTGCGCGGCAATGATGCCACCGGCGCGCCGGCGCTGGACACGCTGAGCCTGGTCGCGCGGGACTCTGTCAACGTGTTCGGCAGCGTCGACCTGGACGCGCGCGACAGTGCCACCGGCCGCAGTGGCCTGCAGACGCTCGTGCTTGGTGCGCAGGCCATCCGCGGCTACGGTGCTGCGACTGACCGGGCGCGCATCCTGGTGGACACGCTGGTCTGGGACGGCTCATTGGCGGCGAGTCAAGCGCCGGGCAGTGACGCGTCGGTGCCGCCGGCCGATCCGATGGTGGACCGGCTCGGCGCCGGGCAGCTGGACATCTTTACCCGCCAGCTGCAGCTGGGGCGGGCGCCATTCAGCCGTCCCAGTTCTGAAGTACCTGCGAACCGGCAGGTGCTCGGATTCAGTGCGCTGAACCTGAGTGCTTCGGAGCAGCTGTCGTTCTCCGCGCACGGCACGCTGGACGTGTTCCAGCAGCGCGGCGACTATCTGGCCGACAAGGGCTGGCAGTACAGCGGAGGCAGCCTGGGTATCGATACACCGCTGTTGACGGCCGATCCCGCCGCGCGGCTGCGCGTGCGCACCGGCGGCGACTTCCGCGTGCAGGGGGGCACCGGCAAGGCGGGTGGCGATGCACTGGGCAGTGAGCTGAGCATCGACGCCAACCGGATCACGCTGGACAGCACGATCGCGCTGGCGTCCGGACGGCTGTCGGCGAACGCACGCCAGGGCATCACGCTTGGCAGCCGGGCCGCGTTGGATCTGGCCGGACGCAAGGTCTCGCTGTACGACGTGGACAAGTTCAGCTGGGGCGGCGATGTCCTGCTGTCCAGCGACACGGGTGACATTCGCGCCGATGCGGCCTCCCGCATCGATGTTTCCGCCCGCAACAACCGCGGCGGACGCCTGACGGTCACCGCAATGGCCGGCCGAGCCGATCTGGCCGGTGTTCTGCAGGGTGCCGCCACTGGTCGCTACGATGCCGGTGGCACGCTGGTGCCCTACGACGGTGGCGAACTGGTGGTGCGGGCACGCCAGCTGCAGGACTTCGCCGGCCTCAACCAGCGATTGACCGCCGGCGGCGTCGTCGGCGGTCGCAGCTTCCAGATCGGTGAGGGCGATCTGCGGATCGGCGACGAAGTGAAGGCGCGCCGGGTCGATATCAGCGTCGATGCGGGCAGCCTGACCGTGGCCGGCCGCATCGATGCCAGCGGCGAGCAGGTCGGCAGCATCCGCCTGTACGCCCGCGATCAGTTGCAGGTGGACGGCACGCTGGACGCGCACGGTACCGGCCTGCGCGTGGACAGCCATGGCAAGATCATCGACAGTCCAAACCGGGCCACCATCACGCTGGGCAGCGCCGAAGGTGCCGTCGGCCTGGGCAGCGCGGCGCAGCTGGACCTGCGTGCGGGCAGCGATGTTACCGTCGATGGACGTCCTGGCCAGAACGATGGCACCCCGCGCGGCACGCTGAAGATCGATGTGCCGCGGCTGGGCAGCAACGACGCGGCGATTGCCGCGGCCACCGGCCTGCGCATCGATGGCGCGGCCGACATCCAGCTCAATGGTGTTCGCCGCTACGACGATGCGCCCCTGGCAGCCACCGCTGACGTGCGCGGCAACCGCGCGCAGCTGGTCACCCAGCAGTGGCTGGACCAGGTGGTCGATCCGCACAGCGTGGCCTGGATCGATGCTGCGCTGGACAACGCGGATCTGCAGCAGCGCACGCGGGCGCTGGGCGATGTCCGCCTTCGTCCCGGCGTGCAGGTGCTGGCGCGGCGCAGCGACGCCAACCCGGACGGCGACCTGACCATCGCCGGCGACATCGATCTGTCCGGCTACCGCTACGGGCCCGAAGCCAACCGCGCCGATCCATCGCGGCGTGGCTTCGGCGAATCGGCCTCGCTGGTGCTGCGGGCCGAAGGCAACATCAACGTCTACGGCAGCATCAACGATGGGTTCGCACCGCCGCCGTCCACGCCGGATGAGGGTGGCTGGCAGCTGTATGAGGGTCGCAATGGCAGCGCGGGGCAAACCCCCTTTGGCGGCGGCCTGGTGGTGCCGGTGGACGGAGTGAAGCTGCTGCCCGGCACCGAGTTCCAGGCCGGCACCCGCCTGAACTATGACGTGCCGGTCGAATCGGTAACGCTTCCGGTCGGTACCGTGCTGCCCGCGCCGATGGTGATCTCGCAGAACCTGCGCCTGCCAGCGGGCACGGTGCTGGGTGCGGCGGTGACCACCGACGCCGGGCAGACGCTGGCGGCGGGCACCGTGCTGCAGCAGCCGCTGGTGCTGGCGGCCGGTGCGCGCCTGGGGGCCGGCTTCCGCCTGCGCAGTGCGGTACAGATGGCGGCACAGGAATGGCCCGCCGGCGCGATGCTGCCGGTTGCGTTGCGCCTGGCACGGGAAGTCGAGCTCAAGGTGGGCGCGTACATCCCATCGTTGACCAAGGTGGAGTTGCCCGGCAACGGGCCGGTGAATCTGCGGCCGGCCGATGCCGGCGGCAACCAGGGGCGCAACTGGGCGCTGGCGCCGATGCTGGCCGAGGGCACCACCTCCTGGGACCTGACCGTTGTTGCCGGTGCCGATACCGGGGCAGCCGACCCACGCAGCCGGCGCTGGGGCAGTGAAGGCAGCGTGGTGCTGGCCGACACCCACCAGGGCTCGATCGGTACGGTCAAGACCGAAATCATCTGGGTGGGTGATCGTGCGTTGACTGAGCGGGCATCGCTGGACTGGATCGGCGACACCTCCTATGCAGGCCGTCCGATCGCGGAGCTGGCCGACATGTTCGGCTTCACCGAAGACGAGTTCTGCGCGATGTCGGCCGACTACTGCGGCCCGGCCCCCCGCCAGGTGGCCGCGCAGGGCTCGCTGGATTACTGGGGCGACGAGTCCTACGTAGGCACCCCTGCGAAGGACTTCGCCGCGATGTTTGGCATGACCGAAGACGAGTTCTGCAGCACGGCGCCCACCTACTGCGCCGGCGGTGGCACGCAGACCGAAGTGACCACCTACGGCAAGCGCGCGGGCACGCCGGCCTGGAGCGTGCTGCGCACCGGCAAGGGTGACCTGGAACTGCTCGCTGCCGGTGATGTCGTGATGAAGTCCGGCTTCGGTGTGTACACGGCGGGCACTCCCACCACGCTGGGCGAGGGCCGCGACGCTGCCTTCAATTCGCCCCGTGCAGCAGCCCCCAGGAACACCGCACTGCTGGGGCCGAACCTGGTGCCGGGCAGCTATGATGCTGCGTTGGCCGGCTACCGGGCCTGGTATCCCGATCATGGTGGCAACCTGCGCGTCGAAGCCGGGCGCGATATCGTCGGTGACGTCTGGACCGCGCGCGCAGAGTCGGGCACCAGCGAGCGCGACTGGGCGCTGTACTCCAGTGCCGCGGTCGGCAATTGGCTGTGGCGGCAGGGAACCGGCAGCACCACCGGCGTGGAGCCGGTGCCGACCAGCTGGTGGGTGAACTTTGGCGCCTACACCAACGTGTCCGCTGCTGCTGGCGCCTCTCCGCGGATGGTCGGCTTCACCGGTTTCGGCACATTGGGCGGCGGCAACCTGACGCTGGAGGCCGGGCGTGACGCCGGCGTGCGCGATGCGATAGGCGACGCGCTGGACTCGACGATCGCACCGCGCTCGGGAGCGATCATCGCGGCGGTGGGATCGACCGGCCGGGTCAGCGATGGCCAGCTGCACCTGACCGGCGGCGGCGACCTGCAACTGCGTATCGGTGGCGCACTGAATCCGAATCTGCGGGCGACGTTCTCCAGCCTCAATGCCTCCAGGGCGGGACAGAATCTCGACCTCAACGGTACCTTCAGCAATCTGCGTGGCAGCCTGCAGCTGGATGCGGGACGCATCGGTGCAATGGGCGTCACCCTGGAAAGCTACGCGACGCTGGGCCAGCTGCGTGCGGCCGATCTGTTCGCCGCCGACGCCGCTCGCCCGATGGGCGGGCCGGTGCTGGTGCTGGGCGATGCGGTCGCACAGCTGCAGGCGCGGGGCGATGTGGTGCTCGGCGGCGTCGCCGATGCCGGCCGGGTTCCGCTGGCCAACTACAGCGCGGTGCTGCTGGATGATGGCGCGCGCGCTGCAGGCAGTACGTGGTTCTCGCTGTGGACCGCCAACACGGCCGTGGATCTGTTCAGTGCCGGTGGTGACCTCGCGCCAGGCCTCGCCGGGCCGGAAAACGTGACGGGCAGCAATCTGTGGCGCGAGCAGGTCCAGCTTGTTGTGCGTGGCGGTGATGATCTGCTGAATTACTGGCTCTATCCTTCGCGCTTCAGCGCGATTGCTGCGCAGGGTGACATCAAGCTGGACCGGATCAGCACCACGCCGGGGACGCAGGATGTGATCCTGCTGGCACCCTCGGCGACAGGACGGCTGGACGTTCTGGCCGGTGGCGGCATCTTCGCCCAGCCTGGCGCGACCCAGATCGCGCGCTCGGCCAGTGACGCGCGCCTGCCGGGACCCTTCGACCCGGCATTCATGGCCGAGCAGGGGGATTCCGCAGGCAATGTGACCCGCACGCGGCACAACCTGTCGGTCGACGGCAACATTGCATCGCCGGACGCGTCGCTTCCGCTGTTTGCGTTCGGTCCGAATACTCCGCTGTCCTCCGTGTCTGCGGCCCTGGCGCCGAGCCGTTTCTACGCGGTGCAGGGCGACATTATCGGCCTGGCCACCGGCGCCCGGCGCACGCTGAATCCCAACGCGGGGCAGCGCACGCAGTTGAACTGGTTCGAGGCCGCCGGCGCCGTGCAACTGCGGGCAGGCCGGGACATCCTCGGGGTGTCGATGACCGCGTTGAACACCGCGCCCACCGACATCACGGTGGCGGCGGCAGGCCGCGACATCGTGCATCTGAACGCGACCATCGCTGGCCCCGGCAACACCGAGATCAGTGCCGGCCGCCAGCTGCGCCAGGAGGATGCGGGCAGCATCGTCAGTCTCGGTGGCATCGTGCAGGGCGACACTCGTCCCGGCGCCAGCATCGCGCTGACGGCCGGCAACCAGCAGATCGACTTCGCGGCCCTGCGTGCCCGTTATCTGGACCCAGTCAACCTTGCCGATCCCGCGCAATCGCTTGCATCGCAGCCGGGCAAGGCAGTCAAGGTCTACAACCAGGAGCTGAAGCAGTGGCTGCAGCAGCGCTTCGGCGTGGCTGCCGACGGCGACGGGGCGCTGGCCGCGTTCGATGCGCTGCCGCAGGAACAGCAGCGCATCTTCCTGCGCCAGGTCTATTACGCCGAGCTGCGCGAAGGTGGACGGGAATATACCGATGCAGAAGGGCCCCGCTTCGGCTCCTACCTGCGCGGGCGCGAAGCCATCGCCACGCTGATGCCAGACAGGAATGCGGCCGGTGCGACGATCGACCGTACCGGCGACATCGTGATGTACGGTGGCTCCGGCGTGCGTACCGAGGCGGGCGGCAACATCGAGCTGATGGCACCGGGTGGGCAGATCGTGATCGGTGTGCAGGGCGTGGTGCCACCTGCCAGCGCCGGCCTTGTCACCCTGGGGCAGGGCGATATCCGCCTGTTCAGCCAGGAAAGCGTGCTGCTGGGCCTGTCGCGGGTGATGACCACGTTCGGCGGCGACATCCTGGCGTGGTCGGAGCAGGGTGACATCAATGCCGGTCGCGGTTCGCAGACGACGCTGCTGTACACGCCACCGCGTCGCGTCTATGACGGCTGGGGCAATGTGATCCTGTCGCCGCAGGCTCCCGCCAGTGGCGCCGGCATCGCGACCTTGAACCCCATCGCCGAAGTACGACCGGGCGACGTCGACCTGATCGCTCCGCTGGGCACCATCGATGCGGGCGAGGCCGGCATCCGTGTCTCGGGCAATATCAATCTGGCCGCACTACAGGTGCTCAACGCTGCCAACATCCAGGTGCAGGGCGAAAGCAAGGGCCTGCCGGTGCTGGCATCGGTGAACGTCAATGCGCTGGCCTCGGCCAGTGCGGCAGCCAACAGCGCCAGCCAGGCGGCCCAGGATGTGATGCGCAAGAGCCAGGACGAGGCACGGCGCAACCAGCCGTCGGTGATCAGCGTGCAGATCCTCGGCTTCGGCAGTGGCACCAGCACCATCAATCCGCCGGCGCGTGGCAACACTGCCAACAGCGGCTATGACGCCAACAGTGCCTTCCAGTTCCCGCAGGCAAGTCGCGACGAGGGCACGCAGCGCCGGTAGGTGCGGACCTTGGTCGGCACATGTTGCTGCCCACCAAGGTCGGCAGTAGATCCACGCCATGCGTGGATGCGACCGGGCCGAAAGAACGAACAGCATCGGGCCAGCCGCCACGGAACGGCAGCGGCCCCAGCCAGGATGGCACGGAGGGCAGGGAGCGGCCATCAGCGGTGAGGACCACCGACACGGCGCCGCCGGGTGCAGGAGAGCACCCGGCGGCGGGCTCGGCAGTAGATCCGCGCCATGCGTGGATGGCTGGGCCAGCCTCAGTGCCGACCAACGGTCGGCACCCACCAGGGCAGGCCGGGCAGTAGAAGCCGCTCGGCAGTAGATCCGCGCCATGCGTGGATGGCTGGGCCAGCCTCAGTGCCGACCAACGGTCGGCACCCACCAAAGCAGGCCGGGCAGTAGAAGCCGCTCGGCAGTAGATCCACGCCATGCGTGGATGGCTGGGCCAGCCTCAGTGCCGACCAACGGTCGGCACCCACCAAAGCAGGCCGGGCAGTAGGAGCCGCTCGGCAGTAGATCCACGCCATGCGTGGATGGCTGGGCCAGCCTCAGTGCCGACCAACGGTCGGCACCCACCAGGGCAGGCCGGGCAGTAGAAGCCGC
>NZ_JCAFUR010000032.1:0-26789 GCF_059371575.1 Stenotrophomonas sp. YJH_SMC_4
CCAGCGCAATTCCGTGCTGACCCAATGGCTGCACCACTACAACTGGCACCGCCCTCACATGGGGATCGGTGGCCAGCCACCTATTTCCAGAGTCCTGCTGAACAACGTGGTGGGTTTACACAACTAACAGTCGACTCTACCGCCTCCCATCATTTCCCGGTGATGTGCCTGGCAATCTCCTGTGCCTCGGCAATGCTCGGCAGCCCGCTCAGCATCATCGATTCACCGAACGGGCCTTTCACCGTCGCCACCATCAGCACGCGGCCATCCACACTGATCGCTGCTCGCTGGCCCACCAGTGCTGCCGTGCCATCGTGGATGCGTTGGCGTGCTTCTGGCCGATACCGGATCTGCAGGCCGGGCTCCTGGCCCGCGTCCAGCACATAGCGCACATCGGCGATATCTGCACTGTCGGCAATCGGCGGCTCGCGCAGCGCCAGGGTCTCGCCCTGCCACTGCGCTTGCGTGCCCTTGCCATCCGCATCGACCGCGCTCAGGCGCACATCCACACCGGGGCGCGGTGCATGGCGCTCGACTGTCTGCACTGCGGGCGTGGCGCCCGGCATGCAGCCGGCCAGGGTCAAGGCCACGCCCACCAACATCGGAAGCGCCGTTCTCACTTCAGCTTCCGCAGCTTGAATGCCACCAGCACCTGCAGCAGGCCGTACAGCAGGCTGCCGATACCGATCCACAGCGTGGTGACCGCCACGCCGGCATACGGGTTGGCCGCAAACAACAGGCCCAGCACCACGGCCAGCACGCCGCTGAGGATCAGCAACCATTCGCCCTGGATCTGCTTGCGCACGCGGATCGCGAACACGATGCGATAGATGCCGGCCACCAGCAGCCACGCCGCCAGGAACAGCACCAGCACGCTGGCCGTTGCCAGCGGATTGATCACCGCCAGGATGCCGAAGCCCAACGAAGCAATGACATACAGCGCAAGCCAGCCGCGCGAAGCGCCGCTACCGCCACTGATCAGGGCGAACAAGCTGATGACACCCTCGATGATGGCCATCACGCCCAGCGTCCAGGCCAGTGCCATGGCTGCGGACAGTGGCCAGCCGATGGCGATGATGCCGAAGCCGAGAGCGACCAGGCCATACAGCAGGAGGATCCACCAGCTACGGCCGATTGCCGACAACAGGGGAGACAAGGGGGAATTCATGGCTACTCCATCGATCCGGAATCGGGTTCATCGTAGCCCGTTGTGATGAAGAGGGGGATCACGGTGGTTCTGGATCGGCTTAGTCTTGGATCGATGTGCCCAGGGATATGAGCGTCAAGTACCGCGGTCGTTAGATCAAGGCCTGCTTCGACCTTCATTTGGACTCCGCAACCACCCGGCCGGCGGCAATGTGAGTACTGGTGGTGCTGCTGTCATTCCTCTTCGCACTGTCCAGGCCAGCTCAGTCCTGCGATGCAAGTCTGCTCTGCGGGTCGCCCCCGGTGTGTCCTGCACCGCTACATTCACCGCATGACCCGAAGGACCAAATTATCTCAATTACCCACCCAACCCCTCACGCTCCATAATATCCTTTAGCTCAACGGCCATCTTTACAGCCTCATCAATTGGAACTCCAACCCTCAGTTCATACTCCTTCCCATTCAATGTTGCAAATGACTCTCGAATGCATGATAGAACCAGCTCGAGCTCTCGGGAGTTTAGGTACAGAATAAGGTCCGCATCGTTAATTCTATCTAATTTCATTGAACTCTCAGTATGGAACTGATTGAGTCGGGAGAGTGGAGATATAGCCTTTCCAGTTCTCAGGCTGGAACGCGATTCCTTCTCCACCGTTTGGATTTCTAAAGACAACGGTACCTGTACTCTCTTGAATATATACCATCCGACCATCTTGCCGATGCCACCGCCACTGGTCTTGGCGCGGGATTCGTTCTCGATGTCGACAACGGTCAGGCTGCCGGTATCCAGGCGGTTCTTCGAGGCATCGGCGGTGCTGCCGATCACACCGCCTTCCAGGTGCGTATTGCCGCCTACGGTGATGTTGAAGCCACCACTGCCGGCAACGATGCCGCTCTGTTCCTGCACGCTGCGCAGGTGGCTCTCGACCTTCTGCTGGTCGATGTTGACGCTGCCGCGGCCGCTAGGGATGCCCTGAACAAATCCCGAGACGGGCCATTGAAAGCTGATGGACGGGTGTCGCTGCGCTGTACGTCATTGATTTTCCGTCCCGTCAGATGCGCAGCGGGCCGCAAAAGTGATCGCGCCAGACCAGGGGCGGAATTGTTCAGAGGATCCCTAGCTTCTACATGTTTCTCACCCTTGTTATTTCCCTCTTAGCCATGACCCTATTTTTCTGTGAAACTTTTTTGTCGAAGGCAACAGAATTCAAGTCATCGATAATTAGTTCAACGTCTTGCTTAGCCAAGAATGGAACCCAAGAAAGCGCCAACCCTATCCAGTAGTCAGAGTCATGATTCAAGCCAATTTGAACCAAAAGAGGATATGGGAAATTCCGACCCAAATCCGAAATTACCTTTTCAAATGGAAACTCAAGAAGAGTAATCGCACGCCTGAGCGCCTCCTTTCCCTCAAGGGAAAATGATACTGATGGCCCCTCAAGTCGCCACACCCCCATCCCGTCACTAAAAATGACGAGACCGTTACCCAGGAATTTTCTCTCCGGCGGAATATTCATAAATTACATTCCAGCACCATGCTTAATCTCAATCCCATAATTTTTCATTGCCTGTTCAAACTGAGCGCGAACCTCCGGACTCCAGTTCATCCAGTAGTGCCCGCTATGCTCGTTGGTTATTATCTCGCCATTCTTCCCCCTGGAGAACATGCCCCCTACTAGTTCCTGGGGGTTCCCACCAATACTAGCGCCCAGCTGCTCATGAGGGGAGCCGCCCAGATTCGCCTTAGGCTTACCCACTGCAAATTTGTTTGTTTTCGGATCGAAAACAAACTCGATCGCCTTACTTCTTGTGCCAGGGAAATAGTTTTGGATTGCTGTAGACGATACAGAGCCCGGCTCCAAGGCTAGAACACCATCTACCGGGCCAGATCCCTTCCAGCTCGGACTACTCTTAACTGCTCGCTCAGTCGTCTCAGCCGCTGCATTCTGCACCGACTTCAGGATCTCCTCAGATTTGAGCACACCCTGCTTGGTCGCGGCCCCGGCGATCTCCGCGCCCACTTCACCAACGATCTTCGCTCCAGGCAACCGCACCGGGATCAGGAACGACGCTGCGCCGATGGCAGCACCGTTGCCGTCGCCCTTGGCTACGCTGGCGATCACGGTACCAGCGGCGCCAATGTCGCCACTGAAGGTCCCCATCATCGTCCAGCCGTCACCTCCCCGGATCTTCGTTCCGCGCAGGTTGTTCAGATCATAGAATTTGAGCTGCATGTCGTCCTTGGATACGCCGGAGGACAGCAGGGATCCGATGACCTGCCTGTACAGTGCATCGTCGTTGAGCAGATCGTTGCCATAGAGGTTGAAGTTTTTGTATTCCGCCTCCGTCGCGCCGAACCCGTATGCCCCGCCCATCTTGCTCAGGAAGTCAGTGGCTTCCAAATCAACGTTCTCGATGCCCACCAATCGGGCGACCTTTGCATCAACAAGCGCAGCACCTTCCGTGGTCAGCCTGCGTACCGCCTCTGCTTCGCTGATGCCTTCCTGGGCGGCGAACGCGGCAGCATTCATGTTGATCCACTTCACCTCATCCGGATGCAGCTGCCGATTGAACCGATCCCCGGTCACCGCAATGTTGGCGCCCGTGCTTCCACCCAGAGCCCCGCCCACCATCGCGCTGCCAACTTCCATCAGCGACTGGTAGTCCTCCCAGCTCAGGTTGCCCTTGTTGCTCTCGAGGAATTCCGAGATCGCGATCTTGGCCTTCTCCGCACCAGCAGCACTCACCGCGCCGTTCAGCGCATCCGCACCACCCAATGCGGCCATCGCCGCACCGGCCATGCCGTGCAGCAGTGCGCGGCCGTTGCCGCCGTCGGCCCAGAACGCCTTGCCTTCTTCGGTCTCCGCCTTCTGGCTCAGGTAGCCGCCCAGGTCGCCGACACCCTTGAACAGCAGCTGCCCACCCAGCTGCATCACCTCGGCACGCTCCTGCATCTTGCGCAGGTCAACGGCCGACAGTGCGCTGTCGGTATCAAAGCCGGTCGCGGTCCGATCAAGACCTGCCAAAGCGCTCTCATTGCCATCGCGCACCACCACGGTGCCGGCGGCGATGTCCGAGCGCGTGGTACTGCTGTCGTTCTTCTTGGTGCCGCCCATCAGGCTCAGCCCCGCGCCGGCCGCGCTCCCCAGCGGGTTACTGATGCCACCGCCGCTGCTCATACCGGTGCCGATGCCACCGCCACTGGTCTTGGCGCGGGATTCGTTCTCGATGTCGACAACGGTCAGGCTGCCGGTATCCAGGCGGTTCTTCGACGCATCAGCAGTACTGCCGATCACGCCGCCTTCCAGGTGCGTGTTGCCACCCACGGTGATGTCGAAGCCACCGTTGCCGGCAACGATGCCACTCTGTTCCTGCACGCTGCGCAGGTGGCTCTCGACCTTCTGCTGGCCGATGTTGACGGTGCCGCCGCTGCCATACACGAAGGTGCCGCCAGCCTGGGTCTGCTTGCTGGCGTAGTCGTCGGTGTCCTGCTCGCTGATGATGGACAGGTTGCCGCCGATGCTGGCCACCACCTTGTCGCCACTCAGCTGGGCACCCTGCAGCGTGGTGTCCTTGCCACTGATCACGGTCAGGTTGCGGTCGGCGTCCACCACGGTTTCGACGTGCGTGGTGCCGTTGCCGCTGCCCTTGCCCTTGGCGGTGCTGGCCGATACGTACCAGCCGGTCTGCGCACCGATGCTGAAGCCGATCTCACCGCTGCCGCTCTTGTTCTTCGACGACTGCGTGTGGTCTTCCGCTTCGCTGCGCAGGGTGATGTTGTCCCGCGCGGCCAGCGCCACGTTGTCACCCTTCACCTGGCTGCCGATGATGCTCAGGTCACCGGCGGTGGCCACGATGCTGACGTCGCCCTGGCTGCGGATGGTACTGCCCACCGCCGACTGGTCGTGGCTGGTCTGGCTGGCACTGGAACTGGAGGCGCCGATGCCGATGCGCAGGCTCACGCCGTCGGTGGCGCCGGAAGCGCCTTGCTGCATGGCGCCACCGACGCCAGCGGCGGCATTGGCCGCCTGCACCGCGTACAGCGCCTTCAGGCGATCATCCTGCGCATTGCCGGCCGCCTTGGCCGCACCGTAGGCGGCCAGGGCGGCATCCACCACACCGCCGGTCAGCCCGACGTTGATACCGGCACTCTTCTGCTTGGTGCTCTGGTGTACGTCAGTGGTGCCCTGTGCCGCGTCGATCACCACCTGCCCGCCCACCAGCTGCGTACCGGTCTTCGACAGCACGTCCGAACCGGTGATGTGCAGCGTGTTGCCGGCGCTCAGGTTGACCCGGCCATCGGTTGAGCCGATCAGGCTGCCCTGTGGCGCGCTCTGCTCGATCTCCAGGCCCTTTTCCAGCTTGCTCTGGCCGATGGTCAGGTTGAAGCCACCGCCGCCGAACACGCCCGAGCGCTTGACGGTCTTGTCATGCTCTTCGCTGTGCGTGGAGGTGGCCGTGCCGATGGTGAGGTCGCGGGTGGCTGCCACCACCACATCACCGGTGGCAGCCACCTGCGCCGCCTGCGCGACGACGTCACGTCCGGCGCCGATGGTCACCGTCTCGCCGCTGAGCGTGGTGCCCACCACCAGACTGTCCCGGGTTGCGTCGTAAGTGGTGGTGGTCTTGCTCGACAGCAGGCCCTTCTTCCTGCGCGTGGTTTCCTGCTCCCAGCTGTGGTCCTCCTGCGCCGCCAGCAGGTTCACGTCGCGCGTAGCGGCAATGCTGATGCCGCCGTCGGTGCTGCCGACCTGCGTGGCAGTGAGGTTGGCATCGCGCCCGGCCACCAGCGCAATGTCACCGCCGGCCTGCAGCGAAGTGCCGTGCACGGTCTCGTCCATGCTCTGCGTGGTCTGCGAGAAACGCTTGCCACGGCTCTGCTGCTGGCTGGTGTTGGTGGTGGTTTCGGCCTGCAGGTTGAGATCGCGCCCGGCCACCACGGCCAGGCCGTCGCCGGCCTTCAGCTGCGCGGCCTGCAGGTTCACGTCCTGCCCGGCCTGCATGCCCAGCGAGCCACCAGCCTCGATGCCGCTGGCGTTGAGGGTTTCGCGCGTGTAGCGGTTGCTGGCCCAGCCGCCCTGTTCGGTGGTGGTCAGTGCGTTGAGGTTGATGTCGTTGCCGGCCGTGGCATGGACGCTGCCGCCGGCCTTGGCGGTCACTGCCGTCAGGTTCAGATCGTGGCCGGCGTCCAGCGACAGGCCGCCGCCCACGTCCAGCGTGGTGCGACGCAGGCTGCCATCGCCCTGCATCTGCGTGGTGAGGTTGAGGTCGCGGCCGGCCTCCAGCGCCGCGTTGCCGCGGGCACGGGTCTGCGAACCGACCAGTGCCAGGTCACGTCCGGCTTCCAGCGCCAGGCTGCCGCCGCTGCGGATGCTGGCCACGTCGATGCCGCTGACACTCTTCAGGTCGCGGCCGGCCACCAGGGCCACGTTGCCGCCCTGGATCAGGCCGCTGTTGTTGAGGATGTCCTCCACGGCGGTGATGCGGGCATTGCCGCCCGCGGAAATGCCACCGCGATCGTTGAGCAGGCTGCCGGTATCGATGGTCAATCGATCATCGGCGCGGATCATGCCCTGGTTGGACACATTGCCGGCGCGGATCTCCACCGACTCGCCAGCGATGGCGGCGCCCCCCAGCTGCAGGCGGTTGGCGGTGGCCTGGGACAGGTACACCACCGGCACCAGCACCTTCTGGCCGTCCACTTCCTGGGCGACCATCCACACGATGTCTTCGTTGAGCGCGGCCACCTGTTCGGCCGACAGCGCCACGCCCACGCTCAGCTGCTGGCGCGCGGCTTCGGTCACGCCGGCATCCATCATGGCGCGGTACTGGCCCATGCCATCGCCCTGGTCGGCATCCAGGTAGCGACGCCCGGTCAGGCCGGTGATCTGTTCCATCACCAGGCGCTGCTCGTAGAAGTCGTCACCCATCCGACGCAGCTGCTTGTCGGGGTCCAGGTTCAGGCGCTGGAACATGTAGTCCGAGCCGATCCACTGCCCGAAATTGGCGAAGCGCGGATCGGTTTCCACCAGCCAGCGCTGGTTGCCCGGATTGACCGTGTACAGGCCGCCACTGGGCAGCGACAGGCCCGGCAGCGGATTCTGCGGGCTGCCCACCACCTGCGGCGGCGGCACCGTGGTGACACGGCCAGGGCCCGGGGAGCCGGTATCACCGGCCGTGCCCGCACCCTGCGCCTGCGCGCTGGCAGGCCCGGTGGCCACGCCCTGCTGTGCACCCGGTGCGCCAGCATTGCCGCCGACCGCGCCGGCGCCCTGCTGCTGGCCCAGTTCGGGTGCGTAGGCGTTGTTGCCCTGCCAACCGGCAACGTCCAGCGGTGTGCCACCGCTGTGCGCGGTGACCACGGCGTTGTTGACCTCGCGCGCTTCGATCTGCACCTTGCGGCCGGCGGTGATGCTGGCATTGCCGCCGGCCAGCGTGACCTGCTTGGTGACCGTGCTGGTGCCCAGCGCGCGGCTGCCGCCATAGATCTCGAAGTCGCAGCGGCTGGGGCAAGGGCGGTAGGTGTAGTCGATGGTCGACGTGCGCTGGACCACCTTGTAGCCGGCCAGCGCCTCGTTGTTGACCACGCCGGCCCAGTCGTTGGGGTCTTCGCTGTTGGATGAGCCGCGGCCGTTGATCGAGAGGTTGCGACCGGCGGCGATGGCTGAGTTCCGGTTGTCGACCGAGCCGCCGGACATCTGCATGTCGCGACCGGAAATCAGCTGCGATGCCGCGCTGGCGGCGATGACGGTGGTGCCTTCCAGCACCAGGTCCTTGTGCTCGGTCCAGACTTCCAGCACGGCGCAGTCGCCCGGGCACAGCTTGCCCGGCGGCGCCGGGCCGTCGATGCCGTCGACCCTGAACGTCCCGCTGTCCGGGTCGGCAGCGCCTTCGTTGCCGCTGTAGACCTTGTGCTGGGTGACCAGCACACGACGCTCGTTGGCCACGCCCAGTGCAGCCAGGATCAGATCGTTCTCGGCCTGGATGCGCCCGGAACGGTTGCGGATCTGCTGGGCGTTGCCGCCGTTCCAGCCCTGCAGGCGGATGTCGCCCAGGCTGAAGAGCTCGCCGTCGAGGTTGTCGATGTAGTTGGCATACAGGTTGATGCGGCCGGTGGCCGCCATCAGCCCTTCGTTGTAATCGCGTGCGACCAGCGTGTTGCCCAGGTCGCGGCCGTTGGTGATGCGCGAGGCGCGCAGTTCCAGCGCGTTGCCCATCACGGTGCCGGTGTTGGTGATGTTGGCAGCCGACACCTCCACCGTATCGCCATCCACGCGACCGGCATTGCTGAAATCGCCGGCCGTACTCAGCGCGACACGACCACTGCCATTGCCTGCCGTGGCGTTGAACTGCCCGCCAGCGGTGTTCTCGATCCGCGCCGCCGAGACTTCAAGCGTGCCCTTGCTCTCCAGGCGCCCCTGGTTGACCAGTGCGCCGGCCACGTCCAGCTTCAGCAGCCCGTTGCTCTCCAGGCGCTGGCCATTGCCATGCACGTAATCGCCCGCCAGCGTCAGGCGCAGCTCGCTGCCGCCGAACAGGCGGCCGATGCCGCTGAAGGCCTGCAGGCGTGCGCCGAGTGCTTCATAGGCGCTGATTTCGCCGCCACCATTGGCCAGGCTGCCCAGCGTCAGCTGGCTCTGGCGACTGAGCAGCCGGCCGTTGCTGTTGTCCAGCGCGGCAAGATCCAGGCGCAGCAGGTTGCCTGCGCTGAGCTGGCCACCAACGTTGAATACCTGTGCGCCGGCGCGCTCCAGGTACAGGGTATTGGCGGCGTGGACCATGCTGCCTGCGTTGTCCAGCGATGCGGTCTGCAGGCGCAGGTCGGTTCCGGCCACCAGCTTGGCCTGGCCGCCTTCGGCGCGGTTGTCCACGCTGCCTGCGGTCAGCGTCAGCGCACCACCGGTGCTGCCCAGGGTGCCGCCACGGTTGTCCAGCGCAGCGGCCGATTCCAGCGACAGCTGCCCGGTGCCGTTGGCCACGATGCGGCCGCCACGATTGCCCACTGAGGCAGCGCGGATGTTCGCAGCGCCCTGTGCTTCGATGTTGCCCTGGCTGTTGTCCAGTGCCTGGCGGATCTGCAGATCCAGCGAGGTGCCGCCGTGGACCAGGCCACGCTGGTTGGCCAGCGCACCGGCCACGTCGAGCGCGAGTTGCTGGCGGGCGTACAGGTTGCCATCCACGTTGCGCAGGTCGCCCGTGCGGCTGGTCACGCGCGCATTGCCCTCGGCCCCCAGCAGGCCATTGCTGTTGTCCAGCTGGGAGGCCAGCACCTGCAGCTGGCCGGAGCCGCGCTGCACGATGGTGCCAGTGCGGTTGTCCAACGCCCCGGCAGCGTCCACGGTAAGGTTGCCGCCAGCATCGAGCCGGCCACCGGTGTTGACGATCTCCGTGCCGGTTACGCGTGCCCCGCTGCCTGCGGTGAGCGTACCGCCGCTGTTGTCGAGGCGCCCGGCAACGGCCACGTCCGCCTCGCCGTTGCCGACGATCAGGCCGGCATTGCTGTTGTCCAGTGTGCCGGTCTCGATCTTCAGCACACCCGTGCCCGCATGCTCGATGCGGCCACCCTGGTTCAGCAGCTGCGCAGCCTTCAGGTGGACACTGCCAGCATTGGCGGCGATGCGCCCGCCGGTGTTGCGCAGGGCACCTGTCAGGCCAAGTTCAAAGGGATCGGTGCCGGTCTGCAGCAGTTCGCCGGCGCTGTTGTCCAGCGCGGCCGCCAACAGGCCGATGCGCGTACCCTGCAGCCTGCCCGCATTGCGCAGCAGGTCGGTGGCACGCAGGTCGAGCAGACCGATGGCGGTCAGGCTGCCGCCGATATTGCGCCACTCACCGCTGCGCGCCTGCGCCAGCAGGGTGCCACCGGACCAGACCTGGCCACCCTCCAGCAGCAGGCTGTCGCCCAGCAGGTGAACCTGCTGGCCGGCGTTGATCTGGCCGGCGTTGCGCAGCTGCTGACGCGCATCAAGGGTGACGCTGCCGGTGCTGCCGACCTTGCCGTCGGCCAGCAGGCCCGCCACGATCACGCCGCTGTTGTCGATCTGCCCCGCCCGCAATTCGATGTCACCCGAGGCCAGCACGCGCCCGCGATTGCTGGCCTGGGCGGCCTGCAGCGTGACCGTGCGCGCCTGAACGTCGGCCGCAGTGCGCAGTGCCTGCGCAGCCTGCAGCGACAGCGCGCCGCTGGCGAACAACGCCGCCTCGTTGTCCAGGTCGCCATCGCTGCGCACCTGCAGATCAGCGGCGCTGTCGATCGTTCCCTTCAGCGTCACGCCGGCATCGGCGGACAGCACGACGCCCTGCTGCGCAAAGACCTTGCCCGACTGCTCCAGGCTGCCGCCCGCGTGCGCGGTCAGTGTGCCGGCAGCCAACGTGCGCCCGCCCAGCACCAGGGCCTGGTCACTGCTGAGCTGCACGTTGCCGCGCTCGCTGCCCAGTTCACCCTCGCTGCGCAGGGTCCGGCCCCGCACCTGCAACGTCTGGCCGGCCACCAGACTGCCCTGGTTGTCCAGTGAATCGCGCACGGTGACATCGACATCGCCGGCGCCATAGAGGTCGCCACGGTTGTCGATCACATCGGCCTTGGCCGTCAGTGCTCCCTTGGCGAACACGTTGCCGGCGTTGTCCAGCGTCACCGCATCCAGCTGCAGCGACTGCGCACTGGACAGGTTGCCGCCGGCGCGGTTGTGCAGCGCGTCGGTGCGCACGTCAAGCGCGCCATCGCTGGCGATCACGCCGGCATTGTCCAATGTGGTGGTGCGCAGCTGTGAGCGGTCGCGACCGTAGATCACACCACTGTTGCTCAGCTCAGTGGTGCGCAGGTCCATTGCCTGCTGGCCATGCAGGCGACCGTCGTTGATGACCTTCTGCACGTCCACGGCCAGCACGCGTGCCAGCGCCGTGGCGGCCGCCTGCTGGTGCAGGACGCCGCCCTGCAGGGTCAGGGTGCCGCCGGCTTCAAGCCGGTTGCGGTTGTCGAGCGTGGCAACGGACAGACGGGCATCGGCTGCGCTGCCGATGATGCCGGCGTTGTCCAGCACATCGGCGTCGACCTGCAGGCCCTTGCCCCCCTGGATGCTGCCGGTGGTGTCATTGTCGATGCGTGCGTTGGACTTCAATGCCAGCAGGTCCACTGCCTGCAGCGTGCCGCTGTTGCGCAGACGATCGACCGTCAGCGTGGCCTGGCGGGCCTCAAGGGTGCCTTGGTTGTCCACGCCGCCGGCAGACAGTTCCAGCGCCTGCTCGGAGAGGATGCGTCCGGCGTTGTCCAGCTGCTGGCGCGCCTGGATCTTCAGCAGCACGCCCGCAGACAGCTCGGCGTCCTTCAGCTGGGTGATGCGGTCGCCCGCTGCACGCAGGTTGGCACCGGCACCGATGATGCCCTCGTTGTCGATGCTGGCCGCGTCGAGTTCGACGTCGGCGTCGCTGTACAGCTGGCCGGCGTTGTGCAGCTGCGCGGCCTGCATCCGTACGCCCTGGTTGCCCAGCAGCAGGCCGGCGTTGTCCACCTGGCGGACCTGCACGTCCAGCGCCTGCGCGCCCAGGCGCGCGCCCTTGTCCTGCGCCAGCGTGTCGGCGCGCACGGCAAGCCCGGCGCCTGCGGTCACCTGTGCATGGTTCTGCACCTGTGCGGCAGCCAGCGCGATGCTGCCCGCGCTCTTCACCGTGTCAGCCAGGGTCAGCATGCCACCGGCGTCCAGCTGCATCTGCGCGGCCTGCGCACTGCCGGCCAGGTCCAGATTCTGGTTGGAGCGTACGGCCAACGCAGCGCCCGCCGACGTGGAACCGGCAAGCGACGCCTGCCGGGCACGGATCTGAAGATCCCCCTGCGCGTACTGGGTACCGTCGGCCTTCAGGTCACCGCCGGTTTCGATCTGCAGGCGGCCTGCGGCCGCCGTGCGTCCACTCAGGCGGACATCGCCGGCCTGGGTCAGGATGAAGTCGCCTGCGTCGGCCACCATCTGGCCCGTGCTGCGCACGCCCACGCCGGCCTCGGTACCGACCAACCGGATCTTCCCTGCATACATGCCCCCGAGGGCGGCAACATCCAGGCCGAACTGCGGGCGTTCGCCTTCTCCGGTGATCGCCTGCGTCGCCAGGGTCTGGGCATCGATCTGGTTGGCGCCGGTGACCACGTTCACCTGGCGCGCCCAAAGGCCCGCGTTGAGCTGCACCGCGCGGGCCAGCAGGTCGACGCCTTCCAGGTTGCCGGCATCCAGGCCGTTGCCTTCCAGGCGGATCGTTCCGCGCGACACCCGGAACGCCGACAGGCTGCCATCGTTGCCGAACACCGGGGTGCCGGTGGTCAGCGTGCCACGGGTGGTATTGATGAAGCCGCAGCCATCGCAGGTGATGCCATTGGGGTTGGCGACGATCACCGCCGCCGAGCGCCCCGCCACCTCGATGTGGCCCTGCAGGCGTGACGCGTTGGTGGATGTCACCTCATTGAGGATCAATCGTGCCGACTGGCCCGGCTGCAGGTTGCCGTTGCCCTGGATGTAGCCACCCAGTTGGGTCTGCACGGTGCTCGCGCTGTTGTTGAGGATCTGCCCCTCGCGCCCGACGTTGTAGTCCTGGAAGCGGTTGTGCGATACGCCGCCCGCGTTGGGCCGGTTGATCTGGATGACCGGCACGCCGTTCGCCGCCTGGTCGGCCCGCGCCTGCTCGCCGGCCTGTACCTGCACCTGGGCAAACGAGCTGCCCGGGGCCAGGAACGCGAATGCCAGCGTGGCGCTCGCCATCGCGGTGCGCAGGCGCGTGGCCCAACCGGCGCCCGAAGCGGACAGGGACAGACTGCGGAATACGTTCTTCATGCCAGGTGCTTCCATCAACCCAGGGGGGAACTGCACACACAACAACCCGATCACGTCGCCACGTGGCGACGGTGCTTCCAGTCGAATCAGAACTGCCAGGACGCGCGGAATCCGATCACGTGACCGCGTGCCTCATGCTTGAGCCACGCCGGGCGGCTCATCGGTACGCCGACGAAGCCATCCCACGCCAATCCGCCCAGCTCGCCACGTGCACCCAGGTGGGCGCCGCTGAGGGTTCCGCCGCCGATACCCTGGCGGTCGTCGCGCTCGATGTGGCCGATATCGATGCCCGCATAGGGCGCGATGGCGCGATGTGCCATCCAGCTGATGCTGTTGCGCCAGTAGCCGCCACGGCTGCCGCCGAGTGGCACCTCGCCGTCGAAGCCGTTGACGGTATAGCGGCCACCGACGCTGATGAACTCCGAGCCGTACAGCGTGTCCTTGCTCCACTGGTAGCGGAGCGCGGTGTTCCATGCCAGCGGACGCGGCCCGGATGTCAGGGCGCCACCGGCGCCGATATCCAGCGTGGTCAGCCCATAGCGGAACGTCGGCGCCAGGTCATCACGGCCCACGGCGTCATCATCGCCTCCCAGCCACGGCACGCCGCGGCGGTGCGCCAGGCGGATATCTGCCTGGACCCGCCCCAGGTACTGGCGGTGCAGCAGCGCCAGCTCGACCGAGGTGGTACGCCGGCGCTGGCCTTCGATCTCCACGCCTTCCACGTAGCTGTGCGACGACCGTTGCGCCACGCGCAGCTCGATGCCGCTGCGGTAGCTCTGGCCACGCACCAGCAGCCGTTCCACCGCCAGGTCGACGTTGCTGGAGGTGCCGGTGCTGGCGAACGTGTCGGCGTTGCTGGCGATGGTCTGCTTGTAGCGCGAGCTGTAGGTGCTGGTGCTGAAACGCCAGTTGCCCAGCGGCACCGACCACGATGCATTGAAGCCGTGGGTACCCCGGCCCTTGTCGGCACTGCCGTCGCTGCTGACGCCAATGCTGAGCAGGTCGTTGACGCGAGCCAGGTTGTCTACCCACGCGGTCGCGCCGACCTGCTGCTTTCCGGTCGCACGGCTGCCGGCATCATCCAGCGACACCGAGGCACGCCATCGCTTGCCGTGGCGGATGCTGATGACCACGTCCGACTCGCCGGGCACCTCGCCCGGCACCAGTTCCATGTTCACGTCCTGCGACGGAACGCGCTTGAGTTGCTCCAGGCCCTGTTCCAACGCGCGCAGATTGAGTACGTCCCCCGGCCGCGCGGGAAACGCACTCTTCCACATCGAATCGGGTACCTCTTCCGCGTTGAAGCGGATCTGCCGGATCACGCCCGGCACCAGCTGCAGGCGCAAGGTTCCGCTGCCCAGGCTCTGCTCGGGCAGGCCGATGCGGGTGGTCACGTAGCCCTTGGCCAGCGCCAGATCCGAAGCACGCCGCACGATCAGCGCGATGCCCTGCTGGCCCACGCAGCGGCCACGGTAGCGGTCGAGATAGCGCTGCAGGAACGCGAACTGCCCCAGATGCGCGCCGTCAAGCTGCAGCTGCTGCAGGGTGAAGCACGGTTCTTCGTCCGGCAGTTCCAGCGAATGCAGATCGGTGGCGGCGTCCGGCTGTTCGCGTGATACATCCGGCAATGCCTGCCGTTGCTCACGCTCGCGCGCCTCGCGCTCGGCGCGTTCGCGCAGTTCCTGCTGCTCGGCGAACGAGGGACTGGCCGACTGTGCATGCACGACGCCGATCCACAACAGTCCCGCGGTGCCCAGAACAGCACGCATGCCGCATCCTGCTTTTCTGTTACCCATCAACGACTTCCTTGTCCAGCATTGGTACAGACCTGGGGCTGTGAACAGACATCGTGCAGAGAGAACATGCGGCCAGCACCGACTCGACCGCCAACCGCTATCGGCGGGAGTGCGCGGAACTTTAGGGTCTTTGCATCCGTGTACCAATTGCGGCGACGCAGTCGAGCACCACACGCTGAAGGATGGGCATCCTTCAGCAGCCGTCATACGTCGTCAATCGCTGCGGCCGTTACGGCACACGTGCGCACACCCATACCCGCACGTCCCTGGCACCGGCCAGCCGCAACGTCTCGGCGATTTCCATCACTGTGCTGCCGGTGGTCATCACATCGTCCATCACGGTCAGCCGTGTCGGCGGCGACAAGCGCGTGCCGAATGCGTCAAAGAGGTTGTCCCTGCGCTGTTCTGCGCTGCGCTCGGACTGCGGCGCGGTGTGGCGGCGCCGGTAGAGGCCCTGCCAGACCGGCATCGGCAGCAACCGGCACAGTTCGGCGGCCTGGTTGTAGCCGCGCTGGCGCAGGCGCCGCCCATGCAGCGGCACCGGCACCAGCGGCGCGCACGACCAGGGTGGTGGTGCGCGCTGCATCAGCTGCGCAAGCAGGCGACCTGCCGCCAGATCCTGATGGAACTTGTAGCGCACCAGCAGCTGATCCACGGGTGGAAGGTACAGCAGGCTGGCATGTGTGGCGGCCTGCGGCGGCACCTCCTCGCGACAGATCCCGCAGACGATCAGGGCGTTCCCGGGTAGCGGGAGTGCGCAGCGCAGGCAGGCACGACCGGCCCAGGGCAGTTCGGCAAAGCAGGCGCGGCACAGGTCAAGTTCATCGTGGCCCGGCTCGCCACAGACCAGGCAGCGCAGCGGGAGCAGCACACGAAGTGCCGCCTGCAGGAGGCGAGTGGACTTGAACAGGGTCGGCATGCGCTACAGCGTGACCGCGCCGCTGCCCCGAGGCCATCAGACGCACGCTCCTTGACCCGTAGGCATCTTTACCCGTTTACGGAGCACTTCACCGCGTCGGCGCAGGTGCGGCATCCACACGCGTGCGGTACACCATGTAGGGCTTCTGCCGGCGATCCACGCCGCCATTGAAGCCGGCCTGTCGATGCAGCTGGTTGGCGGTGAAATACAGATAGCCGTCCGGCCCCATCGACAGCGTATCCGGCCACAGGATGCGCGGGTCGTGCACCACCGTCGTCCATCGCCCCTGCGCGTCGCGGGCATGGATGGCGTTGTGCTCGTAGTCGCTGGCATACAGCCGCCCGTTGGCGTCCATCTCCATGCCATCGGAGGCGCCCTTGTCGCCCAGGTCGACCACCGCTGCCGCCAGTTCCGCTTCACTCAGCTTCGGGTCGCGCAGCAGCGCGGTCGGCACGCTGTACAGATGACGGCTGGACAAGGGTGTGTAGAACAGGGTGCCGCCATCGGGCGACAGGGCGATGCCATCGGCGGCCACGGTGAACGGCGCCGACGAACCGTCGGCGTTACGCAGCCGCATCTGCCGCCCTTCCACGATCGGCACGAAGGCGGCATCGGCCGAGGTGGATACGTGGCCGACCAGGCGCTTGGACGCGGCGCCAGTGGCGAGGTCGATCACGATGATGCCGCCGATACCGCTCAGCGACGAGTCGGTCACGTAGGCCACGCCCTCGCGGCCAACCCGGAAATCGAAGCGCACATCGTTGACATAGGTGCGCGCGTCGATGACGTTGGCCGGGAACACCAGCGTCCTGGCCACGGTGTTGGTGGCCAGGTCGATCGCCACCAGTTTGGCACCGCCGGCCTGTGGCGCAGAGAACCCGGGCGCGGCGGTATCCAGCACCCACAACCGGCCCTGGCCATCGGCCACCACACTCTGCACGCTGATGAAGTGGGCCGCCGGATCGGGACCGTCCTTGCGGTTGATGCGCGCATCCGGATAGGGCACGGCATGGCCATCGCGCCACTCGGCCACGCTGTAGGCCACCTCATCGCCCCAGCGCGGGAAGTTGACGAAGATCCGCCCGGTTTCAGATACCGCCACGCTGGTGGGCATGGCACCTTCGAAACGCGCCACCGGTTCGAGGGTGCCGATGCTGCGCTCGCTGGGCAGCAGGGGCGCGCCGGACATCGCCAGCGCGGGGGAACTGGCCAGGGCCAGGACGGCAGCCGCCAGGCGGCGGATACGGCAGTTGATCATGGTCGCGCTCTCGATGCAGGTCCGGGTGCAGCCCCGGCGTGGACGCATCTTCTGCGTCGCGCGTGGCATCGGGTAGACGGTGCAACGCGGAATCAGCTTCACTGCAAAAGTGAAGATTGCGGCCTGATTGATCCTGTCGATCAAGGTAATCAGCGATGCCTATCAGCTGATTCTGCTTGCGGCGCCATCAACAACTCCGCCAGCCCGCGGTAGATCGGCACGCGGCACACCAGCCCGGACACACCACGCGCGATCAGCACCGTCGCCAGGATCGGCAGCAGCAGATCGCCGCTGTCGGTCAGCTCCAGCGAGATCACCGCCGAGGTCAGTGGCGCTTGGGTCACACCGGTCAGGTAGGCGCACATGCCCAGCAACACGAACGCGCGCGGGTCCACGCCCGGCATCAGCACTGACAGGTTGTGGCCGAGTCCCGCGCCGACCGCCAACGCAGGTGAGAACAGGCCACCGGGAATGCCCGCCACGTACGAGGCCAGGTTGGCCAGCAGCTTCATCAACCCGAACTCATGGCCGACCAGCGCCTGGCCCTGCACCAAGCTGCGCGCTTGTTCGTAACCGGTGCCGAACGCGCCTTCGCCGAACACCAGGGCCAGCACGACCACCACCAGGCCGCAGCCCGCGGCCAGCAGTACCGGATGCCGCTGCCGCAGCTGCCCCAGCCAACGCGGACGGCCCGCCGCGCTGGCCAGTACCGCACGTGCGAACAGCCCGCCCAGCAGGCCCGCCACCACGCCGCACAGCAGGATCGCCAACCAGCCCTGGCCGAGCGGCAGGCGTGCGCTCACATGGCCGAAGTAGGTGTAGTTGCCCAGCAGGCCCAGCGACACCACGCCACCGACGATCACCGCGGTCAGCAATGTGCCTGAGAAGCGATGCTCGAAGCGGCCGCTGAGCTCCTCGATGGCGAAAACGATGCCGGCCAGCGGCGTGTTGAACGCCGCCGCGATACCCGCCGCACCCCCGGCCAGCAGGAAATGCGAGAGTTCGCGGGGATCCTTGAAGCCGAACCAGCGGCCGAACAGATACATCAGGCTTGCGCCTACGTGCACGGTGGGCCCCTCGCGCCCGACCGATGCGCCCCCCAGCAGCGACAGCGAGGTCAGCAGCAGCTTGCCGGCCGAAACCGCTGGGGAAAGGTTGGTTTTCCGGAACGGCTCATCGGCCTTGTCCAGCGCAGCGATGACCTGCGGAATGCCGCTGCCCCGCGTGGGCTTCAGCACGCCGGAAGTGAGCCAGGCCAGCAGCGCGAAGATGCCCGGCGTGAGCAGCAGGGCCCACCACGGCGAGTGCGTTGTGATCCGCTGGAATACATGAAAGGCGGCGTCACTGGCCTTGGCAAACAGGATGGCCACCAGCGCCACGGCCACGGCACCACCCCAGAGCGCGGCACGGCGACGCCAGGCCTCGCTGAGAACCAGCGCGGTGATGCGGCCGCGGAGGCGATGGAGATCGGTCATGGGTAAGAGTCTGGGTGCCAGCGCTTGCGTTGGGGAGCGGCCACTGTGGCTGGACACCTTGCAGCATGCGGTGAAATGCGGCGCTTCGCTCGATGCTCTATTGCGCCGACGACCCGTAAACCAAATTAAAATCCAGATGGTTGACAGCCTCCCCGCGCCCACCCACACTGCCGCCCTCGCTCCACTCGTATCCAAGGTCCCGCCATGGCTGCTGCCATCCGCCACGACTGGCAACACGACGAACTGCAGGCGCTGTTCGATCTGCCGTTTCCCGAGCTGCTGTTCCGCGCCGCCGCGGTGCACCGCGAGCACTTCGATCCGGCGCAGGTGCAGGTGTCCACGCTGTTGTCGGTGAAGACCGGAGGCTGCCCGGAAGACTGCGCGTACTGCCCGCAGGCGCAGCGCTACAGCACCGGGGTGAACGCGCAGAAGCTGATGGAGACCGACGCGGTGCTGGCCAAGGCGCGCCAGGCCAAGGCCGCCGGTGCATCGCGCTTCTGCATGGGCGCCGCGTGGCGATCGCCGAAGGACCGCGACATCCCGAAGGTGGCGGCGATGATCGCCGGGGTGAAGGCACTGGGGCTGGAGACCTGCGCCACGCTGGGCATGCTCAGTGGCGAGCAGGCGCGTGCGCTGAAGGACGCCGGCCTGGACTACTACAACCACAACCTCGACACCGCGCCGGACTACTACGATTCGATCATCCACACGCGCCAGTACCAGGACCGCCTGGATACGCTGGAACACGTGCGCGATGCCGGCCTGAAGACCTGCTGCGGCGGCATCGTCGGCATGGGCGAGACGCGCGCGCAGCGCGTCGGCCTGCTGCTGGCGCTGGCCTCGCTGCCGGCACATCCCGATTCGGTGCCGATCAACAAGCTGGTGCAGGTGGCGGGCACGCCGCTGCATGGCAGTGCCGAGCTGGACCCGTTCGAGTTCGTGCGCATGATCGCGGTGGCACGCATCGCCATGCCGCGCTCGATGGTGCGGCTGTCGGCCGGGCGCGAAGCCATGAGCGACGAACTGCAGGCGCTGTGTTTCCTGGCCGGTGCCAACTCGATCTTCTACGGCGACAAACTGCTGACCACCGGCAACCCGGAGAGCGAGCGCGACCTGGCTTTGTTCGCCCGGCTGGGCCTGCAGCCGATGGCGGTGCAGGTGGATGCCGAGGGCCACGACCACGGCGGCACCGTGCACGCCGACATCAGTGCCGATACGCCCGGCTGCGGCTGCGCTCACGCGGCCTGAGACGGGCCGCAAGCAGGCGCCGCGGCAACGCGCTACCCTAGCCGCCCCGTCGACGCATTCAGCCACCATGGCCCGCCCCGACCTGACCGCCCGCCTCCACGCCCAGCGCGCCCTGCGCGATGCCCAAGGCCGTCGCCGCCCGCGACGCACGGTCACCCGTCGCGATGGCGTGCGCCTGGAAGTGGACGGCCAGTGGCTGACCGGCTTCTGCAGCAACGACTACCTGGGCCTGGCCCAGCAGTTCAGCGTGGTCAACGCGCTGCAGGACGCCGCCGCACGCGAAGGCGCTGGCGCAGGTGCCTCGCACCTGGTCTGCGGCCATCATGCCCTGCATGAGGCGCTGGAACGCGAGGTGGCCGAATGGCTTGGCTATCCGCGTGCGCTGCTGTTCGGCAGTGGCTTCGCCGCCAACCTGGCGGTGCAGCAGGCGCTGCTGAGCGAAGAGAACGATGTCTGCGTACAGGACAAGCTCAACCACGCCAGCCTGCTCGATGCCACCCGGTTGGCCGGTGCACGCCTGCGCCGTTATCCGCACCTGGATGCGGAAGGCGCAATGCGTCAGCTCAAGCATGCGCCCGATGGCGCGGCAATGCTGGCCACCGATGGTGTTTTCAGCATGGATGGCGACATCGCACCGCTGCGTGCATTGTCGCTTGTGGCACGCCTGCAGCAGGCGCTGTTCTATGTGGATGATGCGCACGGTGTAGGCGTGGTCGGTGATGGCCGTGGTGCCGTGGCCGCCGCCGGACTGGGCGTGGACGATGTGCCGCTGCAGCTGGTCACGCTGGGCAAGGCACTGGGCGGTTCCGGTGCACTGGTGCTGGGCCGCGACGACCTGATCGAGCATCTGGCCGAGACCGCACGCCCGTACATCTACACCACCGCCGTGCCACCAGCGATGGCCGCCGCTGCGCTTGAAGCGGTGCGCCTGGCGCGCCGCGACCACTGGCGCCGCACCAAGCTGACCGACCTGATCGCGCTGTTCCGCAGTGAAGCGCGTCGCCACGGCCTGGACCTGATGGCTTCGGAAACGCCGATCCAGCCGCTGCTGTGCGGCGATGACCACGCCGCCGTGGCGATGTCCACGGCGCTGGAACAGGCCGGCTGGCTGGTCGGTGCAATCCGCCCGCCGACGGTGCCGGAAGGCAAGGCGCGCCTGCGGGTGACACTGTCCGCGCTGCACACGCCGGAACAGGTGCGGGGCCTGGTCGAGGCCATCGCCAGCGCGCGTGAACGCGTGGCCCTGGCCGTGCGTGAAGCCGCGCCACCGCCGCTGCCTGTCTTTGCCTGAGTTCCGTGTCGTTGCCCATGCATATTGACGTCACCGGCCGTGGGCCGGACCTGGTGCTGATCCACGGCTGGGCCCTGCAGGGCGGCGTGTTCGCGCCGCTGGTGCAGCGGCTTGCGGACCAGTTCACCCTGCACCTTGTCGACCTGCCCGGCCATGGGCACAGCCGCGAGGACTCCACGCCGCTGCGCCTGCCGTTCGTGGTCGGTGCCATTGCTGCGGCTACGCCGCCGGCGGTGTGGTGCGGCTGGTCACTGGGCGGCCTGTTCGCATTGCACGCGGCGGCCACGCTGCCAAAGGTGCGCGGGCTGGCGATGATCGCCGCCACGCCACGCTTCGTGCGAGGCGAAGACTGGCCGCACGCGGTGGAGCCGGCGGTGTTCGAGCAGTTCGGCCGCGAGCTGGCGACCGACTTCGGCGGCACGCTGGAACGCTTCCTCGCGCTGGACGTAATGGGTTCGGCGCACGCCCGCGAGGAGCTGCGCACGCTGCGCCAGCGCCTGGTCGAGCGCGGTGCGCCCACCGAACGCGCCCTGCTGGAAGGCCTGCGCCTGCTCGAAAGCACTGACCTGCGCGGCGCACTGCCAACGCTGGGCAAGCCCAGCCTGTGGATCGCCGGCCAGCGTGACCGGCTGGTGTCTCCGGTGGCGATGCAGGCCGCCGCAGCACTGGCCCCGGGCGCGCAGGCGCTGACCATCGCCCACGGCGGCCACGCGCCGTTCCTTGGCCATGCCGACGAAGTGGCCGCCGCCCTGCAACACTTCGTTGCCGCCCTGTCGCCGGCTGATGGCGGACAATGAGCACCTTCCAAATTCCGCAGGACTGACGCATGGATCTGGGCATCAACGGCCGCTGGGCACTGGTCTGCGGCGCCAGCAAGGGGTTGGGCCTGGGCTGCGCGCGTGCGCTGGTGCGCGAGGGCGTCAACGTGGTGATCGTGGCCCGTGGCGAGGCTGCACTGCAGATCGCCGCTGAAGAACTGCGTGCCGTGCCCGGCGCCGCCGAGGTGCGCGCGGTCGCCGCCGATGTCACCACCGAGGCCGGCCGTGCTGCGGCACTGGCCGCATGCCCGCAGGTGGACATCCTGGTCAACAACGCCGGTGGTCCGCCGCCCGGTGATTTCCGCAGTTTCGAGCGCGACGACTGGATCGCCGCGCTGGACGCCAACATGCTGGCGCCGATCGCGCTGATCCGCGCCACCGTCGACGCGATGATCGAGCGCGGCTTCGGCCGCATCGTCAACATCACCTCGTCGGCGGTGAAGGCCCCGATCGACATCCTGGCGCTGTCCAACGGCGCGCGCAGCGGCCTGACCGGTTTCGTCGCCGGCCTGTCGCGCCGCACCGTGGCCCACAACGTCACCATCAACAACCTGCTGCCCGGCCAGTTCGACACCGACCGCCTGCGCGCCAACTTCGCCCACAGTGCGGGCAAGGACGGCGATGCTGGCGAAGTGGCCGAGCGCCGCCGCCAGCAGATTCCCGCCGGCCGCTTCGGCACGCCGGACGAGTTCGGCGCCGCCTGCGCCTTCCTGTGCAGTGCGCAGGCCGGTTACCTCACCGGGCAGAACCTGCTGATCGACGGCGGCGCCTACCCCGGTACGTTCTAAGAGACTTTCGCAATGCCGTCCCACTTCGATGCCCGCCACGTCCGCCGCGCGTTCGCGCGTGCCGCCAGCAGCTACGATGCCGCCGCCGCCCTGCAGCGCGAGGTGCAGTCGCGGCTGATCGAATCGCTGGACTACCTGGAGGCACGCAAGCCCGAGGTGGTGCTGGACATCGGCGCGGGTACCGGCCATGCCAGCGCGTTGATGAAGAAGCGCTGGCCGAAGGCGCAGGTGATCGCGCTGGATGTGGCGCTGCCGATGCTGGACCAGGCCAAGCGCCAAGCCGGGTGGTGGAAGCCGTTCCAGCGCCTGTGCGGCGATGCCGCCGCGCTGCCGCTGGCCGACAACAGCGTGGATGTGATCTTCAGCAACCTGTGCCTGCAGTGGGTGGACGACCTGCCGGCGGTGTTCGCCGGATTCCGTCGCGTGCTCAAGCCCGGGGGCCTGCTGCTGTGCTCGACCTTCGGCCCGGAAACCCTGGTGGAACTCAACGAAGCGTTCGCCGCCGCCGATGATCGTCCGCACGTGAGCCGCTTCGCGCAGATCGCCCAGTTCGGCGACGCGCTGATGATGGCCGGCTTCCGCGACCCGGTGCTGGACCGCGATCTGTTCACCCTGACCTACGACGACCTGCCCTCGCTGATGCGCGAGCTGCGCGCGATGGGTGCGACCAACGCGCGGGTGGACCGCCGCCATACGCTGACCGGGCGTGGTCGTTTCGCCGCTGCCGCCGCTGCATACGAGCCGATGCGCCGTGCCGACGGCAAGCTGCCCAGCAGCTGGGAAGTGATCTACGCCCACGCCTGGGCGCCAGATCCGGGCGCGCCGATCCGCGAAGGCGGGCATGACGTCGCCTCGGTGCCGGTATCGGCGATTCCAATCCGCCGCAAGCAGACCTGATCGTCTGGTAGTGCCGGCCGCTGGCCGGCAACCTCACGATTCCCTGGTGGGCATCTGCCGGCCAGCGGCCGGCACTACCAAATGCCACGCCATACGCGAATCGCTCCGCTAGGCGCCGGCCGTCACTCTGGTAGGTGCCGACCTTGGTCGGCACAGTGCCGGCAGCATCGCGATCTGACAGATGGTGCCAACCAAGGTTGCCACCTCCAATTCCTAGCGGTGTCGGCGATTCCAACCCACCGCAAACAGACCTGATCGTCTGGTAGTGCCGGCCGCTGGCCGGCAACCTCACGATTCCCTGGTGGGCATCTGCCGGCCAGCGGCCGGCACTACCCAATGCGACGCCTTACGCGAATCGCTCTGGTGGGTGCCGACCTTGGTCGGCACAGTGCCGGCAGCATCGCGATCTGACAGGTTGTATCGACCAAGGTCGGCACCCACAAAATTCGGGCGGTGTCGGCGATTCCGATCCGCCGCAAGCAGACCTGATCGTCTGGTAGTGCCGGCCGCTGGCCGGCAGCATCGCGATCTGACAGATGGTGCCAACCAAGGTTGGCACCTGCCAATTCCGAGCGGTGTCGGCGATTCCGATCCGGCGCAAGCAGACCTGACCGTCTGGTAGTGCCGGCCGCTGGCCGGCAACCTCACGATTCCATGATGGCCATCTGCCGGCCAGCGGCCGGCACTACCCAATGCGACGCCGCGCCCAACGCAGGCTTCCGCCCTCAGGTATTGGCCGGCGAACTCAACGGCGGGCGCACCAGGTCGCGGTGGAAGAAATAGATTTCCTGCACCAGGAAGCGCCAGCTGGTGTGGAAGCTGCGGAAGCGCGTGCTGGGCGTGGACGAGGCCAGCGCATCGATGCCGAGCGCCTTGCTCAGGCGCAGCGCGCGCGCCATGTGCAGCGGATCGCTGACGACGATCACCCGGTGCAGGCCGCGCTGGTCCATCAGCCGCTTGGCTTCAACCAGGTTCTGCACGGTATTGCGCGAAGCGGTTTCGATCAGGATCGCATCGTCCGGCACGCCATGCTTCAGCGCATAGCGCCGCGCCACCTGCGACTCGGAGAAGCGCGCACCGGTGCCGCCATAGCCACCGGTGAAGATCAGCAGCGGCGCATAGCGTGCTTCATACAGATCCAGCCCGTGGCGGATGCGTTCTTCGAACACCGGTGACGGCTTGGCGTCATAGGCGGCCGCACCCAGCACGATGATGGCGTCGGCCTTGGCGGCCTGGTCGCGTTCACCCACCCAGACGATCCAGGCGGTCACGCCCAGCAGCCAGATCACCAGCAGCACGAACAGCCGCCACAACCAGCCCAGCAGGCCGGTGCGTTCGCGGTGCCGCCCGCGGCTCACGCCGCCCCCCAGCGCAGCGCCGGCAGGTCGACGTTGCCGCCGGACAACACCAGGCCCACGCGCAGGCCGGCGAAGCGCTGCGGCTGCGCCAGCACCGCAGCCAGCGCGGTGGCCGAAGAGGGTTCCACCACCTGCTTGAGCACGTCCCACAGCAGGCGCATCGCCGCCAGCGTCGCGGCGTCATCGACCACGATCACCTCGGCACCGACGGCGCGCAGCAACTCGAAATTGGGCGCGCCGATCAGGGTACGCAGGCCATCGCAGATGGTGTCCGGGGTGAACGCGCCCTGGCGCTCGCCGATGGCCAGCGAGCGCGCGGTGTCATCGGCGCCGGCCGGCTCGGCCAGGATCAGCCGGGTCTGCGGACTGGCATGCTGCAGGGCCAGCGCGGTACCGCTGGCCAGGCCACCGCCGCCCACCGGCACCACCAGCGCGTCGAACGGGCCGTCGCTGTGCAGCAGTTCCAGGGCCGCGGTGCCCTGCCCGGCCATCACCGCCGGGTTCGTATAGGGATGCACCAGGGTTGCGCCGGTATCGGCCTGCACCCTGGCGCAGGTGGCCTCGCGGTCGGCGATGGTCGGCGGGCAGCGCCAGAGCGTGGCGCCGTGGCGGGCGATGTTGGCCAGTTTGGCGGCCACCGCCCCCTCCGGCACCACCACATGGCAGGGGATGCCCCGGGTGCGTGCGGCCAGGGCCAGCGCGGCGCCGTGGTTGCCGGAGGAATGGGTCACCACACCAGCACTGGCGCGATCGGCATCCAGCGACCACACCGCATTGCAGGCACCACGGAACTTGAATGCGCCACCACGCTGCAGGTGCTCGGCCTTGAAGGCCAACTGCGCACCGGTCATTGCATCGAGGGTGCGCGAGCGCAGCACCGGGGTCACGCTGGCATGCGGGGCAATCCTCGCAGCAGCAAGCAGGACATCATCGGCGCGGGGCAACAGTGAATCGCTCATGACGCAAGATTAACGTATGCCCCCGCGCTGGCGACCGGGGCACAGGTCATGCCAGCATGCAGCCCTACGCCTCCATTCATCCTGGCCAGCCGAATTAAGGGCCGATTCAATGCCCGCGCACGAAGCTGGCTGCACATCCGTCCTCTGGGGGGACCCACCATGAAAATGCGCCTGTTGCTTGCCGGTGGCCTGTTGTTGGGCCTGACTGGCTGCACCACCTACGACTATGTAGGCGGTGGCCGCGGTGGCGGCTACTACCACGGCGCGCCGTCGGTGGAGTACCGCTACCCGGCCGGCTATCCCTACAACTACGGCTACCCGTACTACGGTGGCTATGGCGGCTATTACGGCGGCTATGGCAACCCGTACTACTCGCGCCCGATCTACCGCCCGCCGCACAACCACCGCCCGCCGCCGCGCCCGCCCGGCAACGGTGGCGAGAACCGTCCGCCGCCGCCGAGGCCGTCGTACAACGGCGGTTCCCCGTGGCGGAACATGGATTCGATGCGTCGCCCGCCGCAGTCGAACATGCAGCCGCCGGCGCCCGCACCGCAGGCCCGCCCGGCCCCGGCACCGAGTGCGCCGAGGATGAACGGTTCCCCCTGGCGCAACATGGATCGTGCGACGCAGCGCACAGTTGAGCGCTGAACCGTCTTGCATTTCACACGGTCCAAGCCGCAATCTACGCGGACAGTGACGGCCCGCGTCACAAAGTGACAAAAACGACACGAGCCGCCGCAAAAAGCTCTACGTCGATATCCGACAGGAACATCTGGATCCCCCCTGTTCCGGCCCTGTCGGATGTCGGCACCTCTGAAGGCATACGGCCCCGCAATGCGGGGCCGTTTGTTTTGCCGGGCCGCCAACCGGCGAGAGCCCCAGCGTCAGTAGCAACTGTCTTGTCAGGGGCAGCCGAGGGCCACCTCGGCGTCTCGCTTACGGGCGTTGAGGATCACCAGCATTTTGCGCATGACCGCCACGAGCGCCACCTTGCTCGCTTTGCCCTTGGCCTTCAGGCCAGCGTAA
>NZ_JCAFUR010000033.1:0-21794 GCF_059371575.1 Stenotrophomonas sp. YJH_SMC_4
CCGGGTGCGCGACGCTGAAAACGGGCTGGTCCCTGCCTAAGGCCAGCCAGGGCGCAAGACCAAAGGCTGCCGGCCAGCGGCCGGCACTACCGTGCCCGTCTCATGGAGGGGCCAAGTCCCTCCATCAACACAGTTGCTACAGGGACGTATTTACGGCGTGTCCTGCCTGTCGCCTTGCTCCGGCTCTACGCGCGGGAAGGGAGGCGCCGCGAACAACGCTGTAACCCTACTTCGCATACTGCCCACCGCAGTTGGCATCCTTGCCCGGCCCCAGTTCAATCGTAGCCAGCAGCGCTGCCGGCGGGGCAATGCTGCCCAGCGCCAGGGCCACGGCGCCGCGAATACCCAACGCCTTGAAGTCAGGGCGGAACGACGGGTCCTTGAACGTGCCGCTGATATGCAACGGTGACCGCAGTACCAGGATGCTCTTGTCCTTCGGGCGCGGTTTCAGCAGCAGGTCCAGGGTCTCGTCGCGCAGGCTGACCGTGCCTTCGCCGATGAGGATGGTATCGGTGGTGTCCACCGCCAGTGCCTGGCTGGTCATCAGACCGTCCTGCACACCGAAGTCGGCGAAGGCGCAGCGCAGCGGAATCTGCTTGTCACCGGTCACCAGGAACTTCAGTGATTCGGTGATATCCAGCCCGGCCAGTTCCATCACCAGGTTGCCGACATGGCCACGGCCCATCGCCAGCCCGACCTTACCGCTGCTGCTGCCGAGCATGGCGGCGATCGAGTTGCCGCGCCCGCTCAGGTCCACTTCGCCGCCGATGCCGCCCTTGGCCTGCTCGGCCAGCTTCGCATCCGGGAAAAGCTGGCCCAGTTGCACGCCGCGTACGCTGGCCCTCAACGCAGTGCGAATCTGCGCCTGGCGTGCATCCATGCGGATCGTGCTGCGGATATCGCCGCCGGCCACGCCGAAGTTCAGCGGGTCCAGCCGCAGCACGCCGTCATCCAGCAGCAGGTGCGCGTCCATGTCGTCCAGTGGCAACGAGGGCGCGTTGATGCGGTGGGCCTTCCAGCGCACGTCGGCATCCATCGCACGCAGTTTGCCCAGGTTGTAGGGCGTGTCGGGCAATACCCGGCTGCTGGCGGCGACGCGGGCGGCCTGTGCCTTTTGCTCCGCATTCGCAGTTTCGCCGCCGCCGGTCTTCGGTGGCGCTCCCACGAAGCCGGCCAGGTCATCGAAGTCCAGGCGCCTGGATTCCAGTGTCGCGGTCAGCCGTGGACGGTCGCGTCCCACCTCGAACTGCAGGTTGCCAGCGAGGTCGCTGTCACCGACCTTCCCGGTGAAGCTGTCGTAGCGCCAGACGTTGTGGTCGCGCTTCAGCCGTCCGTCCAAGGCGTAGGGCGGTGAGGGCGGGATGGCAATGCCGAGCAGCGGGTACAGGTCCGACAGGTCCTGCCCGCTGAGTGCGAACTGCAGGTCGAACACCCGCAGCTGGAACGGATTGGTCAGCGTGCCACTGGCCACCGCGTGGGTAGCGCCGGCGCGACCGTCGAGGTGGATGCGGAACGGGTGGTCGCTGTCGGTCAGTTCCAGCGGAGATTCGGTGCCACCGCGCAGGGTGAACGGGTTGCCTTGCCAGTGGCCTTTGCCCTGCACCAGCAGCGGCGGTGAGGCATCGGCCTGTTTCGGCTGACCGCTGCGCACGCCCACGCGGATGTCGGTGCGGCCCAGTGCATCGATGAACTGCAGCCGACCATCGTCGATGCGCAGGCGTTTGAGCTGCGGGCTTGTGCCGCCGGCGCTGTCACCGAGGAAGTCCCAGTTGCCCGGCTCGCCCTCGCGCGGGGCGGTTTCCAGCAGCACGTCCGGCCGGGTCAGGCGCACCTCGGGCAGCTGCACGCTGCCGCGCAGCAGGGGCCAGACCCGCACGTCGATCTCGACGCGGTCTGCGCTGGCCATCTCAGGTTGTTTCGCCCAGCTGGCATTGGCGAAGGTGATCGCATCGGCGCGGATCGTGCTGGTGCGGCCGAGGTCGACATCAAGGTTCCCGATGCGCAGCACTCGGCCGGTGCGTGCCTGTACCGCGCGCTCCACCGGTCCCTTGAACCAGTTCCAGTCCCACAACGCGAGCAGTATCAGGATCGCCGCCAGCAGGAAGACCAGGATCGTGAGCCAGCGCCGGCCTCGTGGGCCGGGGCGGCGGAGGCGCCAACGGGACGTGCGCTTTGCGGCAGGGGAGGCGGCAGCATTCACGCTGCCATGGTTGCCCCCTGTTCGTGGACAGGGCGCGAAGCGACCATGTGCATGGCGTGCACACGCCGCCGTCGAGCGGCCGTTTACAGCACCTGCATGGTGACCGCGACGAAGTGGCAGACGCTGCCGCCGATCACGAACAGGTGCCAGATGGCATGCGAGTACGGGATCGATTCACGGTGGTAGAAGTAGGTCCCCAGCGTATACGACAGGCCGCCGGCGAACAGCCAGGTGAGGGTGCCGCCATCGATCGAGGCCCACATCGGCTTGATCGCCACGACCACCAGCCAGCCCATGGCGATGTAGATCACCGTTGAGAGCACCTTGAAACGGCCGGTGTAGAACAGCTTGAACACCACGCCGCCCAGCGCCAGCGCCCAGATCGCGGTGAACAGGCCCCAGCCCCACGGACCGCGCAGGCCGATCAGGGTGAACGGGGTATAGGTGCCCGCGATCAGCACATAGATCGCGCAGTGGTCGAACACCTTCAACCGGCCCTTGGCAACCGGATGCTGGATGGCGTGGTACAGCGTGGAGGCGGTGTACAGCAGCAACAGCGCGATACCGAACACGATCGCGCTGGCCAGCTGCCAGCCGTCGCCGTAGATCGCAGCCAGGGTGATCAACACCGCGCTGGCGGCCAGGGCGAATACCGCGCCCAGGCCATGGGTCAGGGCGCTGGCGATTTCTTCACGGATCGAAGCAATGGACGTCGTGGACATGGCGTAGGCATTGTTCGCGGGGAGGGGGACCCGCACCCCCTTATCATCGCCGCGATGGGCGATACGTGCACGCCTGTCACCGTATGGTGGGTGAATGCCTGCCTTGCGTTGGCTGGGGTCAGAGCCCTTTCCTGCGGAAAGGGATCCGACCCCTTGGCATCAGCCCACCGAAACGGTATGGGCCGCTTCGCGGGTGGCCGAGAAACGCACGTCCGGCGAGCGTTCCTGCGCCAGCTGCAGGTTGACCCGGGTCGGTGCCAGGTAGACCAGGTGGCCGGCTGCATCCAGTGCCAGGTTCAGCGCATTCTTCTCGCGGAACTCTTCCAGCTTCTTCTCGTTGCTGCAGTGGACCCAACGCGCGGTGGTCACGCTGACCGGCTCGAAGGTGGCTTCCACGCCGTACTCGTCCTTCAGGCGATAGGCCGCCACGTCGAACTGCAGCACACCCACCGCACCCAGGATCAGGTCGTTGCTGGTGAGAGGGCGGAAGAACTGGGTCGCGCCTTCTTCGGACAGCTGGGCCAGTCCCTTCTGCAGCTGCTTGAGCTTGAGCGGATCGCGCAGGCGCGCGCGGCGGAACAGTTCCGGGGCGAAGTTGGGGATGCCGGTGAAGGTGACCGCTTCGCCTTCGGTAAAGGTATCGCCGATGGAAATGGTGCCGTGGTTGTGGATGCCGATCACATCGCCCGGCCAGGCTTCGGCAGCGATTTCACGATCGCTGGCCATGAAGGTCAATGCGTTGGCCAGCTTCATTTCCTTGCCGGTGCGCACGTGGAAGGTCTTCATGCCGGCGCTGAAGCGGCCCGAGCAGACGCGCATGAACGCGACGCGGTCGCGGTGCTGCGGGTCCATGTTGGCCTGGATCTTGAACACGAAGCCGGTCAGCTTGTTTTCTTCCGGGGCGATCTCGCGGCCGGTGGTGGAGCGTGCCTGTGGCGACGGCGCATGCTCGACGAAGAAGTCCAGCAGCGGCTGCACGCCGAAGTTGTTCACGCCCGAGCCGAAGAACACCGGGGTCTGCTTGCCGGCGCGGTAGGCCTCCAGGTCGAACGGATGGCTGGCGCCCTGCACCAGTTCCAGCTCGTCGCGCAGGTCGGCCAGCATCTGCGCACCGATCTTCTCGGCCAGGCCGGGGGCGTCGATGGACGGGAAGATGGTCGAGTCCTGGCGGGTGAAGTTGCGGCCCGGCTCGTAAAGGTGCACTTCGCCGGTCAGCAGGTGGACCACGCCCTTCAGGCGCTGGCCCATGCCGATCGGCCAGGTGACCGGCGCGCACTGGATGCCCAGCACGGTTTCCACTTCATCCAGCAGCTCGATCGGGTCCTTGCCCTCGCGGTCGAGCTTGTTGATGAAGGTCATGATCGGGGTATCGCGCAGGCGGCACACTTCCATCAGCTTGATGGTGCGCTCTTCCACGCCCTTGGCCACGTCGATCACCATCAGCGCCGAGTCCACCGCAGTCAGCACGCGGTAGGTGTCCTCGCCGAAGTCGGCGTGGCCGGGGGTGTCGAGCAGGTTGACGATCTTGTCTTCGTACGGGAACTGCATCACCGAAGAGGTGACGGAGATGCCGCGTTCCTTTTCCAATGCCATCCAGTCGGAGGTGGCGTGGCGGGCGGCCTTGCGGCCCTTGACCGAACCGGCCATCTGGATCGCGCCTCCGAACAGCAGCAGCTTTTCGGTCAGCGTGGTCTTGCCGGCGTCAGGGTGGGAAATGATGGCGAAGGTGCGGCGACGCGACGCTTCGTTGGCGACTTCGGACATGGCAGTGGCGCCCGCCCGGGGCGCTTTTCAAAGAGATAAGCGCCCGATTATACCGGCCGGGGCCGTTCAGCGCCCGATGCCGCCCTCGGCCTCGCCCTGGCGGGCGAACTGCAGCTGGCCCTGCTCGGCGAAGATGCGTGCCGGCACCGAACGCAGGCCCATGCCGCGGTTGACCTGCACCACGAAGTGCAGGTGCGGTGCGCTGCTGAAGCCGCTGTTGCCGGACAGGCCGATGGGCTGCCCGGCGCCCACCGCCTGGCCGCGACGCACGCGCATGCCGCCGGCCTGCAGGTGGCCGTACAGGGCCATGCTGCCGTCGCTGTGCAGCACGCGGATGAAGTTGGCGCGGGCACCATCACGTTCGCGGTCCTGGCCGTTGCCTCGGAAGCCATCCTGGATCTGCATCACCGTGCCCTCGCGCGCGGCCAGCACCAGCGTGCCCTCCGGCAGTGCGAAGTCGACCGCGTCGCGGTTTTCCTCGTCGTCGTGGCTGAACCGGCCCTGCGGCGCCTGGTCCACCCGCGGGCGTGCATCATCGAAGGGCAGGCGGTAGGCCACATCCTCGGCCTGTGCGGCGGGGTTGCCTGGTACCGACTGCAGGCGCAGGTCCAGCATCCGGCCGTTGACCGGCGCGGGGAGGTGGCCGACTACCAGGCTGCTGTCGCCCTGTATCAGTGACTGCACCGGCAAGCCGTCGACCGGGTGCCCAGGGGCGGCACGCAGTTCGATCTGCAACGGCCCGGCCAGGGTGTTGTCGATCCGGGCCTGCCACTGTTCGCCGATCGACTGCAGGCGCAGCTGGGCCATTGGAAGGGGGGCCTTCGCCTCCGCGCTGGCGGGGGTAGGCGCCTTCGGCAGCATCCCCCAGCCCTGGCGCCAGTCGCTGGCGCCGGCAGAGGCGCTGGCCAGCAGCGGCAGGAGCAGGCAGGTCAAGGGCAGGCGTGGCATCAGCGGATTCAGGAAAACGGACCGTCCGGACTGTACCCGATCCTGAACGGAGCGACCGCGACGCCTCTCGCATACCTGTTGCGAAAATATTCATCGCTTTATCCGCATGAAGGGATTGACAGCGCCCGGAAGCGCTGGCATCGTGGCCTCACCATCGAGACCGGCAGAGGGACAGGCCCTTTGAAGCCGGGGCAGCCCGCGGATGCGAAAGCGTTCGCGTAGGTGCCAAATCCTGCGGGGACCGTGGCGTCCACCGAAAGATGGTTCGATCCATGCACCGCACGTGCATCTCGAACGCGAGCCCCGCGAAGGCTCGATGGCCGATTCCCCAACCGGATCCCGCCATGAGCTTCGCTGCCAGTACCGCCGTTCGCCCCGAACCCTTTGTCCCCGTCAGCGTGCCGGTCGAAGACCGCGTGCATGCCGAGCGCGGTGAGTTCGCCGCGGTGCTGTCGATGCGTCACGCTGGCCCCAGCCCGGTGCGCCTGCGCTATGAGTGGGTCGGCCCGGCCAATGCGCCGGTGGTGGTGCTGGCCGGCGGCATTTCCGCCCATCGCCATGTGGCGTCCAACGCACAGTTCAGCGAGAAGGGCTGGGCCGAAGACCTGGTCGGCAGTGGTCGCACGCTGGATCCGCAGCAGTTGCGCGTACTGGCGTTCGACTTCATCGGGGCCGACGGTGCGTTGGACGTGCCGATCGATACCGCTGACCAGGCCGATGCGCTGGCACTGCTGCTGGATCATCTGGGTATCCGCACGCTGAAGGCCTTCGTCGGCTACTCGTATGGCGCGCTGGTCGGCCAGCAGTTCGCGATCCGTCATCGAGCCCGGGTGCGCCAGCTGGTGCTGGCCAGCGGCGCGCATCGTCCGCACCCGTATGCCGCGGCCTGGCGCGCACTGCAGCGCCGCGCCGTCGCCCTCGGCCAACTGCAGTGCGGCGAAGACCACGGCCTGGCGCTGGCCCGGCAGTTCGCCATGCTCAGCTACCGCACCCCGGAAGAGTTCGGCGAGCGCTTCGACGCCGCGCCGGAAGTGATCAACGGCCGCGTGCGGGTCGCCGCCGAGGACTATCTCGACGCCGCCGGCGCGCAGTACGTCGCGCGCACGCCGGTGACCGCCTACCTGCGCCTGTCCGAATCGATCGACCTGCACCGCGTGGACCCCGCCGCCATCCTGCCGCCGACCGTGGTGGTCGCGGTGGAGGGTGACCGCTTGGTGCCGCTGGCCGACCTGGTCGGCCTGGTCGAGGGGCTGGGGCCGCGCGGAAGCCTGCGCGTGCTGCGCTCGCCCTACGGCCACGACGCCTTCCTCAAAGAAACCGATCGCATCGACGCGATCCTCGCCACCGCCTTCCGCACCTCTGGAGAGTCCGCATGAGCCTGCACGCCAACGAGCCGTCCTGTAGCCGCACCACTGCCGCCGTCCGTGCCGGCATCGATCGGGACACCGCGCATGGCGCGGTCACGCCGCCGATCGTGCTGTCGTCGAACTTCAGTTTTGAAGGCTTCGGCAACAAGCGCCAGTACGACTACACGCGCAGTGGCAACCCGACCCGCGACCTGTTGGGTGAAGCGCTGGCCGAGCTGGAAGGCGGTGCGGGCGGCGTGATCACCGCCACCGGCATGGGCGCGATCAACCTGGTGCTGAACGCGCTGCTTCAGCCGGGCGATACCCTGGTCGTGCCGCACGACGCGTACGGTGGCAGCTGGCGGCTGTTCAATGCGCTGGCGAAGAAGGGCCATTTCGAACTGGTCACCGCCGACCTGACCGATCCGCGCGCGCTGTCGCAGGCGCTGGCCACCCAGCCGAAGCTGGTGCTGGTGGAAACGCCGTCCAATCCGCTGCTGCGCATCACCGACCTGCGCTTCGTCATCGATGCCGCGCACAAGGCAGGTGCTCTGGTTGTGGTCGACAACACCTTCCTGTCGCCGGCCCTGCAGCAACCACTGTCGTTCGGTGCGGATCTGGTGCTGCATTCCACCACCAAGTACATCAACGGCCACAGCGACGTGGTGGGCGGTGCGGTCGTCGCGCGCGATCCGGCACTGCATGAGCAGCTGGTGTGGTGGGGCAACGCGCTGGGCCTGACGGGTTCGCCGTTTGATGCCTTCCTGACCCTGCGCGGCCTGCGCACGCTGGATGCGCGCCTGCGCGTGCATCAGGAGAACACCACGTCGATCGTTGCGCTGCTGGACCAGCATCCGGCGGTCGGCCGCGTCTATTATCCGGGTCTGGCTGATCACCCGGGCCACTCCATCGCTGCTCGCCAGCAGAGTGGCTTCGGCGCGATGCTGTCGTTCGAACTGGCGCACTGCGCGGGTGATGATCCGCACGCGGCGGTGCGCGCGTTCGTCGATGGCCTGCGCTGTTTCACGCTGGCCGAATCGCTGGGCGGCGTCGAAAGCCTGATCGCGCATCCCGCCACCATGACCCATGCGGCGATGACCGCCGAAGCGCGTGCCGCGGCCGGCATCAGCGAAGGCCTGCTGCGCCTGTCGGTTGGCATCGAGGCCGAGCGTGACCTGTTGGCCGATCTCGGCGCCGCGCTGCAGCGTGCCGAAGCGGTGATTGATGCGGCTGCGCGCCGCAAACAGGTGGTGGATGCATGAGCGCGCTCGCCGCAGAAATTCCTGCTCTGGGCGTGGGACGCCTGGCGCTGCTGGGCACCGGCACGGTCGGCTCGGCCTTCGTACAGCGTTACCAGGCATTGCGGGCGCGTGGGCTGGAACTGCCCAGCGTGCAGTGGCTGGCCAATTCACGCACTGCGCTGGAGATCGATCGTGACCTGGCCTTGCCGCTGGAACTGGCACGGCGTGCACCGCGCGATGGCCAGAGTTCGCCACCGTGGGCGAGTGCGGAAGGACTGGAGCGTGGCGACGTGGTGGTCGACGCCACCGCCAGCGAAGACGTGGCCGCGCGCCACGTGCAGTGGCTGGCGCGGGGCGTGCATGTGGTGACCGCCAACAAGCTGGGGCGTGGTGCGCAGCTGGCCCGCGCGCAGGCCATTGCGGAAAGCTGTGCCGACAGTGGCGCACGCTATGGCGACAGCGCGACGGTGGGCGCGGGCCTGCCGCTGTTGAGCAGCCTGCGTGCACTGGTGGCCGGTGGCGATCACATCCATGCCATCGAAGGCGTGCTGTCCGGTTCGCTGGCGTGGCTGTTCCATCGTTATGACGGCCAGTCGCCGTTCTCGGCGGCGGTGCGCGAGGCGCTGGCTGCCGGCTACACCGAGCCCGATCCGCGCCTGGACCTTTCCGGTGAAGACGTGCGCCGCAAGCTGCTGATCCTGGCGCGCAGCAGCGGGCTGGCGCTGGATGCGTCGCAGGTACAGGTGGATTCACTGGTGCCTGAAGCGCTGGCAGCGCTGCCGCTGGAGGATGCGGTGGCGGCGCTCGAGCAGCTGGATGCGCCGTTGCGGGCGCGCTGGCAGCAGGCGCATGACAATGGCCGCGTGCTGCGTTTCGTTGGCCGTGTCGATGGCGAGGGTGCGCAGGTGGGCCTGCGTGAGTTGCCTGCCGATCACCCGTTGGCGCAGGGCGCGGGCACCGACAACCGCGTGGCCATCCACAGCGATCGCTATCACCGCCAGCCGTTGTTGATCCAGGGCCCGGGCGCGGGCGCGGAAGTCACTGCCGCCGCGTTGCTGGATGACGTGCTGCGGATCGTCGGCTGATCGCACTGCTTCTGTAGAGCCGAGCCCATGCTCGGCTGCTGCTGGCAAAATCCCCTCCTGCTGGGTAAGCCGAGCATGGGCTCGGCTCTACAGGGGACGGCTGCCGTTCAATGCGCCTTCAATGCCTTCAGCAACGCCGCGTTGAACTGCTTCGGGTCCTGCACCTGCGGCGAATGGCCCAGTTCGGCGAACTCGATCAGCGTCGCGCCGGGAATCGCCGCGGCTGCCGCCTTGCCGAGCACCGGATAGTTGCCCAGCGTCGCCTTCACCGCTGGTGGCGCCAGGTCGCGACCGATCGCGGTGCGGTCCTTCTGGCCGATGAACAGCGTGGTTGGCACCTGAACATTCTTGAGTTCGTAGACCACCGGCTGGTTGAACACCATGTCCGAGGCCAGTGCCTGGCTCCATGCAACGGCCTGCTTGCCGGGCCCTTCGTACATGCCCGACTGCATCCGTGCCCACGGTTCATACGCCGGCTTCCATTTTCCGTCGTAGTACACGTCCAGCTGGTAGCGGCGGATGCTGTCATAGCTGATGTTCATTTCGCCGGCGTACCACGCGTCCACGCTGCGCCAGGGAACACCCAGCGCCTTCCAGTCTTCCAGCCCGATCGGGTTGACCAGTGACAGGCTGCGCAGGTCCTGCGGGAACATCAGCGCATAGCGCACCGCCAGCATGCCGCCCATCGAATGACCGACCAGGTGCACCGGGACATCACCCAGTTGCAGCTGTTGCAGCAGGGCATGGGTGTTGGCGGCCAGCTGCGCGAACGAATACTGGTAACGCTCGGGCTTGCTGGATTTGCAGAAGCCCACCTGGTCCGGGGCGATCACCCGATAGCCGGCGGCAACCAGTGGCTTGATCGATTCCTTCCAGGTGGCGGCACAGAAGTTCTTGCCGTGCAGCAGCACCACCACGCCGATGGGTGCCTTCTTCGGCGCGATGTCGAGGTAGGCCATTTCCAGCGGCTGCCGCTGCGATTCCAGCGCGAAGGTCTTCACCGGATAGCCGTAGTCGAAACCCTCCAGCCGCGGCCCGTAAGTGGGCGCGGCCAGCGCAGGCAGTGGAAGGCAGGCAAGCAGGGCGGCAGCGATCACGCGCATGGGGCGGTCCTGGATAGGGGAGCCCCGAGCCTAACCGGAACGCAGTGACGGTGTCGTCCGACCGAGCAAGGGCGACGAGGTAGAGTCGACTGGGTAGAGTCGACTGTTAGTCGACTACCTTCCCCACAACGAGCGAAAATCCCGCGCTGCGCGCGATAGTCGACCAACGGTCGACTCTACCTGTGGCCCGGCGCCATCGCGCCGGGACCGGTCGACCTCAACACTCGATGACGTTCACCGCCAGGCCACCGCGGCTGGTTTCCTTGTACTTGTCCTGCATGTCGCGGCCGGTATCGCGCATGGTCTTGATCACCTTGTCCAGCGACACCTTGTGCTTGCCGTCGCCGCGCATCGCCATGCGCGAGGCATTGATCGCCTTCACCGCGCCCATCGCATTGCGCTCGATGCAGGGGATCTGCACCAGCCCGCCGATCGGATCACAGGTCAGGCCGAGGTTGTGTTCCATGCCGATTTCCGCGGCATTCTCGATCTGGCTCGGGTTGCCACCCAGCGCTGCGACCAGGCCACCGGCCGCCATCGAGCAGGCCACGCCCACTTCGCCCTGGCAGCCCACTTCGGCGCCGGAGATCGAGGCGTTTTCCTTGTACAGGATGCCGATCGCTGCCGAGGTCAGCAGGAAGTCGAATACGCGCTGTTCGTTGGCGCCGGGGCAGAAACGGTCGAAGTAATGCAGCACCGCCGGCAGCACGCCGGCAGCGCCGTTGGTCGGCGCAGTCACCACACGACCACCGGCGGCGTTCTCTTCGTTCACCGCCAGCGCGTACAGGTTGACCCAGTCCAGAGTGGTCAGCGGATCGCGCATCGCTGCTTCCGGCTTCGACGACAGCTCGCGGTACAGCGCCGGTGCACGACGGCCGACCTTCAGGCCACCCGGCAGCACGCCTTCCTCGCGGATGCCGCGCGCCACGCACGACTGCATCGCACTCCAGATCTCGCGCAGGTTGGCGCGGATCTCGTCTTCGCTGCGCCAGCACTTCTCGTTCTCGAACATCAGCTGGGCAATGCTCAGGCCGCTGCGCGCGGTCTGCGCCAGCAGCTCGTCGCCGCTCTTGAACGGGTAGGGCAGCGGGGTTTCGTCGGGCACGATGCGGTCATCGGCCGCGTCGTCCTGGTTGACCACGAAGCCGCCACCGACCGAGTAATAGTCGCGGGTGGCGATCACCTCGTCCTCGGCGTTGTACGCGGTGAAGCGCATGCCGTTGGTGTGGTACGGCAGCTTCTGGCGCTTGTTCATGCCGAGGTCGCGCTTCTCGTCGAAGGCGATCTCGTGCTGGCCCATCAGTTGGATGCGCTTGCTGCTGCGGATGCGCTCCAGGGTGGCCGGAATGATGTCCGGATCGATCAGGTTCGGCCGCTGGCCTTCCAGGCCCAGCAGGATCGCCTTGTCGGTGCCATGGCCGCGGCCGGTCAGCGCCAGCGAGCCATAGACATCGGCGCGGATGCGCGCGACCTCGTGCAGGCGGCCCGGGTCAAGCAGCCAGCGATGGATGAATCGCTCGGCGGCCTTCATCGGCCCGACGGTGTGCGAGGAGCTCGGGCCAATGCCGATCTTGAAAACGTCGAACGTGCTGACAGCCATGGTTGCCGTACTGCGGGTACCGGAGGAGACCGCTATTCTAGCGGTTCATGCCGCACTTCCATGGCTGCGGCGCAGCATTTCGGCAGAGGGAGCAAAACCGGTGTTGACCCTGTTCCAGCGCGATGACTGCCACCTGTGCGACATGGCCCTGGCCGAGCTGGCCAAGGCGCGGGCACCGGAGTTCGAATCGGTGTTCCTGGATGACCAGCCTGCGCTGGAAGCGCGCTACGGCGCGCGGGTGCCGGTGCTGCGCGACGAGACTGGTGGTCGTGAGCTGGACTGGCCGTTCGACGCAGCCACGGTTCAGGCCTGGCTGGCGGTCGATCGGTAGTGCCGGCCGTTGGCCGGCAACCCCGCGATGCCCGGTGATGCCGGCCAGCGGCCGGCACTACCAGACGCGGATTACTTCGCGTCGAACTTCACGATCGTGCTGATCGCGGTTTCGTCCGGGATGGTCTTGGTGTCGGCCCAGTCGCCGCCGCCGACGCCGAAGTCCAGCCGCTTGACCGTGGCCTTGCCGGTCAGCACCGGCTGGGTGCCCGGCTTCCAGGTGAAGGTGAGGGTGACCGGCTTGCTGACGCCTCGCAGCTCCAGTGTGCCATCGGCGGCGAACTGGTCATTGCCCACCGCGCGGAAGCCCTTGGCGGTGTAGCGTGCGGTGGCGAACTTGCCAACATTGAAGAAGTCGGCGGTCTGCAGGGTCGAGTCACGGTCGCTGTTGCCGCTCTTGGCGCCGGCCAGCGGGATCACCACGTCCAGCGAACCGGCGGCCGGATTGGCCGGGTCGAAGCTGAGCTTGGTGGCAAAGCCCGGGAAGCTGCCGGTGAACACTTCGCCGTCGTACTTGGTGGCGAACACCAGGATCGAGCCGGCGCCGGGCGCCTGTGCGTAGTCGGCGGCGAACACCGGGGTGGTGGCCAGCATGCCGGCCAGGGCGGCGGCCACGGCGGCCGGAGTGGTCAGTTTCAGGTTCATCGGTCAGTCCTTCTGAGGGGAGGCGAGCCAGCCGCGCGGCAACATGCGGGACAAGGTCGCATCGCGCTGGAACAGGTGGTGGTAGAAGGCAGCGCCGGCATGGGCCAGCACCACCGCGATCAAAAGCCAGAAGCCGTACTCGTGGATGGCATGCGATACCGCGACCACCTGCGGGTCGGGACCGCTCAGCTTGGGCACGTCGACCAGGCCGAACCAGCGGAACGGGCGCAGGCCGCTGGCCGAGTCGTACAGCCAGCCCGACAGCGGGATGGCGAACATCAGCACATACAGCAGCACGTGGGTGGCACTGGCGATGCGTTCCTGCCAGCTGGGCACGCCCGGCACCGGCTTGGGGGCACCGGCATACAGGCGCCAGCCGAGGCGGAAGAGCACGAGCGCCAGCACGGTGATGCCGATCGATTTGTGCGCGGTATAGACCCAGAAATACTTGGGGGTCTTGGGCAGTTCGCCCATGGTCAGGCCGACCACGCCCAGGGCGAGGATCAGCAATGCGATCAACCAATGCAGGATCTGGCTGACACTCCCCCAGGCGGCGGGGGTGTTCTTGGCGGTCATGAAGGGTCCTCTAGGGGGCCGTCTTGGGGTCGGAGTGTGGAACGGGAGCGGGAGTTCCCGGGGCGTCGCTGCGGTCGAGGGTGGCTTCGGCCTCGATCCTCAGCTGTACTGCATCACCGATGACGCCCGGCCAGGCGGTGATGCCGAACGCGCGCCGGCTCAGCGTGGTGCTGGCGGAAAAACCGGCGGTGCGTCGGAACGGGGGGAGGGGGTAGCGCTTGATGGCGTTGAGGGTCACGTCCAGCGTGATCTCCTGGCTGACCCCGCGCAGGGTCAGGGTGCCGATCACGTGGGCGCGCCTGGCATCGATCGGTTCGACCCGGCTGGAGACGAAATGTGCCTTCGGGAAACGCTCGCCATCCAGAAGGCTGCGGGCCAGCGTGGCCTGGTTCCATTTGGCGTCACCAAGGTCCAATCGCGACACGGGGACTTCGACGTCCAACGTGGCTTCGCGCCAGTTGTCGGGATCGAACTGCAGCCGGCCCTCACTGCCGGAGACCGTGCCCATCGCCTGCGAGTAGCCCGCGTGGTCGATGCTGAACAGCACACGCGTGTGCACCGGATCGAGGCGATAGGTATCTGCATCCGCCCAGGCGGGAGCGGTGGCGAGCAGCATCGGCAGCAGGGCCAGGCAGGGACGCATCGATGGCGGGCTCCGGAAGGGGTACGCTGTGATCATACGCACAGGCCCCTGCCAAGGATGCGTGCATGGCTGCAACAGTTCGTGGTGGTCCTGCCCCGGCAACAGGCTGTTGCAGCCATGACCCCGGCCCTGTGTGACAATCGGGACAGGACAGGGGGTTCAGGATGACGAGCAGCTGGCGCCTGTGGTGCCTGGGCATCGCGGCAACGGGGCTGCTGCTGTTGGCGTCTGCCACGGCGGCTGCAGCCCTGGACATGGCAGAAACACCACGCCTGCGGCGCTTCGGTGCCGCCGAAGGCATGCCTTCGCGCATGGTGCTGGCGCTGGCCGAGGACCGCCAGGGCCATGTCTGGGCCGCAACCGATGGCGGTCTGGTGCGCTACGACGGCAGCTCGCTGCGGGTCTGGGAACATGACCCGGAACAGCCCGGTTCGTTGCCCGGCAACGAGATCGAGACCCTGCTGGTCGATCCGCTGGACCGTGTGTGGGTGGGCATCAATGGCAAGGGCGTGGCCCGCCTGGATGCCGACCGCGAGCGGTTCAAGACCTTCGATGCGGTCAATGGTCCGTGCCTGGGCCAGTTCTGGACGCTGGCCTACGCCGGGGATGCGTTGTGGATCGGCACCAGCAGCCAGGGTATCTGCCGGTTCGGGGAGGACGGCAGTCTGCGCTTCTTCAAGCACGACCCGGCCCGTGCCGACGGCCTGCCCAGCAACACCATCTACAGCAGCCTGGTCGATGCTCGGGGACGCCTGTGGATCGGTACCGAGGCCGGCGTCGCACGCTGGAATGGCCGTGACTTCGAGCCCGTGGCACCGCACGCGCTGGGCGCATTGAGCGTGCTGCGGATGAGCCGCGATCCGGATGGCTCGATCTGGGTCGGCAGCCAGAACGATGGCCTGTACCGCATCGATGCGCAGGACCGGGTCAGTCGTCCGCGCTGGAGCGACAGCGCCGGCCTGCGCTCGGCGCTGGTGCTGGCCGATCGCCAGGGCGGCTACTGGGCGGGCACGTCCGATGGCCTGCTGCGTGGCGATGCAAGTGCGCTATGGCGGCTCGACGGCGACCGCGGCAGTGGTTTCCTCACTGCACAGAGCGGTGTGCTCGATCTGCTGCAGGACCATGAAGGCGGATTGTGGGTCGCCCTGCTGACCCAGGGACTGGCCTACCTCCCGCCCGACTGGCGCCGCTTCTCGATCTGGAACCAGCTCGATGGCAAGCCGCTGGACAGCCAGTACCTGCTGGGCGCGGCCAGTGATGGCCAGAACTACTACGTGGGTTCGGCGCACGGCGTGTATCAGCTGGACGCACATGGCACGTTGCGCCTGCTGGCCAGCGACCGCGAGATCGGCAGCGGTGCGGTGTGGTCGGTACTGCCGCGGTCGGACGGGCGCCTGTGGCTGGGGCGTGCCGGCCGCATCAGCGTGTATGACCCGGCCACCCGCGCGCTGCACGACTGGCACATCGGTGGAGGCGCCGATCTGCGCCAGCGCATCGACCTGATGCGGCAGGCACCCGATGGCACGGTCTGGCTTTCGGTGATGAACCTGGGCCTGCAGCAGCGCAGTGCGGAGGGCCGGGTGCTGCGCAGCTATCCTCTCGACGATTTCCGCAAGGCGGCCGACTCACCCATCGAGCAGATCCGCTTCGATGCCCATGGCAAGGCATGGGTGATGGGCGACATGGGCATCTGGCGTGAGCAGGCCGGTCGCTTCGAAGCGGTGCCGGGGGTCTCGCGCGGGCTGATCTACGACCTGGTGTGGGTGGATCCGCAGCAGTTGTGGCTGGCCCGCCAGGGCGCGCTGGAGCGCTACCAGTGGGATGGCATGAGCCTGCGCCTGATCCAGCGCATTGATGGAAGCGCCGGTGTGCCGCCGGTCAGCATGGGGGGCCTGGCATTGGCCGACAATGGCCGGGTGTGGGCGACCACGCCGCGCGGCCTGCTGCGCTGGGACCCGAAAGCACGACGCCTGCAGTTGTTCAATGAACGCGATGGCCTGTCCGATGCCGAGTTCACCAGCCGGCCGCCAGCGGTGAATGCTGATGGTCGCGTTCTGGCCGTCGCCCAGACCGGCCTGGTTGCATTCGACGTGAATGCCGACGACGTGGTGCTGCCCGGGTCGTCGCTGGTGATTGCCGAGGTGCGCGTGCGCCGCGATGATGCACGCGGCTGGCAGCCGCTGCCGAACACCGGCACCCTGCTGCTGGGACCGGATGATCGCGACCTGCAGATCGATGCGCGGTTGTTGTCGTATGCCAATCCCCAGGGCAACCGCTACCGCTTCCGGGTACGCGGGTATGACCAGAACTGGGTGGAGCAGGGCGGCGACGGCCAGCGCACGCTGTCGCGACTGCCGACCGGCAGCTACGTCATCGAAGTGCAGGCGGCCACCGCCAATGGTGCATGGACGCCTTCGCAGCAGCTGCAGGTGAAGGTGCTGCCACCTTGGTGGCGCAGCGGCATGGCGATCTTCGGCTACATCCTGATCGGCTCGCTGCTGCTGCTCGTCCTGGTCTGGTCGATCCGTGCGCGCCTGCGCCGTCGCCAGCAATGGCAGCTGACCGTGCACAAGCAGGAGCTGGCCGAACAGGCCTCGCAGGCCAAGAGCCGGTTCCTGGCCACGCTGGGGCATGAAGTCCGCACGCCGATGACCGGCGTGCTTGGCATGAGCGAGTTGCTGCTGGCCACACCGCTGGACCCGGTGCAGCGCAGCTATGCCGGCTCCATCCAGCAGGCCGGCAGCCATCTGCTGCGGTTGGTCAACGATGCGCTGGACCTCGCGCGCATCGAAGCCGGTCGACTGGAGCTGGATCTGCGTCCGTTCGACCTGGCCGGACTGCTCGACCAGGTGCAGGCGCTGATGCAGCCCATGGCGAAACAGCGCAAGCTGGATTTCCAGCGTGGCGACGATCCGCCCGGCCCGATCAGCGTCAGTGGCGACGAGATGCGCGTGCGGCAGATCCTGCTCAACCTGCTGGGCAATGCCATCAAGTTCACCGAGCGCGGTCATGTCGGCCTGGCCGTGCACCTGGAAGAGAACGGCGGCGGTCTCTGCTTCGAAGTGCACGACAGTGGTCCGGGTATCAATGCCGAGCAGCAGGAGCGGCTGTTCCACCGATTCGAACAGGCGGAGGGGCCGCGCACGGCCTCGCGCTATGGTGGAAGCGGGCTGGGCCTGGCGATCTGCCAGGAGCTGGCCGTGGCGATGGGCGGGCGCATCGAAGTGGACAGCCAGCCAGGCAAGGGCGCGCGTTTCCGGGTGCGGTTGCCGCTGCCCTGGACCCGGCAGGCAGCCGCCACGGGCGAAGCGCCGGCACTGCCGATGCTGCCGCCACTGCGCATCCTGCTGGTGGAGGACGATGCCACCGTGGCCGAGGTCATCGCCGGCCTGCTGCGCAGCCGCGGCCATGAGGTGGTGCATGTGCTGCATGGCCTGGGGGCTTTGTCGGAGATCGCTACCGACGGCTTCGATGTCGGCCTGCTCGATCTCGACCTGCCTGCGCTGGACGGTACTGCGATCGCCCGCCAGCTGCGCACCCTGGGCTACGAACTGCCACTGGTGGCGGTGACCGCCCGCTCCGATGCGTATGCCGAATCGCAGGTGCTCGCTGCCGGTTTCGATGGTTTCCTGCGCAAGCCGGTGACCGGCGACATGCTGGTGGCAGCGATCATCCAGGCTCGCGCCAAACGACAGACCACAACTTGAAAACGTCGACGCCGGGCGTGAACGGCGCGACTTTCGGTTTACCATGCCGACGCCCGCGGCGCGGGAATCATCAGGCAGCGTGAGGAGGCAATCGGTGGTGTATCTGCGGGCGGCAATGCTGCTGCTGATCCTCCTGTGCGGCCTGTCACCCGCTGCCGCGCAGCCGGTGCCACCGAGCCCGCGCCAGGTGACGGTATTCGACGGCCTGCCGTCCAATACCGTCAACCGCATGGCCGAAGACCGCTATGGCTACCTGTGGATCGCCACCAACGACGGCCTGGCCCGTTACGACGGGCGCAACTACCGGATCTGGCGTTCTGAGGATGGCCTGCGCGACAACCGCATCTGGACGGTCCTGGTCGATGCGCGCAACCAGCTCTGGATCGGGACCGAGAACGCGGGCCTGGTACGGATGTCGGCCGACCGCCGCCAGCTGCATTTCTACGACCGCAGCAGCCAGCCCTTGATGGGGACCAACACGGTCTGGAGCCTGGCGACCACGCCGGACGGTGCGATCTGGTTCGGCACCCACGAAGGTGGGCTGTACCGGCTGGACAGCCAGGACCGCCTGCAGCGTTTCCTGCCCGAGGCCAACAATCCCCGCAGCCTGCCTGCCGCCTCGGTGCCGTACCTGGCTACGCTGGCCGATGGCAGCCTGTGGGTCGGCACCAAGCATGGCGTGGCGCGCTGGACCGGCACCGACTTCGAGCGGGTCGGCACCGACGTCATTCCCAGCCTGCTGATCAATGGGTTGACCAGCGAACCCGATGGCAGCCTGTGGATCAGTACGATGGCCGGCGCCACGGTGCGTCGCCCCGACGGGCGTTTTGAATCGCCGCCCTGGAAACTGCCGCCGGGCGAGCAGGTGCTCGGCATGATGCTGCGCGATGAACAGGGCGGGCATTGGTTGGATACCCGTACCGGGCTTGGTCGGGCCGTGGATGGGCAGTACCAGACCGTTCCGCTGTACAGCGCCGTTGCGCGCGGGCCGGTGCGGCCGAACTGGACGGGCGCCTACGAGGACCGCGAAGGCGGCATCTGGTTGGCCAGTACCAATGCCGGCCTGTGGCATCTGCTGCCGCGCTGGTGGCAGTTCTCGGTGCTGTCGCGATTGGAGGACGACACCGGTTCTCTGCGCAATGCCTTCGTGCTCGGCACCAGCCCTTCCAGCAATGGCGGCATCTGGACGGTCGGCAGCCACGGTGCGCTGGACCGGTTCGATCCCAGGACGGGCAAGATCGAGCAGCACCGCACCTGGGTCAATGGCATGTACTGGTTGTCCTCGGTACGCGAGGATCGCCGTGGCCAGGTCTGGATCGGCTCGACCGATGCGTTGCTGCGCTATGACCCGAAGCGACGTGAGCTACGTCGCTGGGGCCGTGATGCCGGGGCCGACGCGACCATGGAAGGGGTCATCGAGTCGATGATGACCTGTGACGGCGACAGTCTATGGTTGATGTTGCCTGCAGGCCTGCAGCAGCGTGACCTCGACGGTCGCCTGCGCCGCCAGCTGGAAAACGGCCAGCGCGGCCTGCAGCAGGGCCAGCTCAACCTGGATGTGGAATGCGGGCCGCAGGACCACATCTGGCTGGCCAGTAGCCGTGGCCTGCTGCAGTGGCTGCCGGAAAGCGAGCGCTTCCAGCCGGTGCCGGGCGCGCCGGCGACCGCGATCCATGCGTTGCACGTGGGCCGCGATGGCCAGGTCTGGCTGTCGGAGGATGGCCGCCTGTCGCGCTACCGCTGGAGCCAGGGCCGGCTTGAACGGCAGGCCGTGGTCGGCGCGGAGCAGGGCTACCCGGCGATCTCCGCTTCCGGGCTGGTGGTCGACGCACAGGGGGTGGCCTGGGCCACCAGTGCGCGCGGCCTGGTCCGGGTTGGCGCCGACGGGCAGAGCGTGCGCCTGTACGGCGTCCACGACGGCCTGCCCAGCCAGGAGTTCCGCGAGCACACGTTGACGATGTCCGGCGATGGCCATCTGGTGGCCGGTACCCCGGCCGGCGTGGTGGTGTTCGACCCGGAACAGGTGCGGCCGTCGGTGCGGCGGGCGCCGTTGGTGATCGAACGGGTCGAAGTCCGCCGCAACGAGCAGGTACTCGACCTGACCCATGACACGCCCTTGCAGATCGCCGATGGTGACCGTGACCTGCGCATCGTCGCGCGACTGTTGTCGTTCGCCGATTCGGCCTCCAACAGCTACCGCTACCGCCTGGCCGGCTACGACCCCGATTGGGTGGAAGTGGGGCCGGCCGGTGAGCGCCTGTTCTCGCGCCTGCCGCCGGGCAGCTACCGCCTGGAGGTACAGGCGCGCTCGGCCGACCATGTCTGGTCGCGGGTGCAGAGCCTGGAATTCCGTGTACAGCCACCGTGGTGGCGCAGCCTGTCCGGGCTGCTGGTGCTGGCCTCGATCGCGCTTCTGCTGACCAGTTGGTTTGCCTGGTTGTATCGCCGTCGCCTGCAGCGGCGCCATGCCTATCAGCTGGCACTGCATAAACAGGAACTGGCCGAACAGGCCTCGGCGGCCAAGACCCGCTTCCTGGCCAATCTCGGCCACGAAATCCGCACGCCGATGACCGGTGTGCTCGGCATGAGCGAACTGCTGCTGGCCTCGCCGCTGGACCCGCAGCAGCGCGGCTACACGCAGTCGATCCGGCACGCCGGCGAACACCTGCTTCACCTGGTCAACGATGCACTGGACCTGGCACGGATCGAATCCGGACGGCTGGAACTGCAGTCCAAGCCGTTCGCGCTGAGCTGCCTGCTGCAGGACCTGGCCGCGCTGATGGGACCTCTGGCAGCGCAGAAGGGTCTGCGCTTCACCCTCGACAACCAGTTGCCGCCGGGCCTGCAGGCGACCGGCGATGCGATGCGGGTAAGGCAGATCCTGCTCAACCTGCTCTCCAACGCGGTCAAGTTCACCAGCCGTGGAACCATCACCCTGCATGCGCGCAGCGACGGCGAGCTGCGCGCGTTGCATTTCGAAGTGCGCGACACCGGGCCGGGCATCAGCCAGGAACAGCAGCAGCGCCTGTTCCGCCGCTTCGAGCAGGCCGATGGCGCCCGCACCGCGGCGCAGTACGGCGGCAGCGGCCTGGGCCTGGCGATCTGCCGCGAACTGGCGCAGGCGATGCAGGGGCGTATCCAGGTCGAGAGCCAGCTCGGCCGCGGCACGTGTTTTGGCGTGACCCTGCCGTTGCCGCTGGTGGTCGATGCCAATGCAGAGTCCGAGGGCGAAGTGCACCGCGAGGATGCGGCCAACATGCCGCCATTGCGCGTGCTGCTGGTCGAGGATGATGCAACCGTGGCTGATGTGGTGCGCGGGCTGTTGAGTGCGCGCGGCCATGAAGTGGTGCATGCGGGCCATGCGCTGGCGGCACTGCGCGAGATCAGCGCAGGGGATTTCGACGTCGGCCTGCTGGATCTGGACCTGCCGGGCCTGAGCGGCTTCGAGCTGGCCCAGCACCTGCGCAACCAGGGCTACATGCTGCCACTGCTCGCCGTGACGGCACGGACCGATCCAGACCTGCAGCAGCAGGTGGAAGCGGCCGGCATCGGTGGTTTCCTGCGCAAGCCGGTGACCGGTGAGCTGCTGGTGGAAGCGATCGCCAGGGTCATGGGACGGTAGGGCTTATTGCAGGGCTTGCAGCCCTGCACCTGCTGCAAGCCGGAGCAACAGCAACAGCCGAAGCAAAAGCTGGTTTCCCGTGGGATGGCGGGGCGGTGCCGGAGTGCGGGGACGCCGCAAGTACGTCCTTGTAGCAACTGTGTTGATGGAGGGACTTGGCCCCTCCATGAGACGGGCACGGTAGTGCCGGCCGCTGGCCGGCAGCCTTTGGTCTTGCGCCCTGGCTGGCCTTAGGCAGGGACCAGCCCGTTTTCAGCGTCGC
>NZ_JCAFUR010000034.1:0-20068 GCF_059371575.1 Stenotrophomonas sp. YJH_SMC_4
GAAATGGTGATGCCGGGTGACAACGTCAAGATGGTCGTCACCCTGATCAACCCGGTGGCAATGGACGAAGGCCTGCGCTTCGCCATCCGCGAAGGCGGCCGTACCGTCGGCGCCGGCGTGGTCTCGAAGATCATCGAGTAATCTGGTAGTATCTGCGCCCCGATGTTGCCTGGGTAGGGCATCGGGGCGTATCAAATGGGAAAGCAGGCACAGGATGTGCCTTGTGTTCCCCGGACCAGGAAGGGTCAATGCCATTCAGGCGGCGTCAACAGGCGACTGTTGACAGCTGCCTTGCGTGCCATTATGCTTCTACGTCTGGGCAGGCCGGGAAACTGGTCTGCCTACGTTTTTGAGGTCTATGGATTGACCTTGGCGGCCTGCAGGAGTGCGGGCCGTCCGTATTCAGGAATTTCATGGGGCAAAGCAACCCAGAGGCTTTGTCTGTCGCTCTTTTAACGAAGGAACCTACCGCCATGGCGGACCAAAAGATCCGGATCCGGCTGAAAGCGTTCGATCATCGTCTGATCGACCGTTCGGCCAGCGAGATCGTTGAAACGGCAAAGCGGACCGGCGCGCAAGTGCGTGGCCCGATCCCGCTGCCGACCAAGATCGAGCGTTACACCGTTCTCGTTTCCCCGCACGTCGACAAGGACGCGCGTGACCAGTACGAGACCCGCACGCACAAGCGCGTGCTCGATATCGTTGACCCGAATGACAAGACCGTGGACGCGCTGATGAAGCTCGAACTGGCTGCCGGCGTCGACGTTCAGATCAAGCTGACCTGAGGACTACGACCATGACGAAGAAGTATTCGTTGGGCTTCGTGGGCCGCAAGGCTGGCATGAGCCGCGTGTTCACTGAAGATGGCCGCTCCATCCCGGTGACCCTGATCGAAGCAACCCCGAACCGCATCGCGCAGATCAAGACCGTCGAAACCGACGGCTACAGCGCCGTGCAGGTGACCGTCGGCGCGCGTCGCGCTGCCCTGGTCAACAAGCCGGAAGCCGGCCACTTCGCCAAGGCGAAGGTGGAAGCGGGTCGTGGCCTGTGGGAATTCCGCGTTGAAGACGCGCAGCTCGGCGATTTCGCCGTTGGCGGCGAAGTCAAGGCGGACATCTTCGAAGTCGGCCAGATCGTCGACGTCCAGGGTGTCACCAAGGGTAAGGGCTTCCAGGGCACCATCAAGCGCCACAACTTCCGTATGGGCGATGCAACCCACGGTAACTCGCTGTCGCATCGCGCGCCGGGTTCGCTGGGTCAGCGCCAGACCCCGGGTCGCGTTTTCCCGGGCAAGAAGATGTCGGGCCACATGGGCGCGGTGCAGCAGAGCACCCAGAACCTGGAAGTGGTCAAGGTCGACGTCGAGCGCGGTCTGATCGCCGTTCGCGGCGCCGTTCCGGGCGCGGCGGGTGGCGACGTGATCGTCCGTCCGGCGAGCAAGGCATAAGGAGAGATGACGATGGAACTCGTTATCACGGGTAGCAACAACAAGGTCTCGGTCTCCGACGCCGTGTTCGGTCGCGATTTCAGCGAAGATCTGGTCCACCAGGTCGTCGTTGCCTACCGCAACGCCGGTCGCGCCGGCACCAAGGCACAGAAGACTCGCTCCGAAGTGGCTGGTACCACCAAGAAGTCGAAGAAGCAGAAGGGCGGCGGCGCGCGTCATGGCGCACTGACGGCTCCGATCTTCGTCGGCGGCGGTGTCACCTTCGCGGCCAAGCCGCGCAGCTTCGAGCAGAAGGTCAATCGTAAGCAGTACCGTGCCGCCATGTGCGCGATCCTGTCCGAGCTGAACCGTCAGGGCCGTCTGACCATCGTGGAGTCCTTCGATGTCGAAGTGACCAACACGAAGGGTCTGATCGCCAAGCTGGCCGGCCTGGAAGTGGGCAAGCGCCCGCTGATCGTCACCGAAGAAGCGTCCGAGCACCTGTACCTGTCCGCCCGCAATCTGCCGTACGTGCAGGTGCGTGACGTCCAGGGTCTGGATCCGGTCTCGCTGGTGGGTGCCGACACGGTCGTCATCACCGCTGACGCGGTCAAGAAGGTCGAGGAGTGGCTGGCATGAACAGCAACGAAAAAATCTTCAGCGTGCTGCGTGCCCCGCGTGTCTCCGAAAAGACCGCGCGCCTGCAGGAACTCTCCAACCAGTATGTCTTCGAAGTTTCGAACGAAGCCACCAAGGCCGATGTAAAGGCCGCGGTTGAGCAGCTGTTCGACGTCAAGGTCGAAGCCGTCAACGTGGTCAACGTCAAGGGCAAGAACAAGTCCTTCCGTAACCGTGCTGGCCGCCGCGGCGATTGGCGCAAGGCGTACGTTCGCCTGGCCGATGGCCAGTCGATCGATGTAACGGCCAAGGCCTGAGGTACATCCCATGCCATTGATGAAATTCAAGCCCACTTCCCCCGGCCGCCGTTCGGCCGTGCGCGTGGTCACTCCCGACCTGCACAAGGGTGCTCCGCACGCTGCGCTGGTCGAGTCGCAGAGCCGCTCGGGTGGTCGTAACCACCATGGCCGCATCACCGTGCGTCACGTCGGTGGTGGTGCCAAGCAGCACTACCGCATCATCGACTTCAAGCGCAACAAGCTGGGCATCCCGGCGCGCGTGGAACGCATCGAATACGATCCGAACCGCACCGCGCACATCGCTCTGCTGTGCTACGTCGACGGTGAGCGTCGCTACATCATCGCCCCGAAGGGCCTGAAGGCCGGTGATCAGGTGATCGCTGGTTCGGATGCCCCGATCAAGGCCGGCAACACCCTGCCGCTGCGCAACATCCCGGTCGGCACCACCATCCACTGCATCGAACTGAAGCCGGGCAAGGGCGCTCAGATCGCTCGCGCCGCCGGTGCGGCCGTGCAGCTGGTGGCTCGCGAAGGCATCTACGCCACCCTGCGCCTGCGCTCGGGTGAAATGCGTAAGGTTCCGGTCGAGTGCTGCGCCACCATCGGCGAAGTCGGCAACGACGAGCACAGCCTGGAGAAGCTGGGCAAGGCCGGTGCCAAGCGTTGGCGCGGCGTCCGCCCGACCGTTCGTGGTGCTGCCATGAACCCGGTTGACCACCCGCACGGTGGTGGTGAGGCGAAGGCCGGCCAGGGTAACCCGCATCCGGTCACCCCGTGGGGTGTCCCGACCAAGGGTTACAAGACGCGCCATAACAAGCGCACTCAGCAGTTCATCGTCCGCGATCGTAGGGGCTAATCGACCATGGCACGTTCACTCAAGAAGGGCCCGTTCGTCGATCACCACCTCGTCAAGAAGGTGGAGGCCGCTGCGGGCAGCAAGAAGCCGATCAAGACCTGGTCGCGCCGTTCGATGATCCTGCCTGACATGGTAGGCGTCACCATTGCCGTGCATAACGGCAAGAACCACATCCCGGTTCTCGTCAACGAGAACATGGTCGGCCACAAGCTCGGCGAATTTGCCATCACCCGGACCTTCAAGGGTCACGGTGGTGACAAGAAGTCGGGCAAGTAAGGAGAGATGACAATGGAAGCGAAAGCCATCCTGCGCACTGCGCGCATCTCCCCGCAGAAGGCTCGTCTGGTCGCTGACCAGGTGCGCGGTCTGCCGGCCGAGCGTGCGGTCAACCTGCTGAAGTTCTCGGACAAGAAGGCTGCCCACCTGATCAAGAAGGTGGTGGAGTCGGCTATTGCCAACGCCGAGAACAACCAGGGCGCCGACGTCGACGAGCTGAAGGTTCAGACCATCATGGTTGATGAAGGTCCGACCCTGAAGCGTTTCATGGCGCGGGCGAAAGGCCGCGGTACCCGCATCCTCAAGCGCACCAGCCACATCACTGTGGTTGTGGGCGCCGCCAAGTAAGCGGATAAGGAAAAGACCATGGGTCATAAAGTTCATCCGATTGGTATCCGCCTCGGCATTTCCAAGGACTGGAACTCCAAGTGGTACGCCAACAAGGCCGAGTTCGCTGGTTACCTGGCAGCCGACCTGAAAGTGCGCGAAATGCTGCGCAAGAAGCTGGCTCAGGCCGGCATCAGCAAGATCCTGATCGAGCGTCCGGCCAAGACCGCTCGCGTGACGATCCACACCGCCCGTCCGGGCGTGGTGATCGGCAAGCGCGGTGAGGACATCGAGAAGCTGCGCAAGGAAGTGAGCGAGATGATGGGCGTCCCGGCGCACATCAACGTCACCGAAGTGCGCAAGCCGGAACTGGACGCGCAGCTCGTTGCCGAGTCGATCGCCCAGCAGCTGGAGCGTCGCATCATGTTCCGCCGCGCAATGAAGCGCTCGGTCGGCAACGCGATGCGCCTGGGTGCCCTGGGCATCAAGGTCAACGTGGGTGGCCGCCTCAACGGTGCAGAAATCGCCCGTTCGGAGTGGTACCGCGAAGGCCGCGTGCCGCTGCACACCCTGCGTGCCGACATCGACTATGGCTTCGCTGAAGCCAAGACGACCTACGGCATCATCGGCATCAAGGTCTGGATCTACAAGGGCGAGGTCTTCGATTTCTCCCAGGTTGGCCAGGAAAAGCAGGACGACACCCCGTCGCGCAACGATCGTCACGATCGCGGCGACCGTGGTGACCGTCAGCGCCCGGCCCGTGAAGCGAGGTAACGACAATGTTGCAACCCAAGCGAACCAAGTACCGCAAGGTACACAAGGGCCGTAACGATGGCCTGAGCTGGAGCGCCAACGCTGTCAGCTTCGGCGAATACGGCCTGAAGGCAACTGCACACGGTCAGCTGACCGCGCGTCAGATCGAAGCGGCCCGCCGCTCGATCAGCCGCTACGTCAAGCGCGGCGGCAAGATGTGGATCCGCGTGTTCCCCGACAAGCCCATCACCAAGAAGCCCATCGAAGTCCGAATGGGTTCTGGTAAGGGTAACGTGGAATACTGGGTGGCCCAGATCCAGCCCGGCCGCATGATCTATGAAATCGAGGGTGTTTCCGAGGAAGTGGCTCGCGAGGCGTTCCGCCTGGCCGCCGCCAAGCTCTCGGTCACCACCACTTTCGTGACCCGTACGGTGCGCTGATGGATATCAAAACTCTCCGTGAAAAGTCGGCTGACGAACTCAAGGCCCACCTGATCGACCTGCGTAAGGAACAGTTCTCTGTCCGTATGCAGCAGGTCACCGGCCAGCTGCCGAAGACCCACGACATTCGCCGGGTCCGTCGCGAGATTGCTCGCGTCAAGACCCTGCTCGGCAGCACGAAGTAAGGATGGCCGCTATGAGCGACAATACTGAAAAGAAGACGCTGCGCACGGTCGAAGGCCGTGTCGTCAGCAACAAGATGGACAAGACGGTTACCGTCCTGGTTGAGCGTCAGGTCAAGCACGCGCTGTACGGCAAGTACATCAAGCGCTCGACGAAGCTGCACGCCCACGATGCCGACAACGCCTGCAAGGAAGGCGATGTCGTCCGCGTGACCGAGATTGCTCCGATGTCCAAGACCAAGAACTGGCGCGTGGTGGAAGTCATCACGCGCGCGGCTGAATAAGGAGCTGAATCATGATCCAGATGCAGAGCTACCTTGACGTCGCGGACAATTCGGGTGCCAAGCAGGTGATGTGCTTCAAGGTGCTGGGTGGTTCCAAGCGCCGTTACGCCGGCATCGGCGACATCATCAAGGTCACCGTGAAGGATGCGATTCCGCGCGGCAAGGTCAAGAAGGGTGAAGTGTATGACGCCGTCGTGGTGCGTACCCGCAAGGGTGTGCGTCGCGCCGACGGCTCGCTGATCCGCTTCGACGGCAACGCTGCCGTTCTGCTGAACAGCAAGCAGGAGCCGATCGGTACCCGTATCTTCGGGCCGGTGACCCGTGAACTTCGTTCGGAGAAGTTCATGAAGATCGTCTCGCTCGCTCCCGAAGTGCTGTGAGCGACAGGAGATAATCATGGCTAACCGTATCAAGAAGGGCGACCAGGTTGTCGTCAACGCTGGCAAGGACAAGGGCAAGCAGGGCGAAGTCGTCCGCGTCGACGGCGACCGTGTGGTCGTCGCCAACGTGAACATCGTCAAGCGCCACACCAAGCCGAACCCGCAGGCAGGTGTTGCCGGCGGCGTGGTCGAGCGCGAAGCTTCGATCCATATCTCCAACGTGAATGTTCTGAACCCGGCTTCGGGCAAGGGCGAACGCGTTGGCTTCAAGGTGCTGGAGGATGGACGCAAACTGCGTGTGTTCCGCTCCAGCGGTGAGGCGCTCGACGCCTGAGGAATGAGAAGATGAGTTCCCGTCTCGAAAAGTTCTACAAGGACGAAGTGGTGCCGGCGCTGATGAAGCAGTTCGGCTACACCAATCCGATGGAAGTGCCGAAGCTGGTCAAGGTCACCCTGAACATGGGTGTCGGCGAAGCGGCCACCAACAAGAAGATCCTGGAAAACGCCGTCGGCGACATGACCAAGATTTCCGGCCAGAAGCCGGTTGTCACCAAGTCGCGTGTGTCGGTTGCGTCGTTCAAGATCCGCGATGGTTGGCCGATCGGCTGCAAGACCACGCTGCGTCGCCACAAGATGTACGAGTTCCTGGATCGCCTGATCAACATCTCGCTGCCGCGCGTGCGCGACTTCCGTGGTGTTTCCGGTCGTTCCTTCGACGGCCGCGGCAACTTCAACATGGGTGTGAAGGAGCAGATCATCTTCCCGGAAATCGACTTCGACGCCGTCGACGCGATCCGCGGTATGGATATCGCCATCACCACCACTGCGAAGACCGACGCGGAAGCGAAGGCGCTGCTGGCAGCGTTCAAGTTCCCGTTCCGTAACTGATCTGTCGAGGAAACCGAAATGGCAAAGACCTCCATGGTCAACCGCGACATCAAGCGGGAAAAGCTGGCAAAGAAGTACGCTGAAAAGCGTGCAGCTCTGAAGAAGATCGTGTCCTCCGTGGACGCGACCTACGAAGAGAAGATCGACGCCGCAACCAAGCTGGCCAAGCTGCCGCGCGATTCGTCGCCGAGCCGCCAGCGCAACCGTTGCGAGCTGTCGGGTCGTCCGCGTGGCGTCTACAGCAAGTTCGGTCTGGGCCGTAACAAGCTGCGTGAAGCCACCATGCGTGGCGACGTCCCGGGTCTGCGCAAGGCCAGCTGGTGATCCCAGCCGGCCCTGCGATCAGGAGCCCCTTCGGGGGTTCCTGAACCGGGCAGGGGAGGCATTCAGCTTTCCCGACGCAAAAAAACCGAAGAGCCCGGCGCAAGCCGGGCTCTTTTGGCGTATACTCCCGCGTCTTGCCCTGTGCAGACGGGGTTGTAGGAGTGGGCTTCCGGCCCACTGCAACAAGGGACCTGGCCCGTTTCCAGGAGACAACAGATTTTCGCGAAAGCGGATATCGGTGCACTCAAAGGTACTCATATGAGCATGACTGATCCCATCGCCGACCTGCTGGTCCGCATCAAGAATGCGGCCGCGGTTGGCAAGCAGACGGTGAAAGCCCCGTCGTCCAAGATCAAGGTTGCGATTGCCCAGGTCCTGAAGGACGAGGGTTACATCACCGACCTGCGCGTGACCCAGCTGGAAAACAACAAGTCCGAGCTGGAAATCGTGCTGAAGTATTTCGAAGGCAAGCCGGTCATCGCGACCCTGAAGCGCTTCTCGCGTTCGGGCCTGCGCCAGTACCGCGGCAAGAGCGAGCTGCCGAAGGTCATGAACGGCCTGGGTATCTCCATCATTTCCACCTCCAAGGGCATCATGACTGATGCGCAGGCGCGCCAGCTGGGCGTCGGCGGCGAAGTCCTGTGCTTCGTGGCCTAAGGCGAAAGGAGTAGAACTATGTCCCGCGTAGCCAAGAAGCCGATCGACCTGGGTAAGGTTGAACTGAACGTCCAGTCGGACAGCGTCACCGCCAAGGGCCCGAAGGGCACCCTGTCGCTGGCCAAGCCGGCCGGTATTGCCATCAACGTCGACAACGGCGTTGCCACCCTGAGCACCGAGAACGCTGACCTGGTCGCACTGACCGGTACCGTGCGTGCGATCCTGTCCAACATGGTCAAGGGCGTGTCCGAAGGCTTCGAGCGCAAGCTGGAGCTGGTCGGCGTGGGTTACCGCGCTGCCATGCAGGGCAAGGACCTGAGCCTGTCGCTGGGCTTCTCGCATCCGGTCGTGTTCGTGGCGCCGGAAGGCATCACCCTGTCGACCCCGACCCAGACCGAGATCCTGGTCCAGGGCGCTGACAAGCAGGTCGTCGGTGAAGTTGCCGCCAAGATCCGTGCGTTCCGCAAGCCGGAGCCGTACAAGGGCAAGGGCGTGAAGTACTCCGACGAAGTCATCATCCGTAAGGAAGCCAAGAAGGCATAAGCGCGAGTCCCTCGCAAGAGCCCGCACATCCCTGTGCGGACTTCTCAGGGAAAAGCTCTTCCTTCAGCTTTCAAGGAATAATCAAAATGAACAAGAACATCGCCCGCCTGCGTCGTGCCAAGTCGACCCGCGCCCACATCCGTGAGCTCGGCGTCGCCCGCCTGTCGGTACTGCGCACCGGCCAGCACCTGTACGCCCAGGTCTTCACCGCCGACGGTTCCAAGGTGCTGGCTGCCGCCAACACCACCCAGACCGACGTCATGGAAGGCCTGAAGAACGGCAAGAACGCCGATGCCGCCGCCAAGGTTGGCCGCATCGTCGCCGAGCGCGCCAAGGCCGCCGGCGTCGAGAAGGTTGCCTTCGATCGTTCGGGCTACCGCTACCACGGCCGCATCAAGGCCCTGGCAGAAGCGGCCCGCGAAGCCGGCCTGCAGTTCTAAGGGACAAGGGCAGGAGGCCATTGGCCTCCTGCCTGCCTGCTCGCCAGCCTGAGTGAGGCTGGACGGCGCCGCTCTTCTGCAGCGGCCCACCGGAACGCCGCGTCACGCCACAACCATAAGCGGCTTCGAGCCGTACATACCCAAACAACCAAGGAATCAACATGGCAGAAGAGCGTCAGCAGCGGGGTCGCGATCGCGACCGTAACCGCGAAGAGAAGATCGACGACGGCATGATCGAAAAGCTGGTCGCGGTCAACCGCGTCAGCAAGACCGTCAAGGGTGGCCGCCAGTTCACCTTCACCGCCCTGACCGTTGTCGGCGACGGCGAAGGCAAGGTCGGTTTCGGTTATGGCAAGGCCCGCGAAGTGCCGGTCGCCATCCAGAAGTCGATGGAACAGGCCCGCAAGAACCTGGTCAGCGTTGACCTGAACAACGGCACCCTGTGGCACACCATCAAGGATGGTCACGGCGCAGCCCGCGTGTTCATGCAGCCGGCTTCGGAAGGTACCGGCGTCATCGCCGGCGGTGCCATGCGCGCCGTGCTGGAAGCGGTTGGCGTGAAGAACGTGCTGGCCAAGGCCACCGGTTCGCGCAACCCGATCAACCTGGTGCGTGCCACCGTGAAGGGCCTGTCTGCTGCGCAGTCGCCGGCCCGCATCGCGGCCAAGCGCGGCAAGAAGGTGGAGGAACTCAACCATGGCTAATGAGTCCAACAAGACTGTCAAGGTCCGCCTGGTGCGTGGCCTGCGTGGCACCCAGTCGCGTCACCGCCTGTCGGTGCGTGCCCTGGGCCTGAACAAGCTCAACGATGTGCGTGAACTGAAGGACAGCCCGCAGGTGCGCGGCCTGATCAACAAGGTTCAGTACCTCGTCCAGGTTGAGGAGTAATCGACCATGACTCTGCGTCTCAATGAACTGAGCCCGGCACCGGGCGCCCGCACCGAGCGTACCCGCGTCGGTCGCGGTATCGGCTCGGGCCTGGGCAAGACTGCCGGCCGCGGCCACAAGGGTTCGTTCGCCCGCAAGGGTGGCGGCAAGATCAAGGCTGGCTTCGAAGGCGGCCAGACCCCCATGCAGCGTCGTCTGCCGAAGATCGGCTTCCGTTCGCCGATCGCCAAGGACACCGCTGAAGTGCTGCTGTACGCGCTGGACAAGCTGCCGGCCGGTGAGATCGACTTCGCCGCCCTGCGTGCTGCCAAGCTGGTCCCGAGCACTGCCAAGAAGGCCAAGGTCGTCGTCAAGGGCGAAGTGACCAAGGCGTTCACCCTGAAGGGTATTGCTGCCACGGCGGGTGCCAAGGCCGCGATCGAAGCTGCCGGCGGCAGCGTAACGGAGTAAGAAAATCATGGCGCAAGCTGGCATCGGTAACCTCGCGGGCGGAATGGGCAAGTTCACTGAACTTCGCCAACGTTTGCTGTTCGTCGTCGGGGCTTTGATCGTCTATCGCATCGGCTGCTACGTGCCGGTGCCGGGCGTCAATCCCGATGCCATGCTTGCCATGATGCAACAGCAGGGCGGCGGCATCGTGGACATGTTCAACATGTTCTCGGGCGGCGCCCTGCACCGTTTCAGCATCTTCGCGCTGAACGTGATGCCGTACATCTCGGCATCGATCGTGATGCAGCTGGCCGTGCACATCTTCCCCGCCCTGAAGGCGATGCAGAAGGAAGGTGAGTCCGGCCGCCGCAAGATCACCCAGTATTCGCGCATCGGCGCCGTGCTGCTGGCAGTGGTGCAGGGCGGCTCGATCGCGCTGGCCCTGCAGGGCCAGGTCTCGCCGTCGGGCGCTCCGGTCGTGTACGCGCCGGGCATGGGCTTCGTGCTCACCGCCGTGGTCGCGCTGACCGCCGGCACCATGTTCCTGATGTGGGTCGGTGAGCAGGTCACCGAACGCGGCATCGGCAATGGCGTGTCGCTGATCATCTTCGCCGGTATCGTCGCAGGCCTGCCGGGTGCGATCATCCACACCTTCGACGCCTACCGCGACGGCAACATCCAGTTCATCCAGCTGCTGCTGATCGCCATCGTCGTGCTCGCCTTCACCTTCTTCGTGGTGTTCGTCGAGCGTGGCCAGCGCCGGATCACGGTCAACTACGCGCGCCGCCAGGGCGGTCGCAACGCGTACATGAACCAGACCTCGTTCCTGCCGCTGAAGCTCAACATGGCCGGCGTCATCCCGGCGATCTTCGCCTCGAGCCTGCTGGCGTTCCCGGCCACCCTGGCCATGTGGTCCGGCCAGGCTGCCAACCAGAGCAGCTTCGGCCAGGTCCTGCAGAAGGTCGCCAATGCCCTCGGCCCGGGCGAGCCGCTGCACATGATCGTGTTCGCTGCGCTGATCACCGGTTTCGCGTTCTTCTATACCGCGCTGGTGTTCAACTCGCAGGAAACCGCCGACAACCTGAAGAAGTCGGGCGCGCTGATTCCGGGCATCCGTCCGGGCAAGGCCACCGCCGATTACATCGACGGCGTGCTGACCCGCCTGACCGCAGCCGGCTCGGCCTACCTGGTGATCGTCTGCCTGCTGCCGGAACTGATGCGCACGCAGCTGAACGCCTCGTTCTACTTCGGTGGTACTTCGCTGCTGATCGTGGTGGTGGTGGTGATGGACTTCATCGCCCAGGTGCAGGCGCACCTGATGTCCCACCAGTACGAGAGCCTGCTGAAGAAGGCCAACCTGAAGGGCGGCAACCGCGGCGGTTTTGCCCGCGGCTGATTGGCCTGTTATACTTTCGTCTTCCTGACGTGATGGTCCCTCCGCTTCGCGGACTCCGGCCACACAAACGAAGGGCGGCCCCCGCAGCGGTTCCGGGTGGGGGTGTGATGAGGTGGTCCCGCGCTGGAGTAGCGCGGGCGGCCCCGGGGGGAACCCCAGGTCCAACCCCATCCGGCGCCGGAGCCTGGGCACACTCCCCAGGCCGGGTTCATGAAACCAATGGTTTCACGGGCTTCCATGTAAACCGGAACCTTGTTAGTATCGCTAGTTCACTTTTTTGATCCATCCTGCCGGATTGGCGTGCCCGAGGCGCGCTGTCGGCCATCACTCAGCTGGAGAACCGCGTCATGGCGCGTATTGCAGGCGTCAACCTGCCAGCCCAGAAGCATGTCTGGGTCGGGTTGCAAAGCATTTACGGCATCGGCCGTACCCGTTCGAAGAAGGTCTGCGAAGTCGCAGGCGTTGCTTCGACCACCAAGATCCGCGATCTGTCGGAGCCGGAAATCGAGCGCCTGCGCGCCGAAGTCGGCAAGTACATCGTGGAAGGCGATCTGCGCCGTGAGATCGGCATCGCGATCAAGCGCCTGATGGACCTGGGCTGCTACCGCGGCCTGCGTCACCGTCGTGGCCTCCCGCTGCGTGGCCAGCGCACCCGTACCAACGCCCGCACCCGCAAGGGTCCGCGCAAGGCGATCAAGAAGTAAGGGACTGAGAAATGGCTAAGCCCGCTGCTAAGACCAAGAAGAAGATCAAGCGCGTCGTCACCGACGGCGTTGCCCACGTCCACGCTTCGTTCAACAACACCATCGTCACCATCACCGACCGCCAGGGCAACGCTCTGTCGTGGGCGACCTCCGGTGGCGCTGGCTTCCGCGGTTCGCGCAAGTCGACCCCGTTCGCTGCCCAGGTGGCTGCTGAAAAGGCCGGTCGTGCTGCGCTGGACTACGGCGTGAAGTCGCTGGAAGTCCGCATCAAGGGCCCGGGTCCGGGCCGTGAGTCGGCCGTGCGTTCGTTGAACAACGTCGGCTACAAGATCACCAACATCATCGACGTGACGCCTATCCCGCACAACGGGTGCCGTCCGCCGAAGAAGCGTCGCGTCTAAAGGGAGCGATAAGAAATGGCTCGTTATATCGGTCCTACCTGTAAGCTCGCCCGCCGCGAAGGCGCCGACCTGTCCCTGAAGAGCCCGGCGCGTGCGCTGGACTCGAAGTGCAAGCTGGAGCAGAAGCCCGGCCAGCACGGCGCCACTGCCCGCAAGGGCAAGCTGTCCGACTACGCCACCCAGCTGCGTGAAAAGCAGAAGGTCAAGCGTATCTACGGCCTGCTGGAGCGTCAGTTCCGCAACTACTACAAGAAGGCCTCGACCAAGAAGGGCAACACCGGCGAGAACCTGCTGCAGCTGCTGGAAACCCGCCTGGACAACGTCGTCTACCGCATGGGCTTCGCCGTGACCCGTCCGGCTGCCCGTCAGCTGGTGTCGCACCGCGGCGTCACCGTGAATGGCAAGTCGGTCAACCTGGCTTCGTACCAGGTCAAGGCTGGCGACGCCATCGCTCTGTCTGAAAAGGCTGCCAAGCAGCTGCGCGTCCAGGAAGCCCTGACCGTCGCCGCCCAGCATGACCTGAGCCCGTCGTGGGTTGAAGTGGATTCCGGCAAGTTCACCGGCATCTTCAAGGCTGTTCCGGATCGTTCGGATCTGCCTGCGGACATCAACGAAGCGCTGATCGTCGAGCTGTATTCGAAGTAATTCACATTGGAGAGCCCCCGGCGACGGCCGGGGGTTCACTAGGAGAACCCGCAACATGACGGTTACCGCCAACCAGGTTCTGCGTCCTCGCGGTCCGCAGATCGAACGCCTTACCGACACCCGTGCAAAGGTCGTTATCGAACCTTTGGAGCGGGGTTACGGGCATACGCTGGGTAATGCCCTGCGTCGCGTGCTGCTGTCGTCCATCCCGGGCTTCGCCATCACGGAAGTCGAAATCGACGGCGTGTTGCATGAGTACACCACGGTCGAAGGTCTGCAGGAGGACGTGCTCGAAGTCCTGCTGAACCTCAAGGACGTGGCCATCCGTATGCACTCCGGCGACAGCGCCACCCTGTCCCTGTCCAAGCAGGGCCCGGGCGTTGTCACCGCTGCCGACATCAAGGTCGACCACAATGTGGAGATCCTGAACGGCGACCATGTGATCTGCCACCTGACCAAGGACACGGCAATCAACATGCGTCTGAAGATCGAACGTGGTTTCGGCTACCAGCCGGCTGCCGCGCGTCGTCGTCCGGACGAAGAAACCCGTGCCATCGGCCGCCTGGTCCTGGATGCCTCGTTCTCGCCGGTCCGCCGCGTCGCCTATGCCGTGGAAGCGGCCCGCGTCGAACAGCGTACCGACCTGGACAAGCTGGTCATCGATATCGAGACCAACGGCACCATCGACGCCGAGGAAGCCGTGCGCACCGCCGCCGACATCCTCAGCGACCAGCTGTCGGTGTTCGGTGACTTCACCCATCGCGACCGCGGTGCGGCCAAGCCGGCCAACAACGGCGTGGATCCGGTGCTGCTGCGCCCGATCGACGATCTGGAGCTGACCGTGCGTTCGGCCAACTGCCTGAAGGCTGAAAGCATCTACTACATCGGCGATCTGATCCAGAAGACCGAAGTGGAGCTGCTGAAGACCCCGAACCTGGGCAAGAAGTCGCTCACCGAGATCAAGGAAGTGCTGGCTCAGCGCGGCCTGTCGCTCGGCATGAAGCTGGAGAACTGGCCGCCGGCCGGTGTCGCCAGCCACGGCATGCTGGGCTGATATCGGTAATGCCTGAAGGCTCCACCGTTCGCGGTGGGGCCTTCAACGCAACACACCATGCCATGACGAACCGCAGGTTCGCGCGGCAGGTCGTCCAGGACGGGCGGCCAGGACCATCCGCAGTCCGCGCAGCAACGCCAGGATGGCGACAACGATCCACACAGCCACATCATTAACCAAGGAATATCACCATGCGTCACCAGAAGTCTGGCCGTAAGTTCAGCCGCACCAGCGCCCACCGCGAAGCGATGTTCAAGAACATGGCCGCCTCGCTGTTCAAGCACGAGCTGATCAAGACCACCCTGCCGAAGGCCAAGGAACTGCGCCGCGTTGCCGAGCCGCTGATCACCCTGGCCAAGGTCGACTCCGTCGCCAACCGCCGTCTGGCCTTCGCCCGCCTGCGCGACAACGAAGCCGTGGGCAACCTGTTCACCATCCTGGGCCCGCGCTACGCGAACCGTCCGGGCGGCTACCTGCGCCTGCTGAAGTGCGGCTTCCGCGCCGGCGACAACGCGCCGATGGCCTACGTCGAGCTGGTCGACCGTCCGGTCGTGGCCGAGGAAGTGGCCGAGTAATCGGACCGCTCCAACGCGACACAGCGAAAGCCCGGCCTCCGCCGGGCTTTTGCGTTCTGGTAGCGCCGGGCCATGCCCGGCGTTTCCGTATCCGCTACGCTCGCCGGGCATGGCCCGGCGCTACCTGCGGCACAATGCGACCCACACCCTTCCGACAGGCGTGCCGTGTGGCGGTTCAGACGGTGCGCACTCTCGGTTACGCTTGGCGCCTGATCCATTCGAGCGTTGACGATGAATCCACTGCGCTGGCCCTTCCGCGCCCAGTTCTTCCTGGGCTTCCTGATCTGCGCGGGCCTGCTTGGCTACGCCATCTTCCTGCAGCTGAAGATGGGCCTGGAGCCGTGTCCGTTGTGCATCTTCCAGCGCCTGGCGTTCGCTGCGCTGGGCCTGCTGTTCCTGATCGGTGCACTGCATGGTCCGTCCAACCGCCCGGGACGCGCGACCTATGGCGTGCTGGCCTTCATTGCCGCGGCAGTAGGTGTCGGCATCGCCGCGCGCCACGTCTACGTGCAGATGCTGCCGCCGGAAATGGGTTCCACCTGTGGCCCGCCGCTGGCGTTCCTGAGCGAGACCATGGGGCCACTGGAGGTGTTCCGCACGGTGCTGACCGGTACCGGCAACTGCGGCAACATCGACTGGACGTTCCTGGGCCTGACCATGCCGATGTGGTCGGGCGTGTGGTTCGTGCTGCTGGCGCTGTGGGCGCTGGTGGTGTCGCTGCGCAAGGTCAGGCGCTGAACGTGGCCACGCATGGCGTGGCTCTACTGGGTAGTGCCGGCCGCTGGCCGGCATACCGTGGGATTGCCGGCCAGCGGCCGGCACTACCTCAGAAGTCCTGCTGCAGGCTCAGGTAGGCACCGCGGCGTGGTCCCCACTGCGGGGCGAACACACCCACGCCGCCACCGTCGCGCAGCTGGTAGCTGCGGTCCAGCGCGTTGATCACCGCCAGCTGGACATGCAGCGGATGCCCGCTGTCGGCGTTGAAGTCATGCCCGGCGCTGAGGTTCACCTGCAGGTACGACGGCAGCTCGCCGCCGTTGGGCACGCCCTCGATGTCGGAACGCAGGCCGCTGCCGAACACGTAGTTGGCACCGATCCGGTTGTGTCCGGCGAAGGCGTAGCTGAGACCACCCGATGATGTCAGCTTCTGGTCGTGGTCGAGGTGGATCCAGTGGTTGGCCACATAGGCCAGGGCATCCGGATCGAGGTTGTACTGGCCGGTGATGACGTCGGTACCGATGGCCTTGTTCAGCGCGGCGTTGAAGTAGGCGCTGAACGGACCGTTGCTGTAGTCGGCGCTGAACTCCAGGCCGCGGATGTGGCCACGGCGGTAGTTGAAGGTCGAATAGATGTAGGCAGCGCCGAACTGGCCTTCGTCCTGCAGGCGTGCGACGCGTCGGTCATACGCGTCCAGGCCCAGGGTCAGGTGCTCGCCCAGTTGCTGCGAGACGCCGATGTCGTAGTAGTCGCTGCGCTCGGCCAGCGGCGTGTTGTTGCCGCCGCTGGGCTGCTGGTTGGTGGTGCCGTCGTACAGCGCGATGTCGCTGCTGGCAATCAACTCGCTGGCCGGTGGCGTGAAGTAGCGCGAATAGCCGGCGTGCACGGTGGTGCTGTCGCTGGCATTCCAGACCACGCCCACGCGCGGGCTGAGCTGGCCTTCGGTGCGGCCGAAGGCCTTGTAGCGGTCGCCACGCAGGCCGTAGTTCACGGTCCAGTCGTCGCCGATCTTCCACTCGTCCTGTACGTACAGTGCCAGCGTACTGGCGTGGAACGCGCTGCGGTCGGGGATCAACAGCGGTGTCGTGCCGGACTGCTGGCCGCCGTCATCAACCGGGAACACCCAGCTGTTGCTGCTGGCCCGCGCGTTCTCGTAATTGCCGTACAGGCCATAGCGCAGCGTGTGGTCGTTGCCCAACGGCGTTGAGAAGTCGGCCTGCAGGGTGTTGGCGCGGTTGCTGCGCTGGACCTGCGAGGCGACGCCGCTGAACACCAGGTCGCCCACCACGTCCGGGTTGAACGCCACGTCGCTGTAGCGCTGTCCGGCCGATAGCTGGTACGCGGTGCTGCCCAACGTGCCCTGCAGCACCAGCATCCCGAAGCGGGTGGTCTCGCGCTGGGTCTCATCCAGCTGGCTGGAGTCGAAGGTGGTGGTGTCCAGATATCCGAACTGTGGCGTCTGGCCCGGGTTGACCGGGATCTGGAAGCGGTTGTTGGCGAAACCGGCGAACACACTCAGGCGGGTGTTGTCGTTGACCAGGTAGGTGAGGTCGGCGAAGGCCTTGCCCTGGTGAGTATCGTCGTGCAGCGGCTTGCGCGAGTTGGTGGGGTTCTCCAGGCCGACCTCATGCTGGTCGTAGTTGCCGGTCAGGAACCAGCTCCAGCGCCCCTGGTTGCCCCACCAGGAGGCGTTCGGATTGATCTTGCCGAACGAGCCGGTGGTCAGCCCCGCGCTGCCGCCATTGCCCAGCTCGGCACCGTTGCGGGTGGTGATGTCGACCACCGCTGCGGTGCGCTCGCCGAACTGCGCCGGCAGTGCGCCGTCCATCAGGCGGATGCTCTTGATGGTGCGCGCGTCCAGGGTCTGGCCGAAGCCGGAGATCGATTCGGGCAGCAGCACGCCGTTGATGCGGTACTGCAGGTTGGCGTGGTCGCCGCGTACGTGCACGCCGCCATAGGAGTCCTGGACCACGCCAGGGGCCTGCAGCAGCACTTGGCTGAGCGGCGCGGAGGCACCCAGCGGCTGCTTCTGGATGTCCTCGGCGGTGATCTGGTACTGGCTGCTGCCGATGTCCGGCGACAGCGTGTTGCGGGCCTGGTCGAGCTGGGCGTGGACGGTGACCGCATCCAGATCCTTGACGGACGAAGCGGGGGCGTCGGCTGCCGAGGCGAAGGCGGGCAGGCTGGCCAGGGCCAGGGCGAAGGTGATGCCGGTAGCGAGGGGCGAGGGCTTCATGGTGGGAGAGGTGGCGGCTGGATGTGGAAGGGGCCGGTCCATGACATTGAAGTGTTACTCCGTAACAAATCATGCGCCTGTCCCGGGCGGCTGACCATGCAGGATCTGGCCGCTGGCGTCGGCCTTTCTCTGCCGTTCAGGCGAGCCGGTAGGCCGGACCGGCCCTTTGCGTCAGCGGCCGGCTCTGCGACCATGACCGCCCCCCATCCCGGAAGTCTGCAATGAGCCTGTCCGCCGTTCCGCCCGTGCCCGATCCCGCCGCGACCGCCGCCGGCGCTGCCTGGTCGCCGGAGAGCTGGCGGGGCAAGACCGCGCTGCAGATGCCGACCTATCCCGACCCGGTAGCCCTGGAGGCGGCCCTGCACGAGCTTAAGCGGCTGCCACCGCTGGTCACCTCCTGGGAGATCCTGGCGCTGAAGCAGCAGCTGGCCGAGGCCCAGGAAGGCAAGCGCTTCCTGCTGCAGGGCGGCGACTGCGCCGAGAACTTCAGCGACTGCGAATCGGGCACCATCTCCAACCGGCTGAAGGTACTGTTGCAGATGAGCCTGGTGCTGGTGCACGGCCTGCGCCAGCCGGTGATCCGCGTCGGCCGCTTCGCCGGCCAGTACGCCAAGCCGCGTTCGGCCGATACCGAAACCCGCGACGGCGTGACCCTGCCGAGCTACCGCGGCGATGTGATCAACGCACCCGCTTTCACTGAAGCAGCGCGTCTGCCGGACCCGAAGCGGATGCTGCAGGCCCACGCGCATTCGGCGATGACGATGAACTTCGTGCGTGCGCTGATCGACGGTGGTTTCGCCGACCTGCACCACCCCGAATACTGGAACCTGGAGTGGGTAAGCCACTCGCCGCTGGCGGCCGAGTACCAGAAGATGGTGGCCTCGATCGGCGATGCGGTGCACTTCATGGAGACCCTGGCCGGGGCCCGCGTGCACAACCTCAACCGCATCGACTTCTACACCTCGCATGAAGCACTGCTGCTGCCCTACGAGCAGGCGCTGACCCGCCAGGTGCCGCGCCAGCAGGGCTGGTTGAACCTGAGCACGCATTACCCGTGGATCGGCATGCGCACGGCTGCGCTCGATGGCGCGCACGTGGAATACCTGCGTGGCGTGCGCAATCCGATTGCGATCAAGGTCGGCCCGTCGGTGACGCCGGACCAGCTGCTGCGCCTGATCGATGTGCTCAACCCGCACGACGAACCGGGTCGACTGAGCTTCATCCATCGCATGGGTGCGGCGCAGATCGCCGAGAAGCTGCCGCCGCTGCTGGATGCCGTCAAGCGTGATGGCCGCCGCGTGCTGTGGGTGTGCGATGCGATGCATGGCAACACCGAAAGCACTGCCAATGGCTTCAAGACGCGTCGCTTCGACAACGTGCGTGGCGAAGTGGAGATGTCGTTTGATCTGCATGCGGCCGCGGGCACGCGCCTGGGTGGCGTGCACCTGGAGCTGACCGGCGAGGACGTGACCGAATGCACCGGTGGTGCGCGCGAACTGACCGAGCGTGACCTGGAGCGTGCGTATCGTTCGACGGTGGACCCGCGGTTGAACTACGAGCAGTCGCTGGAGATCGCGATGGCGATCGTGCGCAAGCAGGAGCAGGTGCGGTAAGGGGTTTTCGGCAGGGCTTGCAGCCCTGCACCTGCTGCAATCAACGTCAACGGCAAAAGCCGAAGCAGCGGCAACAGCATGCATTCCGTGGGCTGGCGGGGTGGTGTCGGAGTGCGGGGACGCTGCAAGTACGTCCCTGTAAGCTTGGCAGCCGCATCCATGCGGCTGACACCCCGCACTCCGACACCGCCCCACCTTCGACAGGTTCAGGCCCCTATTGGTGGGTGCCGACCGTTGGTCGGCACATCTGTCAGATGTCGAATGAATCATCCACGCATGGCGTGGATCTACTGGTAACTGCGGCGATTGGCATGCGCGGCTGTTGGTAGGTGTCGACCGTTGGTCGACACGATTTTTCTGTCAGATAGCAGTATTCAAAATGGGCTCCGACCCCGTGCCGACCAACGGTCGGCACCCACCATCAGCAGCAGCTTCCGACAGATCGCAGAAAACTGTCGAAGGCGGGGTGGGTCCGGTTGCGGGGGCGTGAGCCGCATGGGCCCGAGGCATGCCTCGGGCGGGTTGGGCAGGACGCCCAACCCCGGTCTTGCCGTGTGCGCAGGACAGCGCACACGGGCAAGCGGCGACCGAGCTTACATGGGTGAGGGCGCTTTGCTTGCGAAGCACTGCTTCGCAAGCGCCCGAACGCACAGCCGCCAGCGGCTGGGCCGGGCCCCGGAGGGGGACTTGCAGCGCCCCCCGCAACCGGACCCACCC
>NZ_JCAFUR010000035.1:0-16923 GCF_059371575.1 Stenotrophomonas sp. YJH_SMC_4
CGACCAGCTCGAGCAGCTCGGCGTCGTCCACCATGTCGGCCTTGTTCAGGAACACGACGATGTACGGCACGCCGACCTGACGCGACAGCAGGATGTGCTCGCGGGTCTGCGGCATCGGGCCGTCAGCGGCCGAGCACACCAGGATCGCGCCGTCCATCTGGGCGGCACCGGTGATCATGTTCTTGACGTAGTCAGCATGGCCCGGGCAATCGACGTGGGCGTAGTGACGGACCGGGGATTCGTATTCGACGTGCGCGGTCGAGATCGTGATGCCACGCGCCTTTTCTTCCGGAGCGGCGTCGATCGAGGAGTAATCCTTGAACTCGCCACCGAAGCGCTCGGCACCGATCTTGGTCAGTGCGGCGGTCAGCGTGGTCTTGCCGTGATCGACGTGACCGATGGTGCCGACGTTGACGTGCGGCTTGGTGCGCTCGAACTTACCCTTTGCCATTGTTCTATACCTTGATTGTTCGTAAGTGGTTTCAAGAGAGGCTGAGCGAGGCTCAGCCCTTCTTCATGACGGCTTCGGCGATGTTGGTCGGAGCCGGCTCGTAGTGATCGAATTCCATGGTGAAGGTGGCGCGGCCCTGGGTCTGCGAACGCAGCGCAGTGGCGTAGCCGAACATTTCACCCAGCGGGATCATCGCGTTGATGATGCTGGCCGAACCGTCACCGGTGGTGTCGGAACCCTGCAGCACGCCGCGACGACGGCTGACGTCGCCCATCACGTCACCCTGGTAATCCTCCGGGGTCACGATCTCGACCTTCATGATCGGCTCCAGCAGCACCGGCTTGGCCTTGGCGAAGCCCTGCTTGAAGGCCATCGACGAAGCCAGCTTGAACGCCATTTCCGAGGAGTCAACGTCGTGGTACGAACCGAACACCAGCTTCACCTTGACGTCCACGACCGGGAAGCCAGCCAGCGGACCGCTGGTGATGGTTTCGCGCAGGCCCTTTTCAACCGACGGAATGAATTCCTTCGGGATCACGCCGCCGGTGATGTCGTTGATGAACAGGAAGTCGTCCTTGATGGCCGGAGCCAGCTTCGGATCGGCACGGTCGGCAGCGGTGATCGGCGACAGTTCGATCACGACGTGACCGTACTGACCCTTACCACCGGACTGCTTGGCGTGCTTGTAGTCCGACTTGACGTCGGCCAGGGTGATGGTTTCGCGGTAGGCCACCTGCGGCGCGCCGACGTTGGCTTCAACGTTGAACTCGCGCTTCAGGCGGTCGACGATGATGTCCAGGTGCAGCTCGCCCATGCCCGAGATGATGGTCTGGCCGGATTCTTCGTCGGTCTTGACGCGGAACGACGGATCTTCCTGCGCCAGACGGCCCAGGGCCAGACCCATCTTTTCCTGGTCCGACTTGGTCTTCGGCTCGACGGCCATCGAGATCACCGGCTCCGGGAACGTCATGCGCTCCAGGATGATCGGGGCGTCCACGGCGCACAGGGTGTCACCGGTGGTGGTGTCCTTCAGGCCCACGGCAGCGGCGATGTCACCGGCCAGAACTTCCTTGATTTCCTCGCGGTTGTTCGAGTGCATCTGCAGGATGCGGCCGATGCGCTCCTTCTTGCCCTTCACCGAGTTCAGCACGGTGTCGCCACCGTTCAGGGTGCCCGAGTAGACACGGAAGAAGGTCAGCGCGCCGACGAACGGGTCGGTGATGATCTTGAAGGCCAGCGACGAGAACGGAGCCTTGTCGTCGGACTTGCGGGTCATTTCGACGGTGTCGTCGTCAACGTCCACGCCCTTCACGTCCGGCACGTCGACCGGCGACGGCAGCAGCTGGATCACGCCGTCCAGCATGGCCTGCACGCCCTTGTTCTTGAAGGCCGAGCCGCAGTACATCGGCACGATCTCGGTCGCCAGGGTACGGGTACGCAGGGCGTTGATGATTTCGGCCTCGGCCAGCTCTTCGCCGCCCAGGTACTTTTCCATCAGCTCTTCGCTGGCTTCGGCAGCGGTCTCGACCATGAACTGGCGAGCCTCTTCAGCCGGGCCCTGCAGTTCGGCCGGGATTTCACCGTATTCGAACTTCATGCCCTGCGAAGCCTCATCCCAATGGATGGCCTTCATCTTCAGCAGGTCGACAACGCCCTTGAAGTTGTCTTCAGCGCCGATCGGCAGCTGCATCGGCACGGCAACCGCGCCCAGCTTGGCCTTCAGCTGGCCGACGACCTTCTGGAAGTTGGCACCGGTGCGGTCCATCTTGTTGACGAACGCGATGCGCGGCACGTGGTACTTGTTGGCCTGGCGCCACACGGTTTCCGACTGCGGCTGCACGCCACCGACGGCGCACAGGACGAAGACGGCACCGTCGAGCACGCGCAGCGAGCGCTCCACTTCGATGGTGAAGTCGACGTGCCCGGGGGTGTCGATGATGTTGAAGCGGTGCTCCGGCAGGGACTTATCCATGCCCTTCCAGAACGCGGTGGTGGCAGCGGACTGGATCGTGATGCCACGCTCCTGCTCCTGCTCCATCCAGTCCATGGTGGCGGCGCCGTCATGCACTTCACCGATCTTGTGGCTCTTGCCGGTGTAGAACAGGATGCGCTCGGACGTGGTGGTCTTGCCGGCATCGATGTGAGCCATGATGCCGAAGTTACGGTAACGCTCGATGGGAGTGGAACGGGCCACGGGAGCCTCTCAGATTTCTTGGATTTCGGATGGCCGAACGCCGCCTTTCGGCGGCCTTCGGATTGGCGCAGCCCTTCTGGGACCGCGAGGCAGCACGCACCGAAGTGGTGCTGCCCTGCCTGTTTTACAAGGCCGTCAAACTCACCAGCGGTAGTGGGCGAATGCCTTGTTGGCTTCGGCCATGCGGTGGGTTTCTTCGCGCTTCTTGATGGCGCCGCCACGGTTTTCCGAGGCGTCGATCAGTTCAGCAGCCAGCTTCTTCGGCATGGTGTTCTCGCCACGCTTGCGCGCGGAGTCGATCAGCCAGCGCATGGCCAGGGCCATCTTGCGCGACGAACGCACTTCGACCGGCACCTGGTAGGTGGCACCACCGACGCGGCGCGACTTGACTTCGACCGCCGGAGCGACGTTGTCCAGAGCCTTCTGCACCAGTTCAATGGCGTTGGCGCTGCTGTTCTTCTCGGTGATCACGTCCATGGCGCCGTACACGATCTTTTCGGCGACGGACTTCTTGCCGCTCTGCATGACCATGTTGATGAAGCGGGCGATGGTTTCGCTTCCGTGCTTCGGATCGGGCAGGACGGAACGCTGCGGAGTATTACCCTTACGCGACATAGTGCTCTCTCCTTATGCCTTCGGACGCTTGGCGCCGTACTTGGAACGGGCCTGGCGACGCTTGGCAACGCCGGCGGCGTCGAGCGAGCCACGAACGGTGTGGTAACGCACACCCGGCAGGTCCTTGACGCGACCGCCGCGGATCAGGACCACGGAGTGCTCCTGCAGGTTGTGGCCTTCACCACCGATGTAGGAAATCACTTCTTCCTGGTTGGTCAGGCGGACCTTGGCAACCTTGCGCAGAGCCGAGTTCGGCTTCTTCGGGGTGGTGGTGTAGACACGGGTGCAGACGCCACGGCGCTGCGGGCACTTGTCGAGCGCCGGCGAGGCACTCTTGTAGGTGGTCGCTTGCCGCGGCTTGCGGACCAGCTGGTTGATCGTCGCCATCAGTAGGTTCTTCTGATTGGTGGCCGGAAAATCCGGCCAGAGATGCGGAAATGTTAAAGCAGGCCAAAATTCTGGCCTGCTGAGACAGACGATTGTAGCAACCTGCCAGGAAAGCAGTCAAACGCCTCCTGTCAAGCCCGTTCCTGATCCCGGAACGTTACTGGGGGGCCTCCATGTACCCCGTTCAGGTTGGCGGGGTGAACCGCAAGCGGTCCACCCTGCCCTGCACCGGTAGAGTCGACTGTCAGTCGACTCTCGATAGCAGTCGACTGACAGTCGACTCTACCCGCCCGGGTGGTCCGGCCCTGAGGCCGGACCCGTGTTTCAGTCTTCCGAGGCCTGTTCAGCTTCGGCTTCAACCACCGGTGCCTCGACCGCGGCCGGGGTGCCGGCAAGGGTCTGCATTTCCGACTCGGTGAGGCCGGAAGCGCCGCGACGGCGGTTGCTGTGGTACGCCAGGCCGGTACCGGCCGGAATCAGGCGACCCACGATGACGTTTTCCTTCAGGCCACGCAGGTTGTCCGAGGTGCCGCGGACGGCCGCTTCGGTCAGCACGCGGGTGGTTTCCTGGAACGACGCGGCCGAGATGAACGATTCGGTCGCCAGCGAGGCCTTGGTGATACCCAGCAGGACCGGATCGAAGTGCGCCGGCAGCTCATTGCGGGCTGCAAGGCGGGCATTCTCCTCGATAACGCGCTGGCGCTCCACCTGTTCGCCGTTCAGGAACTTGCTGCTGCCCTGGTCGGTGATCTCGACCTTGCGCAGCATCTGGCGGGTGATCACCTCGATGTGCTTGTCGTTGATCTTCACGCCCTGCAGGCGGTACACGTCCTGGATTTCCTTCACCAGGTAGGCGGCCAGCGGTTCGACACCCAGCAGGCGCAGGATGTCCTGCGGGCTCGGCTCGCCGTCCACGATGGTTTCACCCTTGGTGACATGCTCGCCTTCGAACACGATGACCTGGCGGTACTTCGGGATCAGCTCTTCGTGCTCCGAACCATCGGTGTCCTTGATGATCAGGCGCTGCTTGCCCTTGGTGTCCTTGCCGAAGCTGATGATGCCCGAACGCTCGGCCAGCACCGCCGGATCCTTCGGCTTGCGGGCCTCGAACAGATCGGCCACGCGCGGCAGACCACCGGTGATGTCGCGGGTCTTCGACGCTTCCTGCGGGATCTTGGCGACCACGTCACCCACGCCGACGGCAGCGCCGTCCTGCAGGTTGACGATCGAGCGCGGCGGCAGCAGGTACTGCGCCGGCAGGTCGGTGCCCGGAATCGACAGGTCGTTGCCCTTGGCGTCGACGATGCGCACGATCGGGCGCAGGTCCTTGGCCTGGGTACCACGACGCTTCGGATCGGTGATTTCGCGCGACGCCAGGCCGGTCAGCTCGTCGGTCTTCTCGATGACGGTGATGCCGTCGACGAAGTCGATGAAGCGGATGAAGCCGGCCACTTCCGACACGATCGGGTGGTTATGCGGATCCCAGTTGGCCACGGTCTGGCCAGCCTTGATCGCATCACCGTCCTTGGACGTGATGGTCGCACCGTACGGCAGCTTGTAACGCTCACGCTCACGGCCGTGGGCATCGAGCACCGAGATTTCGCCCGAGCGCGACACTGCCACCAGCGAGCCGTTGGCATGCTCGACCGACTTGAGGTTGCTGAACTTGACCGAGCCGGTGGTCTTGACGGTGATGTTGTCGACCGCAGCAGCTCGCGACGCCGCACCACCGATGTGGAACGTACGCATGGTCAGCTGGGTACCCGGCTCACCGATGGACTGGGCGGCGATGACGCCGACCGCTTCACCGATGTTGACCAGGTGGCCACGGGCCAGGTCGCGGCCGTAGCAGCGCGAGCAGACGCCGAAGGCCGATTCGCAGGAGATGGTCGAGCGGACCTTGATGGTCTGCACGCCGGCATCTTCCAGCTTGGCAACCCAGGCTTCGTCCAGCAGGGTGTTGCGGGTGACGATCGGATCTTCGTCGTTGCCCGGCAGGAACACGTCCTCGGCAACCACGCGACCCAGCACGCGGTCCTTCAGCGGCTCGACCACGTCGCCGCCTTCCACGATCGGGGTCATGATCAGGCCTTCGGTGGTACCGCAATCCACCTCGGTGATCACCACGTCCTGTGCCACGTCGACCAGACGACGGGTCAGGTAACCCGAGTTCGCGGTCTTCAGCGCGGTATCGGCCAGACCCTTACGGGCACCGTGGGTGGAGTTGAAGTACTCCTGCACGTTCAGGCCTTCGCGGAAGTTCGCCTTGATGGGCGTCTCGATGATCGAGCCGTCCGGGCGGGCCATCAGGCCACGCATGCCGGCCAGCTGACGGATCTGCGCCTGCGAACCACGCGCACCGGAGTCGGCCATGATGTACAGCGAGTTCATCGACTTCTGGTCGATGGTCTCACCCTTGGCATTGACCACCTTCTCGGTACCGATGGTGTCCATCATCGCCTTGGCGATGCGCTCGTTGGTGCGCGACCAGATGTCGACCACCTTGTTGTAGCGCTCGCCGGCGGTGACCAGGCCCGACTGGTACTGCTCCTGGATTTCCAGCACTTCGGCTTCGGCCTCGGTGAGGATGCCCTTCTTCTCGTCCGGGATCAGCATGTCGTCGATGCCGATCGAGACGCCGGCGCGGGTCGCGTACGCGAAGCCGGTGTACATCAGCTTGTCGGCGAACACGACCGTGTCCTTCAGGCCCAGCTGGCGGTAGCTGGAGTTGATCAGGCGGCTGATGTTCTTCTTGGTCAGCTCGGTGTTGGCCAGCGCGAACGGCAGGCCTTCCGGCAGGATTTCAGCCAGCAGGGCGCGACCGATCGTGGTGTCCACGATCGAGGTCTTGTTCTGCTTGTTGCCGTCTTCGTCGGTCACCACTTCGGTGATGCGGACCTTGACGCGCGCGTGCAGTTCCACCACGCGGTTGTCGTAGGCACGCTTCACTTCGGCGATGTTGGCAAAGGCCATGCCCTCGCCCTTCTTGTTTTCCAGCGAGCGGGTCATGTAGTACAGACCCAGCACGACGTCCTGCGACGGCACGATGATCGGCTCGCCGTTGGCCGGCGACAGGATGTTGTTGGTCGACATCATCAGCGCACGCGCTTCCAGCTGGGCTTCCAGCGAGAGCGGCACGTGGACGGCCATCTGGTCACCGTCGAAGTCGGCGTTGAACGCGGTGCAGACCAGCGGGTGCAGCTGGATGGCCTTGCCTTCGATCAGCACCGGCTCGAACGCCTGGATACCCAGACGGTGCAGGGTCGGCGCACGGTTCAGCATCACCGGGTGCTCGCGGATGACCTCTTCCAGGATGTCCCAGACTTCGGCTTCTTCGCGCTCGACCAGCTTCTTGGCGGCCTTGATGGTGGTGGCCAGGCCACGACGCTGCAGCTTGGCGAAGACGAACGGCTTGAACAGCTCGAGCGCCATCTTCTTCGGCAGGCCGCACTGGTGCAGGCGCAGGTACGGGCCGACCACGATGACCGAACGGCCCGAGTAGTCGACGCGCTTGCCGAGCAGGTTCTGGCGGAAGCGACCCTGCTTGCCCTTGATCATGTCGGCCAGCGACTTCAGCGGGCGCTTGTTGGTGCCGGTGATGGCACGGCCACGACGGCCGTTGTCCAGCAGCGCATCGACCGACTCCTGCAGCATGCGCTTTTCATTGCGCACGATGATGTCCGGCGCGCTCAGTTCGAGCAGGCGGCGCAGGCGGTTGTTGCGGTTGATGACGCGGCGGTACAGGTCGTTCAGGTCGGAGGTCGCGAAGCGGCCGCCATCCAGCGGGACCAGCGGACGCAGGTCCGGCGGCAGCACCGGCAGCACGGTCATGACCATCCATTCCGGACGGTTGCCCGATTCCAGGAAGGCTTCGATCAGCTTGATGCGCTTGGTGAGGCGCTTGAGCTTGGTTTCCGAACCGGTAGCGGCGATTTCCTCGCGCAGGCGGGTCATTTCCGACTGCAGGTCGATCGTGCGCAGCAGTTCGTACACGGCCTCGGCGCCCATCGCGGCGTCGAAGTCGTCACCGTGCTCCTGGCGGGCCTGCAGGTACTGCTCCTCGGTCAGCAGCTGGCGGCGCTCCAGGGCGGTCAGGCCCGGCTCGGTCACCACGTAGGCTTCGAAGTACAGCACGCGCTCGATGTCGCGCAGGGTCATGTCCAGCATCAGGCCGATGCGCGACGGCAGCGACTTGAGGAACCAGATGTGCGCGACCGGCGAGGCCAGGTCGATGTGGCCCATGCGCTCGCGGCGCACCTTGGCCAGGGTCACTTCGGTACCGCACTTTTCGCAGACCACGCCGCGGTGCTTCATGCGCTTGTACTTGCCGCACAGGCACTCGTAGTCCTTCACCGGGCCGAAGATGGCGGCGCAGAACAGGCCGTCGCGTTCCGGCTTGAAGGTACGGTAGTTGATGGTTTCCGGCTTCTTCACTTCGCCGAAGGACCACGAACGGATCAGGTCCGGCGAAGCCAGCGCGATCTTGATCGCGTCGAAGTCCAGCGTCTGGCGCTGCTGGTTGAAGAGGTTGAGCAGGTCTTTCATGGTGTTCTCCAGAAGGAGGAATGCTGTGTCGATGGGCTTTCAGTTCACTGCCAGCGGCGCGGCGGCGTTGACCGCCGCGCCGGCATGGATCAGTTGTCTTCCAGTTCCATGTTGATGGCCAGCGAGCGGATTTCCTTCACGAGCACGTTGAAGGATTCCGGCATGCCCGCGACCATCTCGTGCTCACCGTCGACGATGTTCTTGTACATCTGGTTGCGGCCCTGCACGTCATCGGACTTCACCGTCAGCATTTCCTGCAGGGTGTAGGCCGCGCCGTAGGCTTCCAGCGCCCAGACTTCCATTTCACCGAAGCGCTGGCCGCCGAACTGCGCCTTGCCGCCCAGCGGCTGCTGGGTGACGAGCGAGTACGGACCGGTCGAACGGGCGTGCATCTTGTCGTCGACCAGGTGGTTCAGCTTCAGGTAGTGCATGTAACCCACGGTGGTGTGGCGATCGAACGCTTCACCGGTGCGGCCGTCGTACAGCTGGGTCTGGCCACTGCTCGGCAGGTCGGCCAGTTCCAGCATGCGCTTGATTTCCGCTTCGGTGGCGCCGTCGAACACCGGGGTGGCCATCGGCACGCCGTCGGTGAGGTTACGGGCCAGGCGCAGCAGTTCCTCGTCGCTGAACTGCGACAGGTCGACACGGTTGGCCACGTTGGTGTCGTCGTGGTTGTAGATGTCGTCCAGGAACTTGCGCAGGTCGGCAACCGCCGCCTGGGCTTCCATCATCGCCTGGATCTTGCGGCCCAGGCCCTTGGCAGCCCAGCCCAGGTGCACTTCCAGGATCTGGCCGATGTTCATACGCGACGGCACGCCCAGCGGGTTCAGCACGATGTCCACGGTTTCGCCCGAGGCCATGTACGGCATGTCCTCGACCGGCACCACGTTGGAGACCACACCCTTGTTGCCGTGGCGGCCTGCCATCTTGTCGCCCGGCTGGATGCGGCGCTTCACGGCCAGGAACACCTTGACCATCTTCAGCACGCCCGGGGCAAGGTCGTCACCGGCGGTGATCTTGCCGCGCTTGTCGGCGAAGCGACGCTCGAATTCCTTCTCGTGCGCCTGGATCTGCTTCTGCGCGCGCTCGATGGCTTCCGAAGCGTCCTCGTCCTTCATGCGCAGGGCGAACCAGTCAGCCTTCTTCAGGCCGTCCAGGAAGGCGTCGGTGATCACGTCACCCTTCTTCAGGCCAGCGCCACCGTTGACCACCTTGCCCACGATCTGCGAACGCAGACGCATGTAGATGGCGGCTTCCAGGATGCGGAACTGGTCGTCGAAGTCCTTCTTGACGCGCTTGATTTCAGACTCTTCGATCTGGCGGGCGCGCTTGTCCTTCTCGATGCCGTCGCGGGTGAAGACCTGCACGTCGATGACGGTGCCGTCCATGCCCGGCGGAACGCGCAGCGAGCTGTCCTTAACGTCCGAAGCCTTCTCGCCGAAGATCGCGCGCAGCAGCTTCTCTTCCGGGGTCAGCTGGCTTTCGCCCTTCGGGGTGACCTTGCCGACCATGATGTCGCCGGCGCGGACTTCCGCACCGATGTACACCACGCCGCTCTCGTCCAGGCGGTTCAGCGCCTGCTCGGAGACGTTCGGGATGTCGGCGGAGATTTCCTCCGGCCCCAGCTTGGTGTCACGCGCGACGCAGGTCAGCTCTTCGATGTGGATCGTGGTGTAACGATCCTCTTCCACCACGCGCTCGGAGAGCAGGATGGAGTCTTCGAAGTTGTAGCCGTTCCACGGCATGAACGCGATCAGCATGTTCTGGCCCAGGGCCAGTTCGCCGATGTCGGTGGACGGACCGTCGGCCAGCACGTCGCCGCGGGCGATGACGTCACCCACCTGGACCAGCGGACGCTGGTTGATGCAGGTGTTCTGGTTCGAACGGGTGTACTTGACCAGGTTGTAGATGTCCACGCCTGCATCGGTAGCGCCAACGATCTCTTCCTCGTTGACCTTGACTACGATGCGGGCCGCGTCGATCTGCACGATCTCGCCACCACGGCGGGCGTTCACGGTCACACCGGAGTCACGCGCCACGGCGCGCTCGATGCCGGTACCGACCAGCGGCTTCTGCGCACGCAGGGTCGGCACCGCCTGACGCTGCATGTTGGCGCCCATCAGTGCGCGGTTCGCGTCATCGTGCTCCAGGAACGGAACCAGCGCGGCCGCGATCGACACGGTCTGCATCGGCGAGACGTCCATGAAGTGGACTTCCGCCGGCGGCTTCAGCAGCGATTCGCCCTGGAAGCGGCACGGAACGAACTGCTCGGTCAGGGTGCCCTTGGCGTCGGTCAGCGCGTTGGCCTGCGCAATGACGTACTCGTTTTCTTCAATCGCCGACAGGAACTCGACTTCGTCATAGACCTTGCCGTCCACGACCTTGCGGTACGGAGTCTCAAGGAAACCGTACTGGTTGGTGCGGGCGTACACGGCCAGCGAATTGATCAGGCCGATGTTCGGGCCTTCCGGGGTTTCGATGGTGCAGACGCGGCCGTAATGGGTCGGGTGCACGTCGCGCACTTCGAAGCCGGCGCGCTCACGGGTCAGGCCGCCCGGGCCCAGGGCCGAGACGCGACGCTTGTGGGTCACTTCCGACAGCGGGTTGTTCTGGTCCATGAACTGCGACAGCTGCGAGGAGCCGAAGAACTCCTTGATGGCAGCGGCAACCGGCTTGGCGTTGATCAGCTCCTGCGGGGTCAGGCCTTCGGACTCGGCCATCGACAGGCGCTCCTTGACCGCGCGCTCGACGCGGACCAGGCCGACGCGGAACACGTTTTCGGCCATTTCGCCGACCGAACGCACGCGACGGTTGCCCAGGTGGTCGATATCGTCGACCACGCCGCGACCGTTGCGGATCTCGGTCAGGACCTTGATCACGTCCAGGATGTCGGAGCTGTCGCCGTGGGCGGCGACCAGGCGCTTGGACTCTTCGTCGTTGCGCTCACCGAAGTACTTGCTGTCGTACAGCACGGCTTCGCCGGTGGTTTCCTTGCGGCCCACGCGACGGTTGAACTTCATGCGGCCGACCGCGGACAGGTCGTAGCGCTCGAAGGTGAAGAACAGGTTGTGGAACAGGTTCTGCGCAGCGTCCTTGGTCGGCGGCTCGCCCGGACGCATCATGCGGTAGATCTCGACCAGGGCTTCCAGCTGGGTCTTGGTCGGGTCGATGCGCAGGGTGTTGGACAGGTACGGGCCACGATCCAGATCGTTCACCCACAGGGTGCCCACGGCATCCACACCGGCCTTGCGGAAGGCCTGCAGCTGCTCGTCGGTGATCTCGTCATTGGCCTGGGCCAGCAGTTCGCCGGTCGAGGCGTCAACCACGTCGTGCGACAGGATGCGGCCGACGATGTAGTCGTCCGGCACGGCCAGGGCGGCGATGCCCGAGGCTTCCAGCTGCTTGATGTGGCGCGCGGTGATGCGCTTGCCGGCTTCCACGATGACCTTGTCGCCGTCGGCGAGGTCGAAGCCCAGGGTTTCGCCACGCAGGCGCTCCGGCACCAGCTCCAGCTGGACGCCTTCATCCGGGTTGATGTGGAAGGTGTTGATCTCGAAGAACTCGGCCAGCATCTCTTCGTTGCTGTAGCCGAGCGCGCGCAGCAGGATCGACACCGGCAGCTTGCGGCGACGGTCGATACGGGTGAACAGCGCGTCCTTCGGGTCGAACTCGAAGTCCAGCCAGGAGCCGCGGTAAGGAATGATGCGGGCGCTGTACAGCAGCTTGCCCGAGCTGTGGGTCTTGCCACGGTCGTGGTCGAAGAACACGCCCGGCGAGCGGTGCAGCTGCGAGACGATGACGCGCTCGGTGCCGTTGACGATGAAGGTGCCGTTCTCGGTCATCAGCGGGATTTCGCCCAGATAGACCTCCTGCTCCTTCACGTACTTGATGGCCTTGGTCGACGACTCACGGTCGTAGATCACCAGGCGCACGGTCACGCGCAGCGGGGCGCCGTAGCTCATGCCACGCTGGCGGCACTCGCGCTCGTCGAAGACCGGTTCGCCCAGCTTGTAGCCGACGTATTCCAGGGCAGCGTTGCCGCTGTAGCTGGCGATCGGGAAGACCGACTTCAGCGCAGCGTGCAGGCCGTGGTCCGTGCGCTTGGCCGGATCGACGTTTTCCTGCAGGAATTCACGATAGGAATCCACCTGGATGGCGAGCAGGAACGGCACTTCGAGAATCGAGCGCTGCTTGCCGAAATCCTTGCGGATACGCTTTTTTTCGGTGAACGAATAGGACGTCATGAGGTCTTCCACCTTGTTGTGCGGATCGTGCGCCCACGATCCGAAGGGAACTTGAAATTGTCAGTTGGAAGTCGCTGGTATTGCCGGCACCAGCACGCCTTCTCCCGCTACTTCCAACTGCCAACTCGTCTGCTACCACGCCCCTGCTGCCGCGCACTGCGCTGGCCGGCGGGGTTTGACTGCAGCCCGTGTTGGGCTTTTTGCTGCATTTGAAACGGTAGAGTCGACTGTTAGTCGACTTCCTTCACAGCAGTCGACCAACAGTCGACTCTACCGACACCGCAACAACGACCAAAGGCCGGGGGCTTACGCCCCCAGCCTTGGCTGCATCGCCGTGAATCGGTGACGATGCAAGGTAACTGCTTACTTGACTTCGACAGTCGCGCCAGCAGCTTCCAGGTCCTTCTTCATCTTCTCGGCGTCTTCCTTCGAAGCGCCTTCCTTCAGGACGCCACCGGCTTCGGCCAGGTCCTTCGCTTCCTTCAGGCCCAGGCCGGTGATGGCGCGGACGGCCTTGATGACTTCGACCTTCTTGTCGCCGGCCGACTTCAGGGTGACGGTGAACTCGGTCTGCTCTTCAACAGCAGCGGCCGGGCCAGCGGCAGCAGCCACGGCAACCGGAGCAGCGGCGGAGACGCCGAACTTCTCTTCGATGGCCTTGACCAGCTCCATCACTTCCATCAGGGACTTCTCGGCGATGGCGTCGACGATCTGTTCGTTGGTAAGGGACATGATTAATACCTTTGGATGATTTTCTGGGTTGAGGTTCCGTCAGGAACCACGGTAAGTCGAAACTCAGGCGGTCTCGGCGGCCGGTTCGGCAGCGTCGGCGGCGACGTCGCCACCACCCTGCTTCTCGCCAACGGCCTTGATGGCGCGGGCAAACATCGTGACCGGCTCGGTCAGGACGCGGGCCAGCATGGCCAGGGCCTGGTCGCGGGTCGGCAGCGAGGCCAGCACGTCGACGTGGCTTGCCGGGAACACTTCGCCACCGATGGCGACGACCTTAGCCTTCAGCTTGTCGTTGCCCTTGGCGGCTTCCTTGATCAGGCGACCGGCAGCGCCGGGCTCCTCGAGCGAGAACGCGTACAGCAGCGGACCAACCATCTGGTCCTGGGCGACTGCGAACTCGGTGCCTTCAACGGCGCGCGAAGCCAGGGTGTTCTTGACAACCTTCAAGAAAACACCGGTTTCACGAGCCTGCTTGCGCATCGCGGTCATCTGGGCGACCGTGGTGCCAGCGTATTCGGCTGCGATCAAGGAGTGGGCCTTGGCGGCGACGTCTGCCAGCTCGGCGACTACTTCTTGCTTCTGGGACAGATTGAGAGCCATTGCACTCCTCCTATTGAACTCCGCTTACGGCTCCTGCCGTGTGCGGTCCTGTGCGGCATCCGTCCTGGACGCCGGGAACATCGGGATGATGTTCCGGGGGTGGGCCGTTCCAGACCTGGAGGCAATCAGGGAAATCCCAGACGTGCGTGAACCAGAAAAACTCCAGAAGGGCACCATCTACGCAGGGTGATTCCGGGGAATCGATTAAGCGCTCATGACTGCTCCGGCGGCGACTCCTTGCCAGATCGAGCTTCCGTGCCCGTCGCCGGTATTGCCACGACCGCGCCTGCGGTCTTTGACGGCTACCGCGGGCGATGCACTGCCAACGATGCCTTCAAATGTCACGGTCACGGCACCGAAGGTACCGTGACCGCTTGAAACAATTACTTCAGGGTCAGCGACGACTGGTCGACGGTGACGCCCGGGCCCATCGTCGAGCTGACCGAAACCTTCTGCAGGTAGGTGCCCTTCGAGGTGGCCGGCTTGGCCTTGATCAGGTCAAGCAGCAGCGCGGTCAGGTTCGACTTCAGCGCGTCTTCGGCGAAGTCGGCCTTGCCGATGGTGCAGTGGATGATGCCGGCCTTGTCGGTGCGGTAACGGACCTGACCCGACTTGGCGTTCTTCACGGCTTCACCCGGGTTCGGGGAAACGGTGCCGACCTTCGGGTTCGGCATCAGGCCGCGCGGACCCAGCACGGTGCCCAGCTTACCGACGACGCGCATGGCGTCCGGGGTCGCGATGACGACGTCGTAGTTCAGATCGCCGGCCTGCATCTTCTCGGCCAGATCATCCATACCGACGGCTTCGGCGCCAGCGGCCAGGGCTTCATCAGCCTTGGCACCGGCCGGAGCGAACACGGCGACGCGGACCGACTTGCCGGTACCGGCCGGCAGCACGGTGGAGCCACGAACCTGCTGGTCGGACTTCTTCGCATCGACGCCCAGGCGCACAGCGACGTCGATCGACTCGACGAACTTGGCCTTGGTGGCGCTCTTCAGGATGTTGATCGCGTCCTCGAAGGCGTATGCCTTGCCCGGAACGACGGCGGCCTTGATGGCCTTCTCACGCTTGGTCTGTGCCATCTTATTAACCCTCCACCACGAGGCCCATGGAACGGGCAGAGCCAGCGATGGTACGCACGGCGGCGTCCAGATCGGCGGCAGTCAGATCCGGTTCCTTCGCCTTGGCGATCTCTTCCAGCTGCTTACGGGTGACCTTGCCGACCTTCTCGGTGTTCGGGCGCTTGGAGCCCGACGAGATGCCAGCGGCCTTCTTCAGCAGGGTGGTGGCCGGGGTGCTCTTGGTGATGAAGGTGAACGTACGGTCCGAGTAGGCCGTGATGATCACCGGAACCGGCAGACCCGGCTCGAGCTTCTGCGTGGCAGCGTTGAACGCCTTGCAGAATTCCATGATGTTCAGACCGCGCTGACCCAGCGCAGGACCGACCGGCGGCGAGGGGTTGGCCTGACCGGCCTTCACCTGCAGCTTGATGTAACCGACAACTTTCTTTGCCATGTGAGTACTCTCCGGGTGCTAGCGCCTTTCGACAACAGGCTCCCCATCGGACCGGGAATCACGCGTCCCGGCATCGCGTTTTGAAATCATGCTGAAGGCCACCTTGCGGCGGCCTCGTCCTGCTGGCTTCCCAGCGGGGAGCCGCGCACTATATCAGGTTTTTTCTTCACATGCCTGAAGCAGCATATAAACGGACGAAACCGGGCAAGGCCCGGTTCCTGGTTCCATAGAGTCGAGCTTGCTCGACCGATCAGCAAAGTCGAGCAAGCTCGACTCTACAGCTGGATCAGACGGCCTTTTCGACCTGGCCGAACTCGAGTTCGACCGGAGTGGCACGACCGAAGATCAGCACCGAGACGCGCAGACGGCTCTTCTCGTAGTTGACCTCTTCGACGACGCCATTGAAATCGTTGAACGGGCCGTCGGTGACGCGGACCATCTGGCCCGGCTCGAACAGCACCTTCGGACGCGGCTTCTCGACACCTTCCTGAACGCGGTTCAGGATGGCTTCGGCCTCGGAATCGGCAATCGGCAGCGGACGGTCGGCGGTGCCGCCGATGAAGCCCATCACGCGCGGGGTTTCCTTGACCAGGTGCCAGCTTTCGTTGTCGATGCGCGGAATACCGGCTTCTTCGTGGGTCTCGATCTGGACCAGCACGTAACCCGGGAAAAACTTGCGCTCGGAGCGGCGCTTCTGGCCAGCGCGCATCTCGACCACTTCTTCGGTCGGGACCAGGACATCGCCGAAGCGCTCTTCCATGCCGTCACGGACGATGCGATCGCGCAGAGCCTGCGCCACCGACTTCTCGAAGCCCGAATAGGCGTGAACGACGTACCAACGCTTCATGCAATTCTCCTTAGCGGCTCAGGAACAACTGAACCAGCCACTGAATGACGTAATCGAACCCACCCAGCAACAGACTGAGAATGGTCACCACCACCATCACGACCCAGGTCATGCGGATGGCTTCCTGGCGCGTCGGCCAGACCACCTTGCGCAGTTCGAAGCGCGACTCGGAGAGGAATTCGCGGGTGTCGCGCCCCTTGCCGGTCAGCATGAACACGCCGATACCGCCAACCAGACCGACCACGACCGCCAACGCACGCAGCTGACCCGCCCACGCACCCAGCTGGGTGGCGCGACCGGAGTCGGCGGAGAACCAGAACCAGACGAACAGACCGGCCAGCACCAGCAGCGATGCGGCGACGTACTTGACGATATCCCCGCCGTTGGCGGAGTTGTCCTTGGAGTGTTCGATCTTGCTATTCATCCGGCTGTGTCTGCTTTAGCGGCCCAGGCCGCTGGATAAGGTGGGCAGATGGCACGCCAGGAGGGACTCGAACCCCCAACCTGCGGTTTTGGAGACCGCTGCTCTGCCAATTGAGCTACTGGCGTACGTGTTGAAACTTGCCTTCCCTTAGACAGCGAAGGCGGACCGAGGTTCCCGGCCCGCCATTCGCGTAACCGGCGGCGCTATACAACCACCGGTACTGCAGGCTTACTCGATGATCTTCGAGACCACGCCGGCGCCGACGGTACGGCCGCCTTCGCGGATGGCGAAGCGCAGGCCTTCGTCCATTGCCACCGGGTTGATCAGGGTGACGACCATCTTGACGTTGTCACCCGGCATCACCATTTC
>NZ_JCAFUR010000036.1:0-15523 GCF_059371575.1 Stenotrophomonas sp. YJH_SMC_4
ACTATGGACGGTCAAACGGGCATTTTTATGGTGGTTCATCCGGGCTCTTTGGGGTCTGGAGAGGTGTGGTAACCACCATTTTCCAAAGATGTCCCGGATGAACAACGTACAGAGAGATCACAACTAACAGTCGACTCTACCAAACGGAAGACCGCCGCTCCGGAACACGCCAAGCAATGCGACAATCGCGCTCCTTTCCTGCAGCAACGAGGCCCACATGGCCAAACTGACCCTGGCCAGCGTGGATGCGCTGCGTACCCGCTTTGCCGATGACGCCGCCTGCGATGCGGCACTGGCCGCCTTCGCCGACATCGCCGCACTGCGCACGCCGCTGCGTGAGCTGGTGGAGGCACAGCACCGCTACCTGCAGGCCGAATTCGAAGTGGCGCAGGTGGCCGACGTACTGCGCCGCGACCAGAAATACGCGCCGGTGGGCCGGCCGTCGGTGCACATCGTGCAGCTGCGCAAGCAGCAGGCCGCGACCAAGCAGGCGGCGCTGATCGCACGCCAGGTGGTGGCGCAGGCCGCACAGACGTTCGTGCGCGTGAGCGGCATGACGGTGAAGGCCAAGCAGAGCCCGAGCGAAGCGTGCGTGGCATGGTTGGGCGCGTTGCGCTGAGGGATCGTGCGGACCAACGGTCCGCACCCACCAGATGCAGGTTGTCGTCTACCGGGTAGTGCCGGCCGCTGGCCGGCAACCCCATCAGCATCGGGCACCCCGCATGCAGCCGGCCAGCGGCCGGCTCTACCGGCACCCAAAAAGAAGGCCCGCTTTTCAGCGGGCCTTCTGCCTTCTCACGACGAGTGAGCGGGGTGCATCAAGCCGCCGGCTTTTCGCCGGTGGCTTCGGTGGTGATGCGGATCTTCACTTCATCGCTGACGTTCGGGGCATACGCGCCAACGCCGAAATCGCTGCGCTTCAGGGTGGTGGTGGCATCGAAGCCAGCCGCCGGAACCTTGGCCATCGGGTGCTCGCCACCGCCGTTGACGGTCACGTCCAGGGTGACCGGCTTGGTGATGCCCTTGATGGTCAGGTCACCGGTGACGGTCAGCTTGTTGGTGCCGGCCGCTTCCACCTTGGTGCTCTTGAAGGTGGCATCGGCGAACTTGGCGGCGTCGAAGAAGTCGGCGCTCTTCAGGTGCTCGTCGAACTTGGCGGTGAAGCTGTTCAGGCCGCTCAGCGGCAGCTTCACTTCCACGGTGGACTTGGTCACGTCTTCGGCGTTGTACACCAGAGTGCCTTCGACGTTGCCGAAGTGCGCGCTCGGGTTGGAGAAGCCGAAGTGGCTCCACTGGGCCAGCACGTCGGTGTGGGTCGGGTCCAGCTTGTAGGTGCCCGAGGCGATCTTGATCGCTTCGGCGGCCGGCGCGGCAGCGGCGGCATCGGCGGCCGGGGTGGCGGCCTGCTCGGTGGTGGCCGGGGCGGCGGCATCGGCGGCCGGGGCAGCGGTGTCGGCCGGCTTGGAGCAGGCGGCGATGGCCAGGGTCAGGGCCAGCGGCAGCAGCAGTTTACGGGTGGCGCTCATCTCAGGAACTCTCCGGATCGTAGGGTGGGTACACGGTGCAGCAAGAGCCCGCCGCGGGACGGCGGGCCCGAAACCGATACAACGACTTACGCGATGCGCGCCGCTTCGTCGAACGACAGGCGCGGCAGACGCGGGAACAGGCCCGCCGAGTCACCGTAACCCAGGTTGACCAGGAAATTCGACTTGATCGAAGTGCCGGCGAAGAAGGCTTCGTCGACCTTGGCCGGGTCGAAGCCGGACATCGGGCCGGCATCCAGGCCCAGCGCGCGTGCGGCCAGGATCAGGTAGGCGCCCTGCAGGCTACCGTTGCGGAGGGCGGCTTCGTGGCGGCCTTCCTGCGGGCCGTCGAACCAGGCCTTGGCATCGGTGTGCGGGAACAGGTACGGCAGCTTCTCGTGGAAATCCAGGTCGAAGCCGATGATGGCGGTGACCGGAGCGGCCATGGTCTTGTCGTGGTTGCCTTCGGACAGGGCCGGGGCCAGCTTGGCCTTGGCTTCCTTCGAGGTGACGAACACGAAGCGGGCCGGCGTGGTGTTGGCGGCGGTCGGGCCCCACTTCACCAGGTCGTACAGTTCCTGCAGCAGGCTGGCCGGGACCGGCTTGTCGAGGAAGGCGTTCTGGGTGCGGGCAGTACGGAACAGCTGGTCGAGGGCAGCAGCGTCGAGCGCGTGGGACATCGGTGGATCTCCAGGGCGGCTAAGGGAAGTCAGTGCCCGCGGGCGGCGCGGGGCGAAACGACGAGCCGCAGTGTAGAGTGTCGCGACTGTTGCAACACCCAGCAGGGCTGAAACGAATTAATGCCAATGGTGAAACGATCGAGCGCGCCATGGACGGTCACTGACGGCCGTGCGGGCAATGTCCGCCAGGCGGTCGCGCTGGCCTCGGCGCTGCGCCAGGGCACCCACCGACCGCTGGTCCTGCAGCCCCGCGCACCCTGGCGCTGGCTGTCGCCGCGGCGCCTGCCGGGTGATGTGAACGGCTATGGCGAGGCTTTCGCGTCATTGGCTGCCGAGGCCCCGGCGCTGGCGATCGGCTGTGGCCGCCAGGCCGCCGGCGCACTGCGCGTGCTGCGCGCACGTGGCAGCCAGGTGGTGCAGATCCTCGACCCGCGCATCGGCGCACGCCACTGGGATGTGGTGGTGGTGCCCGAACACGATGCCCTGCGTGGCAGCAACGTGCTGACCCTGCTCGGCAGCCTCAACCCGGTGGACGACGACTGGCTGGCCTGGGGCCGCGCCGCGTTCGCCGGCTTCAGTACCTTGCCCGGCCCGCGCACCGCGTTGCTTGTCGGTGGACCGACGCCGCTGGCGCCGTGGGATGAAACGGCGATGGTGGGCGTGTTCCAGGCGCTGGCCGGGCAGATCCGCAGCGAAGGCGGCAGCCTGCTGGCGACCACCTCGCGACGCACGCCGCCGGCGTTGGCCGAGATCCTGCGCGCGACGTTCGCCGACCTGCCGCATGTGATCTGGGGCGACGGCGGCGACGGTACGAATCCTTATGGCGGCCTGCTCGGCTGGGCCAACCGCGTGGTGGTCTCGCCCGATTCGGTGAACCTGCTGTCTGAAGCCTGCGCCACGCGCATGCCGGTGATGGTGGCGCTGGCCGATACCGCGCAAGGCCGGCTGGCGCGCTTCCAGCAGCAGCTGCGCGAGCGCGGGCGGCTGCAGGCGCATTGGCTGGACTGGCAGTACGACCGCATCGAACCACTGCGCGAGACCGCGCGGGTGGCCGCGGAAGTGAAACAGCGTCTGGCATTGGGGTAGTGCCGGCCGCTGGCCGGCAATGCTCTACGCGCTACCGAAGATCCTGACGTTGCCGGCCAGCGGCCGGCACTACCGGGTGCGCAGCGTTTTCTGAACATTTCGATCCGACTGTGCGGTTAGAGTCCAGCGTCCCCCATCACGCTGAACGTCTTCATGCGCACCCTGCTCCTGCTGCCCCTGGCCCTGCTCGCCGCCTGCTCCACCACGCCCACCGAGCTGGATCCGATCTCGTATCAATGCCAGCAGCAGCTGGACGCGTACCGCGAACAGCCGGCGCTGCGCGATCCGAAGACTGGTCAGCGCCCGCCGCTGCCGGTGGCCCCGATCAGCGACGCCTGCGACAAGGAACTCCAGCGCAAGGGCCTGGATCGCCCGCTGCGCTGACCGGCGTATGATCGGCGCGCGGGCCTGCCCGCCGTTGAAGGTATCGACATGGATCGTTTTTCCCGCCTGCCCCGCGCCGCGCTGCTGATCGCCAGCCTGCTGGCGACTGCACCGGCCTGGGCCAACAGCACCGAATGCCGCGAGCGCTACCCGAGCGTGGCCGCGCAGGCGGCGATGCTGGACGTGGCCTGGACCACCGCCGAGCGTCTCGATGCGCTGCCCGATGTGGACGTGGTGATCGCCGCGCGCGGTGGCCAGGACCTGAGCCGCTACGGCTTGCGTCACAGCCACCTGGCCTTCCTGCTGCGCGAGGACGACGGCCGCTGGCGCGCGATGCACCTGCTCAACCGCTGCAAGACCGACAGCTCGCAGCTGTACCACGAGGGCCTGGGCAACTTCGTCGGCGAGAGCGGCGGGCATACCGACCTGCGCATCGGCGTGCCGTCGGCGCCGCTGCGTGCTGTATTGAAGGCGATGCTGGTGTCGCCGTCGATCCAGCCCAAGGCGCTGCACGAGACCAGGTACAACGTGGTCGCCTACCCGTTCGCCACCGACTACCAGAACTCCAACCAGTGGGTACTGGAGGTGCTGGGCGCGGCGATGGCGCAGGCCGATGGCGCACCGGCCATCGTCAAGCGCGAACAGGCCCAGCAATGGCTGCGCCAGCAGAAGTACCAGCCCAGCGTGCTGCATATCGGCCTGGGCAAGCGCGTGGGTGCACGCCTGTTCATTGCAAACGCCACCACCACCGACCACCCCGCCGGCGAACGCATTTCCGGCAACTATTCGGTGGTGACGGTGGAATCGGTATTCGACTTCCTGCACCAGCGCAGCCAGCTGCAGCAGGAACTGGTGATCCCCCATGTGCCGGTGGCCGGTGCTGCTGCCGCCACGCCCTGAATCCCGCGAGGAGAACGACATGCGTCCGCTGCCTGTTTCCCTGATGTCGATGGTGATCATTGCCGGCCTGCTCGGCGCGAACACCGCCCATGCCGAACGCCGCATCATCATCCTGCAGGACCCGGGTCCGCAGGGGCCGAGCCTGGAAATGTCCGCGCCCCTGGTTGCTTCCGCGCGCGCCGCCGCTGCCAAGGAAGCCCGGGATGCCGGGCTACCACCAGGCCACGGTGCATCGGTGAAGCTGCCGCAGATGCAGGTGCGCGCCATCGCCACCACCGTCGACGGCCGCCGCGAAGTGCAGCTGCGCGATGTCAGCAACCCGCAGAACACCGCGTCGATGCAGTGGCCGAAGCGCCCCGGCGATCCCGCCGTGCAGTTCACCGTGGGGCAGACCGTGAACTTCGAGCCGACCGGCACCGACCAGGGCTGGCAGGTGAAGGACAACCAGGGCCGCCCACTGGAATATCTGCCCGAGGCCACCGGCCCGCGCGACATCTTCGATACCCGGCGCTGAGCCGCCGCCCCCACGTTGACCAGGAGGTCTCCATGTTCCGTTGCCTGCGCATTCCCGCGTCCGCCCTGCTGCTCTCGGTGCTGCTGGTGCCCACTGTCCATGCTGGCGCCGCGCCGCAGTTGAACAGCAGCGAGGCCAGCGTGATCGTGACATCGTTCGTGGTGCTGTCGTTGCCACTGGCGGCCTCGATGGGCTTGTCCGAACTGTCCAAGGCGCCGTTCAAGGCCAGCGAACGCAACGGCCGAGCCACGCGCACCAAGGCAGTGCCGCTGCCGCCGATGGAGGTGAAGAAGGTGGAGACCACGCCGGAGGGCGAGCGCCAGGTACAGCTGCAGGTGCCGGACAAAGCCGACCAGACCGCCACCCTGCGCTGGCCGGCGCACGTGCATGAAGACCAGGCGGCAGGCTTCGTAGTCGGCCAGCAGGTGCACTTCGACCCCACCGAAGCCGGTGCCGGCTGGACCGTGAAAAGCGCGCAGGGCCAGGCACTGGCTTACGTGCCCACCGCCTACGCCGCTGGCGATGTGATGAGCGAAGCGCTGTAAAGCTGAACGACCGGTTTTGGCTTTGACGCGGGCCGGGCGGATAATGGGCGATCCCCTTTGTCCCCCTGGCTCGCCATGTCCGTGCGTCCTGCCCCTCTTTTTGCCCCGCTGACCCCGCGCGCCCTGGTGCTGGCGGTACTGGCGATGGGCGCGGTGGTGCTGCTGTCCAACGTACTGGTGCAGTACCCGATCAACGATTGGCTGACCTGGGGTGCCTTCAGCTATCCGGTCGCGTTCCTGGTCAGCAACCTGATCAACCGCCGCTTCGGCCCGGGCCCGGCGCGCCGCGTGGCGTGGATCGGCTTCCTGGTGGCGGTGGTGTTGTCGGTGTGGGTGGCCACGCCGCGCATCGCCATTGCCTCGTGCTCGGCCTTCATCGTGGCGCAGCTGCTGGACATCACCGTGTTCGACCGCCTGCGTCGTGGCAGCTGGTGGCGCGCACCGATGGTGGCCACCACCTGCAGCGCGACGGTGGATACCACCATTTTCTGGTCGATCGCGTTTGCCGGTTCCGCCCTGCCGTGGGTGAGCTGGGCAGCGGGCGACCTGGCGGTGAAGCTGGCGATCGGCGTGTGCCTGCTGGCCCCGTTCCGCGCGTTGTTGTGGAAGATGGCGCCGCTGCGGGCCACCAGCTGACCGCACATGCTCTGGTGCGTGCCGACCGTTGGTTGGCACGCTCCATCGGAGTTCATTACCGCTGGCGGATTGTGCCGACCAACGGTCGGCACCTACCAGGAGCAGGCATCGCAGGGCCATTGATTCGGTGGGTGCCGACCGTTGGTCGGCACGCCCTGCAGAACTCATCGCTGCCGACAGATTGTGCCGACCAACGGTCCGCACCCACCCAAAGTGGTTGCAGCATTTGCCCCCGCTCAGGCGAACGGCAGCTCCGCGGCTCTGCACGCTGCCGTAATCGCGGCACACGCCTCTTCAATCGCAGGCGTGGTCGGCGCCAACCGCGGGCGCCGGTCCAGCGTGCAGGCCAGGCCTACGTCCAGCAGCGTGGCATGTGCCCCATGCAGTGCATGCGCGGTGGCATCGGGAAGGAAACCGGCCACCGCCAACGCATCGATCAACGACGGTGTATCGCGCGGCTGCAGCAGCACCGCATGCTGCGCACTGCGCGCCAGCACGCCGGTCTGCAGCAGGAACTCCAGGTCCACTACGCCGCCGGCACCCTGCTTCAGGTCCAGCCGCGCGGCATCGCTGCGGTCCAGTTCGGTGCGCATGCGGCCGCGCATCTTCAGCACATCGGCATACAGCGTCGCCGGATCACGCTCACGACCCAGCGTCTGCGCACGCACCTGTTCGAAGTCGGCCAGCAGGCTGGCATCGCCGGCCACGCCGCGTGCGCGCACCAATGCCTGGTGTTCCCAGGTCCATGCGCGTTCGCGCTGGTATTCGGTGTAACTGGCCAACGAAGACACCAGCGAACCCTTGCCACCGTCCGGGCGCAGGCGCACGTCGATGTCGTACAGGCGGCCGGCGGCGGTGACCGCGCCAAGCAGTGCCATCACCTTCTGTGCCAGGCGCGCATACCAGCGGCCCGGCTCCAGCGGCCGCGCACCATCGCTGGCATCCACCCCGGCCGGGTTGTCGTGCAGGAACACCAGGTCCAGGTCGGAACCGAAACCCAGCTCCAGGCCACCCAGGCTGCCGTAGCCGATGATCGCGAAGCGCCCACCGGGAATCTCGCCGTGTGCGGCGCGCATGTCCGCTTCGGCCATCGCCAGCACAGTGATCACCACCGCCTGCGCCAGCTCGGCCAGTTGCCGTGTGCTGTCCACCGCGCCCTGGCGCCCGTCCAGCGTGGCCATCGCCATGCGGAAGCTCAGCGCCAGCCGCGTCTCGTTGAGCCAGCGCAGTGCGGATTCGGGATCCTCCACCGCCAGCACCTGCTGGCACTCGGCCAGCATGCCGGCAGCATCCGGCATCGGCCCGGACACGCGCACGTCCAGCAGTTCGTCCAACAGCAATGGATACGCGGCCAAGCGTTCGGCCAGCAGCGCACTGCGCGCCAGCACATCCACCAGCCGCGCCAGCGCACTCGGTTGCTCATCCAGCAGTGCGAGATAGCTGGTCCGGCGCAGCACCGCCTGCAGCAGGCCAAGCACACGCTTGAGCGCGGCGTCGGGTTGTGGCGAGCGCGTGGCCGCATGCAGCAGTGCGGGCAGCACGCGATCCAGCCGCGCACGCGCGGCATCGGACAAGGACTTCACGCCGGTGCCCTGGGCGAAATCGCGCAGCGACTGGTCGGCGCCGTTGGCATCGAGGAAGCCGGCTTCGGCCAGCAGTGGTGCGTTGCTGCCTTCGGGCAGGCTGCGCCAGTAGTTGGCCAGCGCGTCGGGCGCGGCCTGGCCCTTGCGCGGCGCCAGCAGCGCGGCAAATTCAGTACTGACGCGCTGCTGCTGTTCGGCCAACGCCGCGCGCAGCACGTTCCAGTCCGCATGGCCGAGGCCGACGGCAATGCGTTCGCGGTCCAGCGCGTCGCTGGGCAGTACGTGGGTCTGCGCGTCGCGCAGCATCTGCAGGCGGTTCTCCAGCCGGCGCAGGAACAGGTAAGCCTCGCGCAGTGCGGCGCCATCCTCGGGCGCGATCTGTCCGGCGGCAACCAGTGCATCCAGCGCCACCAGCAGGCGACGCTCGCGCAGTGCCGGTTCACGGCCACCGCGGATCAGCTGCAGTGCCTGGCACAGGAATTCGATTTCGCGGATGCCACCGGCGCCACGCTTGATGTCCTCGTGCAACTCGCGGCGCGCGACCTCGGCGGTGATCGCCGCCTTCATTTCGCGCAGGCCATCGAGCGCGGTGAAGTCGAGGTAGCGGCGGTACACGAACGGGCGCAGGGTCTGCAGCCACGCTTCACCGGCGGCGATGTCGCCGGCCACCGCGCGCGCCTTCAGCCACGCATAGCGTTCCCAGTCGCGGCCCTCGCGCTGGAAATACTGGTCCATCGCCGCGAACGACAGCGCGACGCGGCCGGCGCTGCCGAACGGACGCAGGCGCAGGTCGACACGGTGGCTGAAGCCATCGACGGTGGTTTCGTCCAGCAGCTTGGCCAGGCGCTGGCCGAGGCGGGCGAAATACTCTTCGGCGGCCAGCGCGCGCGGGCCATCGGATTCACCACCGTGCGGATAGGCGTAGACCAGATCGATATCGGAACTGAAGTTGAGCTCGCCGCCGCCCAGCTTGCCGAGGCCGAACACGACCAGCTGCTGCGGCGTGCCTTGGTCATCGGCGATGACGCCGTGGCGCTGGGCAAATTCCTGCTGCAGGGCCTCCAGTGCCAGCCTCAGGCAGTCTTCGGCCAGGGTGGTGGCACCGGCCAGGGTCTGCGCCACGTCGTCCAGCCCGGCAAGGTCGCGCCAGATCAACCGTGTGGACATCGCCGCACGCCAGCGCCGCAGCTGTGCCGGCCAGTCGCTGGGCTGCAGCGGGTCGAGCACCGGCGCCGGGATCGGCGGGCAGCCGGGCGCGGCCAGCTGCGCCAGCAGCGCCGGTTGCCGCACCAGGGTGTCCAGCGCGAAGTCGCTGGTCACCGCCAGGCGGGTCAGCAACGGCAGCAGGTCGGCCGGGATGGGCTCTGGCAGGACTTGAGCCAGACGCGCCAGGGCGCGGTCGACAAGAGGCTGCAGGGAGACGGGCAGATCAGCGGGGGCGAGGGTCATGCACTGATTGTATCGACCCGGCCGGGGCGCAACGGACCCGGTAGTGCCGGCCGCTGGCCGGCAACCCCGGTAACCTTCGGCAGCATCATCGGATCTGCCGGCCAGCGGCCGGCACTACCAAGTCAACGGATCTGCCGGCCAGCGGCCGGCATTACCAACAATGGAGGCCGCGTATTCATACTGGGCGACAGGCAATAAAAAAGCCCGCTTGCAGCGAACTGCCAGCGGGCTCTGCTCCCTCCCCCACGTCGGGATGCAGGGCCATCGTGCGGGCTGCGAAAGCACTTTGCACGCTGCACTGCAAAACAAAACCGACGGGTTTGGGTGAGCCCCTGGGGAAAAGCCATTCCACGAAGGTAGAACCCCCCGTACGGATGAGGATGGCCGATAATCGGAATTCCCCCCAGCAACACGTGTCGTCATGTCTGTTGATCGCATCGCCAACGCGCGTCTCCGTGACCGCGTGGTCTCCGCAGAGGCCGCAGCCGCGCTGATCCAGCCCGGTGAAACCGTGGCCATGAGCGGCTTTACCGGCTCCGGGTATCCCAAGGCCGTTCCCGTCGAACTGGCCCGCCGCATCGAAGCGGTGCATGCCCAGGGCAACCCCTTCCAGATCAAGCTGATGACCGGTGCCTCGACCGCGCCGGAGCTTGATGGTGCGCTGGCCAAGGCCGATGGCATCGCCATGCGCATGCCGTTCCAGAGCGACCCGGATGCGCGCAACCGCATCAACGAGGGCAAGCTGGATTACATCGACATCCACCTCAGCCACGTTGCCCAGCACGTGTGGTTCGGTTTCTACGGCGAGATCGATACCGCCGTGATCGAAGTGTCGGCCATCCGCGAGGACGGTTCGCTGGTGCCCTCCACTTCGGTCGGCAACAACAAGACCTGGCTGGACCTGGCGAAGAAAGTGATCGTCGAGGTCAACGAATGGCAGCCGGCCGGCGTCGACGGCATGCATGACATCTACTACGGCACCGCGCTGCCGCCGCACCGCAAGCCGATTCCGCTGGTGAACGCCAACGACCGCATCGGCGACACCGCGCTGCGCTGCGACCCGGACAAGATCGTGGCCGTGGTGCGCACCAACGGCCCGGACCGCAACAGCCCGTTCAGCCCGATCGATGCGACCAGCGAGCAGATCGCCTCGCACCTGATCGAGTTCCTCAAGCACGAGGTGAAGAAGGGCCGCCTGCCACCGAACCTGCTGCCGCTGCAGTCGGGCGTGGGCAACATTCCCAACGCCGTGCTGGCCGGGTTGGCAAAGAGCGGTTTCCGCGACCTGGCCGCGTTCACCGAGGTGATCCAGGACGGCATGCTCGACCTGCTGCGCGATGGCGTGCTGAGCTATGCCTCGTGCACGGGTTTTGCGCTGAGCCCGCAGGCCAACGAGACGTTCAAGGAGAACATCGATTTCTACCGCGAGCGCATCATCATGCGCACGCAGGAAATCTCCAACCACCCGGAACTGGTGCGCCGCCTGGGCTGCATCGGCATGAACGGCATGATCGAAGTGGACATCTACGGCAACGTCAATTCGACGCACGTGATGGGCACGCGGATCATGAACGGCATCGGCGGTTCCGGCGACTTTGCCCGCAACGGGTTCCTGTCGGCGTTCCTGAGCCCGTCCACCGCCAAGAACGGCACCATCTCGGCGATCGTGCCGATGGCCAGCCATGTCGACCACACCGAGCACGACGTATCGGTGATCGTGACCGAACAGGGCCTGGCCGATCTGCGTGGACTGACCCCGCGAAAGCGCGCGCAGGTGCTGATCGACAACTGCGCGCACCCGGATTTCCGCCCGCAGCTGCAGGATTACTTCGACCGTGCCAGCCGCGAGAGCTACGGCAAGCACACCCCGCACCTGCTGCCGGAAGCGCTGTCGTGGCACCAGCGTTGGCTGGATACCGGAACGATGAAGGGCTGATTGCGTTGGGGGTCAGAGCCCTTTTCTGCCGAAAAGGGATCTGACCCCGATCATGCGCAACGTTGGGGTCGGATCCCTTTCCACAGGAAAGGGCTCTGACCCCAGCTACGGAATCGGGTAGAGCCGGCCGCTGGCCGGCTTCCCCAACAGCCGGCCAGCGGCCGGCTCTACCTTCACGCGAATCGCAGGCTCGCCAGCGATTCGGCCTGCAGCCGCTCGTAGATCTCGAACTCGTCGTTCACCGCCACGCCCAGCGCCTGCTCGAAGGCCTCGCGGTTGGCGTGCGCGGCATAGGCGCGCTGTTCTTCGCCGCCCAGGTTCGACTGGAAGATGCCCGCGGCACTGACCGGCAGGAAATCCTCGTAGACGATCGGGTCGGCCGTGGCCAAGCCTGTGGCCACCAGCACTTCGGCCGGCAGATCCGCCACGCGCTCGGGCGCGGCACGGCCGGCGTCGGTCAGCTGGTAGCGGTAATAGCCCAGTCCTTCCTGGCGCAGCGTGTCATGGTCATCCGGGAAGCTGGCGAACACCGCCTGCAGGCGCTGGCCGTAGTCGCCGCCAGTGCTGCCTTCGCCACCGGCATCGCGTGCCTGCGACAGCAGCTGGTCGTACAGCGCGCGGCCCTTCGGGGTGAGCGCAAGGCCGCGCTGTTCGATCTCGCCGAAGCGCGCGGTATGGGTGCCGGCATCGCCGCCTTCGCCGCCCGGGAAATGCACGGCTTCTTCCAGTGCCTTGAAGCTGGTCTGGCGCAGCAGGATCGGGCAGGCGCGGCGCGGCGGGCCTTCGATCACCGCCTTGGCCGCCATGCCGTGTTCGATCATCGCCGCCTGCGCGGCATCGATGTCCAGCGTGCGTGGGGTCAGGTGGTTGATGTGCGGGCCACGGAAGCTGACCACGTCGGCCACCAGGCGGTGCGCGTGGTGCAGCGCGTGGTAGGTCGGCAGGTCGACGGTGGCATCGCCGTGCCAGCGGAAGGTTTCCAGCGCTTCATCGACGAAGCGTTCGGCATCGGCCTGCGACAGGCCGCCGTCACGCTCGGCCTGGTCGATCAGTGCCAGCGCGCCGTCGGTGAAGATGCGGCGGCGCGCAAGAATCTTCGCCGATTCGGCACGCAGCGCTTCGTCTTCGATCAGTTCCAGGCGCAGCAGCGAGGTGAACACGCGGAACGGATTCTGCGCCAGCGCGGCGCCGGTCAGCGGGCGGAACGCGGTGGAGTGCACCGGCACGCCGGCCACCGACAGGTCGTAGTAGCCCACCGGGTACATGCCCATCACCGCGAACAGGCGGCGCAGTGTGGCCAGCTCCTGCACGGTGCCGACGCGGATCGCGCCATGGCGCTCTTCATCCAGGCGCGCACGCTCGTCGTTGCGCTGCAGCTGCGCGGCCAGCGCCGGGTCCTGGGCAAGCACCTGCGCGTTGATCCGCTCCACCAGCTCCACCAGCGTGCCGTACAGCGGCACTTCGGTGCGGTACATGCGGGACATGGCCTGCGCGAACAGGCGGCGGATCACATCAGGCGAAACCAAAGAGGCGCTCATCAGTCACTCGATTACGGGAACGGGGGAACAGCTCGGACCCGTATTGTCGCCGGAGCGCGGGGCGGCGGCGATATGCAGAGCAACATGAAACAGATCGGTAGTGCCGGCCGCTGGCCGGCATCCGCTGCGAGCGGGTATCCCCAGGTTGCCGGCCAGCGGCCGGCACTACCGCTTCAACTGGCGCTTCAGGGTGGCATCCAGGGTGATCGGCCGGTCCCAGTGCTGGTAGCTGGCCACGATGGCGTGGCGCACGGCCCGGTAATGCAGGTTGTCCGGCTTGGTGGGCATCCGCTTCACCACCGCTTCCCAGCCGCCGTCCGGGTCCTGGCTGAAGGCGCGCACGCTGTCGCGGCAGGTCTGGCCGCTGGCCTTGGCCCAGAAGCAGGCAAAATAGATGTCCCCGGCCTGCCAGCCATGGGTGGTGAACAGCGCGCTGATGTAGCCACGGGGCACGTCGGCATAGCGCGATACCTCATCGAGAAAGGCATCCGGGTAGCGTTCGGCGTAATGGTTGATGTCCTGCAGCTGGGCATCAACCCAGCTGTCGCCGGTTGCCACCTCATACGCAGCCGAACGCTCGGCGGTCTGCTGGGCCAGCACGGTGGCCGGCGCCAGCAGCAGGGACAACAGCAACACGCGCAGTCGGTAATTCATGCCCCGATTCTGCCGCAGCCGCCGGGCCCTGTCAGGCCGCCGCAGCGGCCTTGGCTTCGATCGCCGCCAGTGCGGCCGGCCAGTCGTGGGCGGTATCGGCGGTGACCATGCGCGGTTCATCATCGGCCACGCCGTGCTGGGTCTCGTGGGCCCAGGTCACTGCGTACGGGGTATGCACGCCCCAGCCACCCAGGGTAACCACCGGCTCGATGTCCGAACGCAGCGAGTTGCCGACCATCACGAAGCGCTGCATGGGCAGATCGAATTCGGCCAGCACGCGGGCGTAGGTTTCCGGGTCCTTCTCCGAGACGATCTCGATGCGCGGGAACAGCTCGCCCAGGTTGGCGACCTTGATCTTCGCTTCCTGGTGGAACAGGTCGCCCTTGGTGATCAGCACCACCGGGTAGTGCTCGGCGATGGCCGCCACCGCTTCGCGCACACCGTCGATCAGTTCGACCGGGTGGCGCAGGGTGTCGTGGCCGATATCCAGGATGCGCTGGATGTCCTTCGCTTCGATGCGCTGCCCGGTGATGTCGATGGCCGCTTCGATCATCGACAGCGTCATGCTCTTCACGCCGTAGCCGAAGGTGCCCAAGTGGCGCTGCTGCACTTCCAGCAGGTGGCGCGCGGTCTGGGTGTCGTGCACGTCGACGTAGCGCGACAGCAGGTCAAGGTAGTCCTGCTCGGCCTTGCGGTAGTAGTCCTCGCTCTTCCACAGCGTATCGTCACCGTCAAAACCGACCAGGCCGATGGCGCGCGACGGCGCAGGCGTGGAGGTGTTCATCGCGCAAGGATACAGGGGCCGTGGTGACGAAAAAAACCCGGGCGGCCGAAGCCGCCCGGGTTCCCATACGCCCCGATACAGGTCTTACCTGCCCTGCGCACCCTGCGCTGCGCCGCCGGCGCCGGCCTGCTGGGCGGCCACATAGGCCTTGTACTCATCGGCGCTCAGCTCGCCGTCCTTGTTGGTATCAGCCTGGTCGAACACCTGGGCCAGGCCCGCGTTCACCTGCGCCTCGGTCTTGCTGATGGTGCCGTTGCCATCGGTATCGATGCTGGCCCAGGTCTGGCCACCGCCGTTGGCCTGCGCCGATGCGGCTGCGGCAGCGTTGGTCGCCTGGTCGGCGGCCTGGCCGGCCTGTGCAGCCGCCTGCTGGGCCTGTGCGGCCTCGTTCTGCGCATGCGCCGCCTGCTGCTTGGCCGACTGGGCCATCGCCGGAATGGCCAGCACGCTGCCAGCGGCGACGATCAGGGCGATCAGGGGCTTGCGGTTGCGAATAGTCATCAGGGGTGTCTCCTGCCAATTGGGTGGTGTTGCGCGGCGTGTTGTCTCCGCACGGCACCTACCCTGCCACCGCGTTTCTGAATCGATTTTGCCCCGCGACCGGCGTCAACACGCACCATTAACCACTCGCCCCCGCGCATGCATTAGCGCGGTGGTTAGCAGCAAGTGAGCAGCTCATAAGATGCGCATTCAGCGCTGCCGGATTTAACCGGCAACCAACGAAAAACCTGCGTCAGTCGACGGTTTTTTCCGATGACCGCGAACTGAACAACACCCACCCCAGCGCAACACCGGCGAGCGCACCGGCGATTTCCAGCACCACGCGGCTGCCGAGTTCGTTCGGATCGTGGATGGTGGCCAGGAACAGGCGCGCATACAGCGGCGACTCCAGCCGCACGATGCCCATGTAGAACAGCTTCCATGCATCGATGCCGGCGGAGATGATCACGGCGATGACACAGGACCACCCGATCGCGTGACCCGCGGTCCAGTGCAGGAGCCGGCACAGCTGCGACCACAGGAAGTACACCAGCAGCCCGACCAGCAGGGCGATGGCGCCGGCTTCCAGGGTACCGAGCAGGCCGAAGTGCAGGGGAAGGTTCATCGGGTGGGCAGGGATGAAGAGGCGGCCAGTGTAAGGGATCTGCCCCGGACCCAATCCGGTAGCCCCAGTAGCAACTGTCTTGTCAGGGGCAGCCGAGGGCCACCTCGGCGTCTCGCTTACGGGCGTTGAGGATCACCAGCATTTTGCGCATGACCGCCACGAGCGCCACCTTGCTCGCTTTGCCCTTGGCCTTCAGGCCAGCGTAA
>NZ_JCAFUR010000037.1:0-13732 GCF_059371575.1 Stenotrophomonas sp. YJH_SMC_4
ACTATGGACGGTCAAACGGGCATTTTTATGGTGGTTCATCCGGGCTCTTTGGGGTCTGGAGAGGTGTGGTAACCACCATTTTCCAAAGATGTCCCGGATGAACAACGTACAGAGAGATCACAACTAACAGTCGACTCTACAGAAGCGGTGTGGAGCGCGCGGGCGGCACAGCGCCCTCAAGTTCGGCGCCTACCCCGCCGATACAGCAGCCATGTCCCATGACCTGCTCAACCGGATCGACCAGCGGACCCGACTGGCCGGCCACAATCGCCTGGCGCTGCTGCTGTTCCGTCTCGGCGGACGTCAGCTTTTTGGCGTCAATGTCTTCAAGGTGCAGGAAGTCCTGCGGCGCCCGGAACTGTTCCAGGTGCCCGGACTGCCCAGCCAGTTCTCCGGCGTGGCCGACGTGCGCGGCCGCTCGGTGCCGGTGCTGGACCTCGGCCTGGCGATCGGCCATCCCGAGCGCGAGCCGGAGGCGGACACCTCGCCCGGCTACCTGGTCGTCACCGAGTTCAACCGCTCGATCCAGGGCTTCTTGGTCAGCGGCGTGGAGCGCATCGTCAACATCGCGGTGGAAGACATCCATCCGCCGCCGGAACTGGGCGCCGAATCGAGCTACCTGACCGCAGTGACCCGCTTCCAGGGTGAACTGATTCAGGTGATCGACGTGGAAAGCGTCCTGGCCGACATCGCCCAGGTGCGCGGCGAAGCGGTGCTCGATCCGGCGATGGCGATGCCCTCCGACGGCCCGCAGCTGCAGGTGCTGGTGGTGGATGACTCGCGCGTGGCCCGCCAGCAGATCCGCAGCGTGCTGGACCAGCTGGGGGTGGGCGCCACCCTGCTTTCCGATGGCAAGCAGGCGCTGGACCACCTGCTGCAGATCCACGCGTCAGGCGAGAACCCGGCCGAGCGCTACGCCATGGTCATCTCGGACATCGAAATGCCGGCGATGGACGGCTATACGCTGACGACGGAAATCCGGCGCCATCCAGGCCTTGCCGGCCTCTACGTGCTGCTGCATACCTCGCTGTCGGGCGTCTTCAACAACGCCATGGTCGAGCGCGTCGGCGCCAACGCCTTCGTCGCCAAGTACTCGCCGCACGAGCTGGCCGATTTCGTGCTGGACCGCCTGCGCAAGGTGGCGCTGGCGGCCTGAGGCCACTGATCCGGTAGTGCCGGCCGCTGGCCGGCAACCGCAGATCCATCGGGGAGCCGGCCAGCGGCCGGCACTACCCTCTCGAATTTGGCACACCCCTTGCAGCTTCCCGGGCAACGTTCCCGTGGGAGTGCACCGTGCGCAACCTGATTACCGACTACCTGGGCGTCCATGCCCAGGCCATGCCGTTGCGCGAACAGCGGATGAAGCTGATCGCCAGCAACCTCGGCAATGCCGACACTCCCGGCTACAAGGCCCAGGACCTGGACTTCGATGCCGCCCTGCGCCATGCCCAGGGGCAGGATGCCAATGGCCTGATGGCCACCACCCATGAGCAGCACTACGAAATCAGTAGTGGCCTGAACCCGTTCCAGATCGCGCGCGAGGGCGTGCAACCCAGCCTGGACGGCAACACCGTCGATCCCGATGCCGAGCGTGCGGCCTATGGCCGCGCCGCGCTCGAGTACCGCGCTTCGCTCAGCTTCGTCGAGAGCAAGGTGCGTTCCATGTTGACCGCGATCACGGGGCAATAAGCCATGAGCAACCTGCCGATCTTCGATATCGCCGGCTCCGCGCTGCAGGCGCAGTCGGTGCGCATGAGCACCATCGCCTCCAACCTCTCCAACGCCGATACCGTCGCCGGTTCCGCCGACGCGGTGTACAAGCCGCTGGAGCCGATCTTCCAGGCCGTCACCAGCAAGAACGATCCGAACATCACCTCGGTGAAGGTGAAGGAGATCACCCAGAGCGATGCGGCGCCGATCAAGCGCTATGAGCCGGGCCACCCGCTGGCCGATGGCGATGGCTACATCTACCAGCCCGACGTCGACCCGGTGGCGCAGATGGTCAACCTGATCTCGACCTCGCGCAACTACCAGGCCGGCGTGGAGATGTTGACCACCGCCAAGGAACTGGCCCTGGCCACCCTGACCATGGGCCGCTGAGGCCCGCAGTACCGGATACCGCCATGACCACCGCCGTCAACAACCAGACCAACCAGGACGTCTACACCGCACTCGGTCTGAACGCCCCGAACAGCAACGCCACCAAGAAGAAGAACACGCTGGACCAGGCCGATTTCCTGCGCCTGATGACCGAACAGCTTCAGCACCAGGATCCGCTGAAGCCGATGGACAACACGCAGATGGTCGCGCAGATGGCGCAGATGTCCACCGTGCAGGGCATCACCGATCTGAACAAGACGGTGAAGGGCTTCCAGGAATCGATGGCCAGCGACCAGGTGCTGCGTGGTGCGGCGCTGGTCGGCCACCAGGTGCTGGTGCCGTCGGAAAAGCTGGTGCTGGAAAAGGAAGGCAACGTTGAAGGCACGGTGGCCGCGCCTTCGGCCGGCATCATCACCGTCGACATCACCGATGCCACCGGCGCCAAGGTCACCTCGCTGAGCGTGGAAGCCAAGGCCGCCGGCGAGACTGGGTTCCAGTGGGACGGCAAGGATGCCAACGGCAAGCGCATGGAGCCGGGCAAGTACTCCATCGTTGCCAACCACGTCGATACCGCCGGCAAGAGCACCAAGCTTTCCACCTACGTGCAGGCGCCGGTGGAAAGCGTGACCGTCGGTTCCGACGGCCTGTACCTGAACCTCAAGGGCCTGGGCACGGCCCCGATCGACTACGTGCTCCGCGTCAGCTGAGCCGCACACCCCGCACTTACCAGGAGCATCCCATGGGCTTCAATGTCTCGCTGTCCGGCATCAATGCCGCCAATTCCGACCTGAGCGTCACTGCCAACAACGTCGCCAACGTCAACACCACCGGCTTCAAGGAATCGCGCGCCGAATTCGCCGACCTGTTCTCGGCCACCGGCTATGGCCTGTCGAAGAACGCGGTCGGCTCTGGCGTGCGCGTTTCCAATGTCGCCCAGCAGTTCAAGCAGGGCCACAACGAACAGACCGGCCGCAGCCTGGACATGGCTATTTCCGGTGAAGGCTTCTTCACCATGAACATGAACGGCACCCGCGTGTACTCGCGCGCCGGCAACTTCCAGACCGATGCATCGGGCTACGTGGTCAACCCGCAGGGCGCGCGCCTGCAGGTGTTCGCACCGAATGCCGATGGCACCAACTTCGATGCCGGCCGCCTGGTCGACCTGCAGCTGCTGACCACCGACAGCCCGCCGAAGCAGACCAGCGAAGTGAAGGTTGGCTTCACCCTGCCGGCCAACGCCAAGCAACCGACGGTGGCGACCTTCGACCCGGCCGATTCGAACAGCTACAACCACTCCAGCGGTGGCATCACCGTGTACGACTCGCTGGGCGTGAGCCACATCCAGGTCTCGTACTTCGTCAAGGGCGCCAACCCCAACGAATGGACCGTGCGCAATTACGTCGATGGCCAGCCGGCCGGCGCACCGACCCCGGTCACCTTCGACAACAGCGGCAAGCTGGTCGCACCTGCCAACGGCAAGGTCAGCCTCGGCACCTACACCCCGACCACCGGTGCCGGCGTGCTGAACATGACGCTGGACGTGAGCGGCTCGACCCAGTACGGCGAAAAGTTCGCGCTGCGCAACACCCAGCAGGACGGCTACGCCGCCGGCAAGCTCAATGAGATCACCGTGTCGGAAACCGGCGTGGTCTATGCCCGCTATTCCAATGGCGCCGACAAGCCGCTGGGCCAGGTCGCGCTGACCACCTTCAACAATCCGCAGGGCCTGGAATCGAAGGGCAACAACCTGTGGGTGGACACCTTCAGCTCGGGCACCCCGCGGACCGGAATGCCGGACACCTCCAATCTCGGCAAGATCCAGGCCGGCTCGCTGGAAGCATCCACCGTCGACCTCACCGAGCAGCTGGTCAACATGATCACCGCGCAGCGCAACTTCCAGGCCAACGCGCAGATGATCACCACCCAGGACCAGATCACCCAGACCGTCATCAACATCCGTTGATGAGCTGCTGACCCTGTCACGGAACTCCCCGCATGGATAAAGCCCTTTACGTGGCGATGACCGGTGCCCGCGCCTCCCTGCAGGCGCAGGGAACGCTCAGCCACAACCTCGCCAACTCGGACACCCCTGGCTTCAAGGAAGCGCTGGCCAACACCGAAGCCTTCCCGATCAAGGGCCCGGGCTTTGCCTCGCGGGTGGATGCGCTGCACGTCGACGCCGGCTTCAACCGTACGCCCGGCTCCCAGCACATCACCGGCAAGCCGCTGGATCTGTCCCTGCAGACCGGCACCTGGCTGGCCGTGCAGTCCAGCGACGGCAGCGAGGCGTACACGCGCGGCGCGGCGTTGTCGGTGACGCCGAACGGCCAGCTGGTGACCTCCAGTGGCCGTCCGGTACTGGATGACAACAACAACCCGATCGCCATTCCGCCCTACCAGGCCATGGAGATCGGTGCCGACGGCACGATCTCGATCATTCCACAGGGCGAAGGCCCGCAGACGATGGCGCAGATCGGCCGGATCAAGGTGGTGCAGGCGCCGGACGAGCGCCTTGAGCGTGGCCTGGATGGCCTGTTCCGCAACACCGACCCGCGCCAGCCGTTCGCCCCGGCACAGGGCACGGCCGTGCAAAGCGGCCAGCTGGAAGGCAGCAACGTGGACGCCGCAGGCGCGCTGGTGCAGATGATCCAGCTGCAGCGCCAGTACGAAATGCAGGTGCAGGTGATCAAGCACGGCGACGAGAACGCGCGCAGCGCCAACAGCATGCTGCGCCTGGGAAGCTGACGGAATTCCGGCGCCACCTGACAGCGGCGCTGGCACACCGCTTGCACACCCGAAGACAAGGGCCGCACCGCGCGGCCGGCTCCACCAGACAGGACACCGAAGATGAACCAGGCATTGTGGATCGCGAAAACCGGACTGGATGCGCAGCAGATGCGCATGTCGGTGGTTTCCAACAACCTCGCCAACACCAACACCACCGGCTTCAAGCAGGACCGTGCCAGTTTTGAAGACCTGCTGTACCAGCAGGTGCGCCAGCCCGGCGGCTCCTCCTCGGCACAGACGCAGCTGCCAACCGGCCTGCAACTGGGTACCGGCGTGCGCGTGGTCGCCACCGCCAAGAATTTTGAACAGGGTGGCCAGCAGCAGACCGGCCGCGCCCTCGACGTGATGGTCAATGGCCGCGGCTTCTTCGAGGTTCAGATGCCTGATGGCAGCTCGGCCTACACCCGTGATGGCTCGTTCAAGATCAACCAGGACAGCGAGCTGGTCACCAACAGCGGCTACCCGGTGCAGCCAGGCATCCAGATTCCCGAAGGCGCGCAGTCGGTAACCATCGGTACCGACGGCACCATCAGCGTGAAGATGGCCGACGGCGCCGCCTCGGTGGAAGTCGGCGCGCTGACCCTGACCGACTTCGTCAATCCGGCCGGCCTGCAGGCCCGTGGCGAGAATCTGTTCCTCGAGACCACGGCCTCCGGCCCGGCACAGAACGGCAACCCCGGCCTCAACGGCCTCGGCACCGTCGTGCAGGGCGCGCTGGAAGGCAGCAACGTCAACGTGGTGGAAGAGCTGGTGTCGATGATCGAAACCCAGCGCGCCTACGAAATGAACGCCAAGGCGATTTCCACCACCGATTCGATGCTCGGCTACCTCAACAACAAGCTCTGACCGGCCAACCCGGGAAACCGCCATGTCGCACATTTCCAACTTCGCCCGCACTGCCCTCGCCTGCACCGTGGCTGCCCTGCTCGGTGGCTGCGTGATTGCCGGCGATGTGCGCCCCTATCCGGCAATGGCACCGATCCAGCCGATCATGCCACCGCAGGCCGAACCGACCGCCGGCGCGATCTACGCGGCCGGCCCGACCCTGCAGTTGTATTCGGACCGTCGCGCGCGCGATGTCGGCGACCTGCTGACCATCACCCTGCTGGAAAACACCACCGCGCAGACCAGTGCCAATACCGCCACCAACAAGGAATCGAACCTGAGCCTGGGCACGCCGTCCATCCTCGGTGCGCCGGTCACCCTGGGCGGCAAGGACATCCTCAGTGCGACGGCCAAGGGCGCGCGTGACTTCACCGGCAAGGGCAACAGCGCGCAGAGCAACCGCCTGCAGGGCAGCGTCACGGTCACGGTGATCCAGCGCCTGCCCAACGGCAACCTGGTGGTACAGGGGCAGAAGAACCTGCGCCTGAACCAGGGTGATGAACTGGTGCAGGTGCAGGGCATCGTGCGCCCGGGCGACATCAGCCAGGACAACACCATTCCGTCCAGCCGCGTGGCCGAAGCCCGCATCGTCTACGGCGGCCGCGGCCCGGTCGCGCAGTCCAACGCGATGGGCTGGCTGAGCCGCTTCTTCAACTCCGGCCTGACGCCGTTCTGAGTATGGCCATGAAACTCTTCTCCTCTTCTTCCTGGCAGCGACGCATGACGTCGCTCTACTGCGGCGTGTTCCTGGTCTTCGCGGTGGTGGCCCCGGCCAGCGCCGAGCGCATCAAGGACCTGGCCCAGGTCGGCGGCGTGCGTGGCAATGCGCTGGTGGGTTATGGCCTGGTGGTCGGCCTGGATGGCAGCGGCGACCGCACCAGCCAGGCACCCTTCACCGTGCAGAGCCTGAAGAACCTGCTCGGCGAGCTGGGCGTGAACGTACCGCCGAACGTCAACCCGCAGCTGAAGAACGTGGCCGCCGTGGCGATCCACGCCGAACTGCCGCCGTTCGCCAAGCCGGGCCAGCCGATCGACATCACCGTGTCCTCGATCGGCAACGCGGTGTCGCTGCGCGGCGGTTCACTGCTGATGGCCCCGCTGCGTGGCGCCGACGGCCAGATCTATGCCATCGCCCAGGGCAACCTGATCGTGGGCGGCTTTGGTGCACAGGGCAAGGATGGTTCCCGTGTCTCGGTGAACGTGCCCAGCGTCGGCCGCATTCCCAACGGTGCCACCGTGGAGCGTGCGCTGCCCGATCCGCTGGCCAACGGCGGCGAGATCACCCTGAACCTGCACAACAATGACTTCACCACGGTCTCGCGCATGGTCGCTGCACTCAACAATGCGTTCGGCGACGGTGCGGCGCGTGCGGTCGACGGCGTGACCGTGGCGGTTACCGCGCCGACCGATCCGGGCGCACGCATCGGCCTGCTGGCGCGCATCGAGAACCTGGAACTGACCCCGGGCAGCGCTCCGGCCAAGGTGGTGGTCAATTCGCGTACCGGCACCGTGGTCATCGGCCAGCAGGTGCGCGTGGGACCTGCCGCGATCTCGCACGGTTCGCTGACCGTGACCATCCAGGAAAACACCAACGTCAGCCAGCCCAATGCGCTGTCCGGCGGCCGTACCGTAGCCAGCCCGCAGTCGACCATCACCGCCACCAACGACGGCAGCCGCATGTTCAAGTTCAGCGGCGGCACCACCCTGGACGAGATCGTGCACGCGGTGAACGCCGTGGGCGCAGCACCAGGCGATCTCATCGCGATCCTGGAAGCCCTGAAGCAGGCCGGCGCATTGAGTGCCGAGCTCGAGGTGATCTGATATGCGCATCAATCCCGCATTCGATCTGCACCCGGCACAACAGAACGATCCGGCGAAGATCGACAAGGTCGCGCGCCAGCTGGAAGGCCAGTTCGCGCAGATGCTGGTCAAGAGCATGCGTGACGCCAGCTTCGGCGACTCGCTGTTCCCCGGCGAAAACAAGATGTTCCGCGAGATGTACGACCAGAAGATTGCCGAGGCGATGACCCGCGGCAAGGGCCTTGGCCTGTCTGGCATGATCAGCCGGCAGCTGTCCGGCCAGGCCGCCGATGGCCCGGCGCTGGATACCCGCGTGGACCCGGCCAAGGCCAGCCGTGCCTATCAGCTCAATGCACCGGCCAAGCCGGCACCGTCGCTGCCGCTGGAAGACGGCAGCCAGGCCGTGCGCCTTCTGCAGCAGATGGCCGCCGGCGCGCAGTCCGGCGCACACGCGGCGGTTGCACCGATGGAACAGGCGCTGGACCTGATCGCCGGGCGCGAAAGCAGCAGCATGCACCGCTCGCTGGGTACCGAAGATCCGTACATCGGCGGCCTGCAAGGCGAGGACTGGGCTGCCAACAGCGACCAGTGGGCGGCCACCGCCAGCAACCGCGGTACGGCCATCAGCCCGGCCGATGCGATGGCGACCCGTACCGCCGTCGCCCAGCTGGGCGAACACACCCCGGAAGGCTTCGTCGCCAGCATCTGGCAGCACGCGCAGCGTGCGGCCAAGGAACTGGGCGTGGATGCCCGCGCCCTGGTTGCCCAGGCGGCGCTGGAAACCGGCTGGGGCAAGCGCCACATCAAGCATGCCGACGGCAGCACCTCGCACAACCTGTTCGGCATCAAGGCCAATGGCTGGAACGGCCAGCGCGCCGTGGCCGGCACCCACGAGTACGTCGATGGCGTGCGCCGCAACGAGACCGCCAGCTTCCGTGCCTACAGTTCGCCGGCCGAGAGCTTTGCCGACTACGTGCGCCTGCTGAAGACCAGCCCGCGCTACCAGCAGGCCCTGCAGGCCGGCACCGACGTGCAGGGCTTCGCCCGTGGCCTGCAGCGCGCCGGCTATGCCACCGACCCGCGCTACGCGGCCAAGATCGCCGCGATCGCCGGCGGACCGACCATCGAGCGCGCCGTCAGCGCCGTGGCCGATGCCGGCTCGCGCCTTGGCCAGACCTTCGCCAGCACCGCAACCGCGGCGCTGGGTATCACCCGTCGTTGAGGAACCCCATGTCCAGCGTACTTTCCACCGGTACCGGTGCCCTGCTCGCCTTCCAGCGTGCGTTGGCGACCACCAGCCACAACGTGGCCAACCTCAATACTCCGGGCTATAGCCGGCAGAAGGTCAACTTCGCCACGGCTGATCCCCAGAACTACGGCTACGGCACGGTCGGCAACGGCACCCGCATCACCGACATCCGCCGTACCGCCGACCAGCTGGCGATCTCGCGCCTGCTCGACAGCAGCGGCGAGCTGGCGCGCCTGAAGCAGCTCTCCGGCATGGCCGACCGGGTCAATTCGTTGTTCTCCGACGCGGCAACCAACGTGTCCGGCGTCTGGTCGAAGTTCTTCGATTCGGTCAGCGGCCTGTCCTCCAATGCCGCCGGCACCGCCGACCGCCAGAACATGCTGGATGGTGGCAAGGCGCTGGCCAACCGCTTCGTGCAGCTCAACACGCACCTGAACAACCTCAACAGCGAGGTCAACAACGGCCTGCTGGCCGGTGCCACCGAGGTCAACCGGCTGGCGCAGGAGATCGCGCAGATCAACGGTGCGATCGGCACCAACATCGCTACCGCCGCACCGGACCTGCTCGACCGCCGCGATCAGCTGATCACCCAGCTGATCGGCTACACCGGTGGCACGGCGGTGATCCAGGACGGCGGCATCATGAATGTCTACACCGCCGGCGGCAACGCACTGGTGGTGGGCACCACGGCGACCAAGGTCACCACCGTGGCCGACCCGTACCAGCCCGAGCGCCTGCAGCTGGCGCTGGAAACGCAGGGCAACACCATCCGCCTCGACCCGAAGGCGGTCGGTGGCCAGATCGGCGGCCTGCTGGAATTCCGCGACACCGTGCTGACGCCTGCCCAGGCCGAACTGGGCAAGCTGGCGGTAGGCCTGGCCGAGAGCTTCAACCAGGTGCATCACCAGGGCGTGGACCTGTATGGCCAGCTGGGGGGTGACTTCTTCAACATCGGCAATCCACGCGTCACCGCCAACAATGCCAACACCGGCACCGCCAGCCTCAGCGCCAGTTACGGCGACCTCGGCAAGCTGGACGCGCAGAACGTGGTGCTGCAGTTCGATGGCACCAACTGGAAGGCCAGTCGTGCCGACACCGGTGCGAACGTTCCGCTGACCGGCACCGGTACGGCCGCCGATCCACTGGTGATCAACGGCGTCAAGCTGGTGGTCGGCGGTACCCCGGCGGCCAACGACCGCTTCCTGCTGCAGCCGACCGCAGGCGTGGCGGGCAGCATGGAAGTGGCGGTCACCGATCCCTCGCGCATCGCCGCTGCTGCGGCAGTGAAGGGCGCGGCGGCGACGTCCAACACGGGCACCGGCAAGCTGAGCGGTGTCACCGTCAGCGATTCGACCAACGCCAACCTGCGCAATCCGGCCGCGATCGTGTTCACCTCGGCCACCACCTACACCATCGATGGGGGCCCGCCGCAGACCTACACGCCCGGCCAGACCATCAGTGCCAATGGCTGGAGCTTCGTGCTGGACGGTGCGCCGAAGGTCGGCGACACCTTCAACATCACCCCGACTCCGGCGGGCTCGTCGGACAACAGCAACGCCTCCAGGCTGTCCAAGGTGGAGAGCGCCAAGGCATTCAACAGCGGCACGGTCACCCTCAACGGCGCCCTGGGGGGCCTGACCACCCAGGTCGGTGCAGCCGCCCGCTCGGCCGAGTATTCGCTGGAAGCGCAGCTGGTGATCAATGACAAGGCGCAGGAAGCACGCGATGAAGTATCCGGCGTCAATCTGGACGAAGAGGCGGCCGACATGCTTCGCCTGCAACAGGCCTACCAGGCAGCCTCGCAGCTGATCTCCACCGCCGACAGCATGTTCCAGACCATCCTGGGAGCCGTCCGTCGATGAGCAGCCGTATCTCCACAAGCATGATGTTCAACCAGTCCGTGTCGCTGATGATGGCCAAGCAGGCCAAGCTCAGCCACCTGGAGCAGCAGATCGCCACCGGCAGCAAGATCGTCAGCGCCAAGGACGATCCGGTTGCCGCTGGTGCGGCGGTCGGGCTTGACCGCAGCCTGGCCGCACTGGACCGGATGAAACTGAATGCCGGCAACGTGCAGAACCGACTGGGCGTACAGGAAAACACCCTGGCCCAGGTCAACGACCTGATGGCGCGCGTCAACGACCTGACCATCCAGGCCAGCAATCCGGCGCTGGGCGCCGCCGACAAGAAAACGCTGATCACCGAACTGAACCAGATCCGCGAGGGCCTGTTGTCGCTGGCCAACGCCGACGACGGCACCGGCCGCTACGTGTTCGGCGGCACCAAAGATGGCGATCCGCCGTTCGCCAAGATCAATGGCAAGGTGGTCTACCGTGGCGACCAGACCCAGCGCCAGATTGAAGTCGGCCCCGATACCTATGTGCGGGATGCCCTGCCCGGCAGCGAGATCTTCATGCGCATTCCTACCGGCGACGGCTTCGTCGATGGTGTTGCCGCGGCCGGCAATACCGGCAACGGCGTGCTGACCAACATCACCCGCGATGGCAGCGACAGCTGGAACGGCCAGTCCTTCAGCATCCGCTTCACCGCCGCCGACCAGTACCAGGTACTGGACGGCGCTGGCAACGTGACCGGCACCGGCACGTTCAAGGCCGGTGACAACGTGGAAGTCAACGGTGTCCGCCTGCAGATCACCGGCGCACCCGCTGCCGGTGACAGCTTCAACGTGAAGCCGGCCACCAGCCGCGACATCTTCGACACCATGGACAAGCTGATTGCCGCGCTTGATGCCGACACCGGCACCACCGCCAAGATGAGCGCGCAGCAGAACGAACTGCAGAGCGCCCTGCGCGATGTGGCCCGTGCGTCGGAACGGATGATCGATTCGCGCGCGGCCGGCGGTGCGCAGCTGAAGGCACTGGACAATGCCGCCGACATGCGTGAAGCCAACAGCGTGACCCTGAAGACCACGCTGTCGCAGATGCGTGACCTGGACTATGCCGATGCACTGAGCCAGTACCAGCTGCAGAGCACCGCGCTGCAGGCGGCACAGACGATCTTCTCGCAGATGCAGTCGATGTCGTTGTTCAACAAGATCCGCTGACGCATCTCCTGCGTCACCCCTGAAAGGCCGCGATGCCCTGCATCGCGGCCTTTTTCGTTCCTGCGTGCCCGTTCCGTCGCACTCGTCGGGCGTGGGCTGGCGCTACCGGAAACATGCTGCACGCATTTTCCGTGATTGCCCATCAAGCCAGGCCCTGCCCCGCCGATACCTTCATCAGCGCTGGTTGGGCATGCCCAACCGCCCCTTCCGGGGTCGCCTTCACGCCCGGCCAGGGCTGGAAAACCCCGGAAAAACAGCCTCCGGCACGGGATTTCAGCGTCGACGGAATTCACGGCTAAAGGTTGTTGACAAAGCGCCGTTATTCATTTGGCAACAGCGAAGCACACAGCCACACAAAAAAACAGGCGGCGCTTCGTTTCATTCACCAACGGGTTCCATATAAGAGGAGACGACCCCATGGCACAGGTAATCAACACCAATACGATGTCGCTCAACGCTCAGCGCAACCTGAGCACCAGCGGCAGCTCGCTCGCTACCACCATCCAGCGCCTCTCGTCCGGCCTGCGCATCAACAGCGCGAAGGACGACGCGGCCGGCCTGGCCATCAGCGAGCGCTTCACCACCCAGATCCGTGGTCTGGACGTGGCCATCCGCAACGCCAACGACGGTATCTCGCTGGCCCAGGTCGCCGAGGGTTCGCTGAGCGAAGTCGGCAACAACCTGCAGCGCATCCGTGAACTGGCCGTGCAGTCCTCCAACGCCACCAACTCGGCCAGCGACCGCAAGGCCCTGCAGGCTGAAGTGACCCAGCTGGTCTCGGAAGTCGACCGCGTGGCCAAGCAGGCTGACTTCAACGGCACCAAGCTGCTGGACGGCTCCTTCACCAGCCAGCTGTTCCAGGTCGGCGCCAACGCCGGCCAGGCCATCGCCATCAACAGCGTGGTCAACGCCAAGGCCGATTCGCTGGGCGCGGCAACCTTCGCCAACGGCTACACCGGCACCAGCCTGGCCGCCGCCGACAAGGCCACCGCCGACACCACCTACTCCGGCCTGCAGATCTCGGTGACCCCGCCGGGCGGCACCGCCACCACGGTCACCATCAACGACTTCACCGTGAAGGCGGGCGAATCGATCACCTCGGCCACCTCCGCCGCGATCAACAACAAGCTGGGCGAAACCGGCGTCATGGCCTCGGTCAATGCCGGCGTGATCAGCCTGGCCTCGGTCAAGGACGGCCAGACCTTCACCCTGGGCATCAGTGCCGCAACCCCGCCGGCTGGCGCCACCGCCGCGACCATCGCTGGCCTGGGCCTGACCGAAACCAGCACCAACGGCGGCCTGCTGACCGGCGCCACGGCCAACTTCGTCAAGGACCTGAACGTCACCACCGCCGAAGGTGCGCAGAAGGCGCTGTCGATCGTCGACAAGGCCCTCGAGTCGGTCAACAGCGTGCGCGCCGACCTCGGCGCGATCCAGAACCGCTTCACCTCGGTGGTGGCCAACCTGCAGACCTCCTCGGAGAACCTGTCGGCCTCGCGCAGCCGCATCCGCGATACCGACTTCGCCAAGGAAACCGCCGAACTGACCCGCACCCAGATCCTGCAGCAGGCCGGTACGGCCATGCTGGCCCAGGCCAACCAGGTACCGCAGAACGTGCTCAGCCTGTTGCAGCGCTGACATGAGCCGCCCCCGGGGCACGTCGGGGGCGTCTAACCCAACTCACGTGCAACCGCTCAAGGACCTCTCCTCATGGCACAAGTCATCAACACCAATACGATGTCGTTGAATGCTCAGCGTAACCTGAGCACCAGCGGCAGCTCGCTGGCCACCACCATCCAGCGCCTGTCCTCCGGTTCGCGCATCAACAGCGCCAAGGACGACGCCGCCGG